>JBFYRY010000231.1:0-11397 GCA_041302025.1 Chloroflexota bacterium | reverse complement strand
GTCACCCATTGCGATACCTTCACCGATCCCATAACGAAGGAAAAGACCGAGGTCTGCAACACCTACGGACCAGGTCAATTCGAACAGGCACGCAACGTTTCGCAGCTTGCCAACAACAAGATGAGTGTGATCGAACCGCGCATTGTCGGAACCCCCGGCACCATCAAGAACCTCGACGGTTCATCGACAGGCAAACCTGAGGACATCAATAACCCGAACGTGTTCTACCTCAGCTTTGGCACAGCCAACAATGTCCCGACAGAGTTCGATGATGATGAAGGTGAATACGCAACCCCGCTGGACCTCTTCTACAGCTTTACGACCAATAAAGGTGAGAGCTACGTGGAAGTGGCATGGGATGTCAATCCCGACAGCCTGGGCAACTATGCCGGTGAGACGGTCTACCGATGGGATTCCCTCGCGATCGGCGATTACCAGCAGGGCGAGGCGCAATTGCGCATGACCCCCGATGGCTCCCGCTTCTATGCCACCTGGCTGGAGGAGGGTCCGGGTGCCAGTGACATCCAATTCCGCCGGATCATGAGCTCGCTCTTCCCGAACAATGTAGCTCCCTGATCCTGCACATTTTTGTAACCAACAGGACTGCCTATCGTCTAATAACATAGGTTCAACTTGCAAATTTGCAAGGGTTACCATACAATGGACGTAACCCTTAATTCGGATTGAATAGCAAGACCAGTTTATTATTAGTATATCTTTCCAGATTATTGGTGGGTGGTAATACTTAAGTTTCCGTGGTCAACGATTTTTTGGGTAAGTAATTGCAATCGTGTCAGAGTTTGCGAGGCCTGAGAAACCAATATGAATAAGTTTCTTGAATTCTTCCTCCAGTTTTTGACTCAATTTGCCGGTGGTACTGGCCAGATGGAGAACAATCTGGTCCGTTTCAGCATCCCAGCCGTGACCTATGGCGCGCTCCTGCTGGTTGCCTGGTCGCGTCAACATGAATCGCATCCGTCGCGTGAGAGATTGCTGGTTTGGGGTTTCGGATTGGGATCTGCCAGTGCAATTGTCATGTCCATCTTTGTCGCCATCCAAATGCTGGGGATAGTTGAGCGGCAGACAGCCTATCCCATCCTGGTCCCCCTGGAACGTTCCCTTTCAATTGCGTCGATTGTCGTTGTGGCAGGCGCATTTCTCCGTTACATTCTCGATGATGCACGCCTGGCGCGTACTTATATTCGGGTGGGAGTGGGCATAACCTTCATAAATTTGATCATTGCCTTGTGGCAATGGCCCATCCATCTTGCTGTACTTACAGAGTCCCTTTTTCACCAATCCTGGGTTTCCTGGCTCTTCCAGGCTTCCTCATCTATACTGCTCATTACCGCCATCATTCTGGTGAGGAGAAAAAAAGGCTGGCTGTCCAATGTGGTGACTGTTGCCCTGGGCTTTTTTCTCATGGGGGAGTTGCTGTTCCTTGCAAACTATCTGACCGACAGGGCATACAACCGTATTATCTGTCCGATCGGTAATTTCTTCCCAATTCTTGCCATTCCAATATTGGGTTATGTGTATCTGCGCGAGATGTCTATCGAAAGAAGACAGGCGCAAAAAGATCTGGAAGACCACCGCCTTCACCTGGAGGAGCTGGTCCTGGAACGTACTGCCGAAATATCAACGGTGAATGCTCAGCTCAAGGATGAGGTATATGAGCGTAAACGGGTTGAGGAGGCGCTGACGCAACTCAGCCATCAATACGAACTGATCCTGGAATCAGCGGGTGAGGGAATTTGCGGCATTGATCGACACGGACACTTCAGTTTTGTGAATTCCGCTGCGGCAAGGATGCTGGGGTATGCTGTGGATGAACTTATCGGACAACCCTCCAACATAATCTGCTTGGATCATGAAACTGTTAACCACCCCAGTCCCGAAGACAAGTGCCCCATTTGTGATGGGTATTTGCGCGACACCCCCAGCCGCGGCGATGACCGGGTATTCTGGAGGAAGGACACCTCAAGTTTTCCGGTCTCTTTTGTGAGCAGTCCAACGTATGATGACGAGACCCTGACAGGTACAGTCGTTGTCTTTAAGGATATTTCAGACCGTAAACAGATTGAAGCGGAAATCGCCCAGCGAAATGCGAATCTTGCCGCGCAAAATGCCATCGCATCCACCCTCAGCCGTTCCCTCGAACTGAAAACGATCCTGGACACTTCGTTGGATGCGGTGCTTTCCATTGTGAAAATGGAGGCGGGTCTTGTCTTTCTATGGGACTCGGTATTGGATAAATTGACCCTGCAAAGCCATCGCGGTTCCATTTTTCAGGATAAACCGGCGGGCACCCTTGACGAGTGGCTTTGCTGTGAAATGATCTCCGCCGAAGCGATGAAAGGTTTTGGGGCGGTTGTCAAACCGGTGTCTGAGTGTCCTGCCGCAAATGCATCCTCGATGGTTGCCATGGAGAAGTTGAAGACGCTGGTAAGTGTGCCGCTCATTTCCAGCGGCAAAGCCTTGGGAACGCTGACCCTCGCTTCCCGAGAAACCGAGCCCATTCGACCCCCGGAATTGGAACTTTTGACCATCATCGGTCAGCAGATCGGCATGGCGATAGAAAACGCCAATCTCTATCAATCGGCAGAGCGGGTGGCTGAGGAATTGACACTGCTCCATCAGATCAGTACTGTTCTGGCATCCACATTGAGCGTTGAAAAGATCTATGAGCAGATTGTGATGCAGTCGGTCAAATTATTGGACTGCCAGGTGGTATTCGTCCTGGATTGGGATGGGACAGGCAAAAGAGTCAGTCTTCTTGCCAGTCATGGAATTACTGAAGAGGAAGGTAATCTTCTCCAGGCACAGGCGGAAAGTGTCGACTGTCTGCACGACCTGGTCGTGTGCCGTGAGTCGATCGTCATCAGGGATGCGCAAGTCGACTCACGCATTCCCGCCTCCTGGAGAGAGGGGCTTGAGCCTCAGGCGCTCCTTTGTGTGCCGATCCGGAGCATGGACGAGTCGTTTGGCTCACTGTTCCTGATGGATCGGCAGTCGACGCGGCATTGGCGGTATGAGGATATCGTTTTGATAGAAGCTTTTGTGAACCGTGCAGCTGTGGCATTGATGAATGCCAACCTTCATAAACAATTGGAATGGGCGGCGGCGTTGGAAGAACGTCAGCGCATTGCTGCAGACATGCACGATGGGCTCGGGCAGACGGTCAGCCTGCTGGGTTTGCAGATCGACAACGCCATGGAGTTGATCAAAACCGGTTCGAAACAGCAGGCAGTTGACGAGTTGTCAATGACGCGGGAGACCGTCAAACATGTCTCCGTCGAGGTGAGGCGCTCCATTGCCAGCCTGCAAAGGACTCCCCAGCCTCTCCGCTCCATCCAGGAGTTGTTGACAAGCCTGACAGACAAACTTTCCTGGGTGGATAAAACCCCAATCCACTTTGACTTTCAGTTACAGGAACCCTTATTCCTGCCGCAGGAACAGGGGGACCAGGTGCTGTTCGTGGTGCAGGAGGCGCTGTTGAATGCCAACCGCCATGCCCATGCGGAACACATCACGCTGACCCTGGAGTTTCGAGGTCAGGCCTTCTGCGTCTCTGTAGAAGACGATGGCACGGGCTTTGAGCAGGGAGCATGGTGGGAAACGAGCCAGAGCCACTTTGGCTTGGGCGTCATGCATTCGCGGGCGGCGCGCATCGGGGCGGAACTGCAGGTCGACTCTTCGCCGGGACGCGGCACCCGCATCACCCTCACCCTGCCCGGGCTGGGTGACAACCGTTCGACGTTTGCCGGCACTTTTCGTGATATCAAGTCTCAAAATACGATCAAACAAGGGATGACATAATGAGCAAGACTCGCGTACTATTGGCTGATGACCACTCTCTCTTTCGGGATGGATTGGCAAGAATTCTGAACAGTCAGATCGATTTCGAGGTTGTCGGTGAAGCGACGAATGGTCTCGAAGCGATTGCGGAAGCCCAGCGGCTCAAACCGGACTTGATCCTGATGGATGTCACAATGCCCGTTTGCGACGGGCTGGAAGCCACGCAACGGATCAAGCAGGAATTCCCCGATGTAATCATCGTGATGCTGACCGTAAACGATGAGAACGATAAACTTTTTGAAGCGATTCGAAATGGCGCCCGGGGTTACCTGTTGAAAAGCATCCGCAAGGAGGAGATGCTCTCTCTGTTGCAGGGGGCAATGCGAGGCGAAGCAGCCATCACCCCCTCCATGGCGGGTCGCATGTTGGATGAGTTCCGGCGGCTTGACCGTCAGCCATCCTTTAACCCGGAAGAAAAATATCCCATACTCACCCAACGCGAGAAAGAAGTGCTTGTATTGGTCGCATCCGGCGCATCCAACAAGGATGTTGCGGACAAACTCAGCGTCAGCATCCACACCGTCAAGAGTCACATCCGCAAGATATTGGACAAACTACACCTTACCAGCCGACATGAAGCCGCCTCGTTTGCCCAACGGGAGGGGCTGATTCCCCGGCCCAAAAAGGATCCAAGCTGACGGCGCATTCTGCCAAACGGATGTAGACGACAATCTGGTTGACGGCGGGTAATCCCTGATTGTCAGACAAAGTTATCAGTATTTACCAGGAGCGATGAATCCATCGCTCTTTTTTAATGGGGGATTGCTACCCTCTTTTCAAAGCAATAGTTATAAGAAGCGATTCGAATGGATAAACAAACTTTGGTTGTTCTGTTGGATGCTTTCTTACCCATCGAAAACATGGGTATCAAATCTCATGTACCGTACGAACCGGTAAAGGAGGTGGAAAGGCTGTATGAATTGCATTCTTTGGTCTCAAAACATGATCAATACCAAGAAAAGGAGATAACAAGATGAAACTAAGAATATTCAAGATCATCTGCGTGGTGATCCTGATTGGCATTATGGCTACTACAGTCTTTGCCGATGATGGACCCATGTTCAGAAAAAATATATCCAACACACCGGACTATGACACCGAGTTTGCCACAGTCCGCACACTTCCGGTATACGTGCCGCCACAGACTTCGGATGGGACTTTGTTGCCCCTGGTCGAATACTACAATGCGGACGGTGCATTGGTCGAGACGCGTGAGTATGTCCGTCCGATCATTACGCACTACACCGATGGACCGGTCACATTCATTGAGGAGGAAGCCTACGGCGGCTTCCCGGGGCATGGCAAGCGCGATGCCTTTGCCGCGGTGAGTCTTGACGACGGTGCTACGTGGAAACGCACCAACCTCTCGAAATCGGGAGACCTCTCATCCATTAAGATCAAGGTTGGCAGAAAGTGGGTACCCTATTACGGGGATGTCGGACGGACCTACACCGCATCAGACGGCAACAAGGTTCTGGTCGTCTGGGTAAGCAAGTACTGCGGAAGCGGCAGTCCTACCTATGCCATAACCGAGACCGAGCGTGCACTGCTCGCACCGTACCTGGCAGAATCGGGAACGGTAGCGGATGCAACCGCCTGTACTGATGGCGACCCACTGACTCCCTGCACATACCTTGAAGACTCCTTCGGTGTGGCAGGCTCACAGGGCGTCCAAAGCGCCGCGGACCTGGCTGAGGATGGGTATCCGCTGGTCGGCGATTATCCCTTCTCCTGCGTCTGGTCGGCGCGCGGTTCGCTTCTGCCCCCGACCGAAACGGGCGGACTGAGCACCTTCACCTGGTTCAAAGCTGAACGCTTGAGCTCCGGTGTTCGCAGTGCCAACCGTCCTGAGACAGTCTGTGTCAAGGGCGCTGGTTGTGTTGTCACCTGGCAGGAAGATCCGGAAGGCATCCGCCCCGGTGAAGGTGAAGGACCCGGTGAAGGCTGGAGCGGCGCCGTCGCTCACCACCAAACCGATACCTGGTACTCCTACGTCGACTGGGATGATTTTGACCTGGTCAGTGGAGATGGCACTTACGGTTCGTTCTACAATACGACCGGCAGTCTTGCTGAGTGGGTTGTTGCCAACCCGACAGGGAGCCCCAAAGCCGCTGTGCCGATGGCGGTTCCGATGCGTCTGACTGACAACGCCATGTGCACAGACACGGACAGCAATCCCTATTGCTACGTTGACTATGATGGGAGCGGATTGGCTGACTTCTGTGCCAGCACCGTCCCGGTCACGATCGAAACCCCCGAGGGACCAACTTCAACAGTTAACATGTGCGTTACAGAGGATGGACGTCTGATGCGCGGCAACACCGCTTCCACCCGCGCCCGCCTCAGCCTGCATGGCTACTCATCTGTGGGAGCGTTTGACAAGACCCAGCCCGATCTTTACCCCATCAATAGTGCCTGGTTTGGGGTGCTCTACGAGGAGAACAAGGGCTTGGGCGATATCTGCGATGACGGCGACTGCGACGTGCTTACCGATGCCGACAAGCGCGACATGGGCAAGAACGTGTGGTACCACACCTTCGATATGTTCAAACCCGAACTGGTATCACAGGGCTTGATGCTCAACCAGCCTGCCGTGTATCCGGAAGATTGGTCTGACCCAACGGGTCTGTTGGAGCAGGACACCTCATTTGGATACAATTTCTGGAAATTCACTGTCGACCCGATCTATGAGACCCTGGCCGGTCTTACGACGACCACGCTCTTCCAGTCTGAGATCGCCCGGCGTCCGTCCACCATGTCACAAGACTGGTATGACGCCGGTCCAAGCGGATTGGTGGCCATGCATCTGTGGAAGCAGGGCATCATCCGTCGCGGCGGTCCAGCCGATATCATGGTGCGGCGCTGGGTCATGCCCACCGATTTTGATCCTGCGGTCGACAATCCCTACGACTACTCGAACGTGGAATGCCTGAACGCAGACGGAACATCCGGTTGGGCTTACACCGATGGGTCAAATCCCCGCTATGTGAAAGGCTTATGCGCCGCACCAGCCATCAACCTATCCGGTAACACTGTGCTCACTGGTGAAACCTGTTCCGATGCAATATCCTGCCTGGACGTCTTCCCCTTCAACGACTATTTCGACGACCTGGAGGGCGGACTGCCAATCTCCAAGATCTTAACATGGCAGATGTACGGTCCGGGATACGGCGAAACCATCACCGATACTACCCTCACTAATCTTGACGATGCTTCCTGGGAAAACCCCTACGATATGGCCAAGGGTCACCGTGGCTTCCTGGCCGGCGACATGGTCATGGCGATGTACGGTTGGACGAATAACTGGCAGGCCCTTACAGATGCCCACGACATCGTCAACCTGTACATCCGACGTTCCTTTGACGGCGGCAAGACCTGGAGCACACTGCCAGCCAGCTTCACCCATACCAACGGCATAACCTATAGTGGTGACGGCACAACCACCTGCGAATGGATGGGTCCGACGGGAGCAGACACCGAATATCCGGTCTGCACAACCTATGCCGCCGGTGAGTTTGAGCAGGCACGCAACGCCTCCCAACTGCTTGGCTCGAAGGTGACAGTGCTCGACCCGCGCTACTCGCCCACCACCCGCACCATCAACGAGGCTTGGGTGAGCACTTCCTCACTGCCTGATGGGTTTGTCGCCCCGGCTTACCCGGACGACACACGCGACCCCTCGCGCTACTTTATGGTCTACGAAACGGGACACTCCAGCGCCTACGACGCTGGCGAAGCGCCCCCGCTCGACCTGTTCTACAGCCGCGCAGTGGATTGGGGCGACGAGTACCTGGTTTGGCAGGACGATGCGGATACAAGTGCCTGTCTGCCCTCCGCTGACGCTGAAGACGCATATGACCTCTCCGGCTTCTGCAATGAATATGACGCGTTGGAGGGCAGTCAGTTCTCCGAATCAGGCGAAGCCTCTGTCACCACCAGCCCGGGCGGTCAGTTCTTCTATGCCATCTGGAACCAGTGGGACTTCGACCAAGACGGCGTTGAAGTACTTGCCGATGCAATATTCCGCCGCATCCTGTTCCTGGACGATTACATCCCCGGCGATGATGGTGGCGGAACTGAGAATACCGCGCCTGGCTCAGCAATCAGCAGTCCAGCTAATGGAGCAAGTTTTGCATCAGGAACACTGATCAGTTTCTCCGGCTCAGCCATGGATACTGAAGACGGTGACCTGACTACCAGCCTGGTATGGACTTCCAGTTTGGACGGGCAGATCGGCACAGGCGGCTCCTTCAGTGCGGTGCTATCCAGCGGTACCCACATCATTACTACCACTGTCACCGATTCTGGTGGACTCACCAGCAGTAATACCATAACCATCACAGTGGAAAACCCGGTGATCCAAAAAGTTAAAGTGGCTTCACTGGTTGGCAGTGGTTCCACACTCAATAAAACCAAATGGGTGGCGAAAGTTGTCCTAACCCTGGATTCTGCCAAATCTGGAGCAGTAGTCACTGGACTCTGGGGCAACGGCACCGCATTCACCTGCACAACGGATTCTCTCGGGAAGTGCACTGCCACGCTTAATGTCAGCACCAAGACAACTTCGATCCTGTTCACGGTGCAAAACGTTACTTTGACAGGCTACGAGTACGATCCAAACGGTGTGGTGACCGTAACAGTCTATAAGCCATAGCGACTCCACAATGAACCCTCCGGTGGCGGGACTTGATACCCGCCACCGGAAATACACCAGGGTCATTCCGCACAAACGTAACCGCTATCAGAACAGACACATCAAACCTTATATGAGAAGCCCCGCGTCTTTTCAGGCACGGGGCTTCTCTGTTGTCTCAATGGAAACATCATCCTATATTTGGCGGCTTACGCCGAAGGGAATCCAATCCCGAGAAAATCAATGTGAAAGCCACAGATAAGACAACTCCAAGCAAAACAAGAATTCTCCAATCAAGTGTGTTTTGAGCGGCAGTTTGAGTCGATGCTTGATGTCCGGGACCTGTTGTCGTTGTGGTGGTTGTGGTTGAATTCGTTGATGGGAGTAAACCAAAGTTATTTGTGGTTGTGTTCCTCGTCCAGGGCGGACCTCCACCGCCAGGACGGGTGAGTATTGCAACCTCAGGCGCGGTAGGTTCCCATTGACGGATGAAACCAACAATGGCTTGAATGTCGGCGTCGGTCATGCGATCGCCCCAACTCGGCATGGCTGTGCCAGGGACGCCGAGTGTGACGATCTGTTGAATCGCCTGGTCACTGGTATCGGTAAGGAAAGATTTGACATTGAGCGACGGCGCGCGCGGCGTGCCCTGTCCTTCGGGTCCATGACAACGGGAGCAGTTTGCGGCGAAGAGTTGACCGCCCAAAGCAATGCTTTCTTCGGTTGTAGGGATGGGTACATCAGGCGCGGGAATAGTACCAAGCGGAACTTCATCCCAACGACCAACGAGTGATGCAAGTGCATTGATCTCGTCAGCAGTGAGAGTATTACTCCAGCCAGCCATGAGGGTTCCCGTGTTTCCGTAGGTGATGATGCGGGTAATATCCTCGGCAGTTTTTTCACGGACGAGCGGATCGTTCAAGGCGGGGGCAATGCCTGTGCCAAGTCCATCGGCGCCGTGACAGGCGACACAGTTTGCAGCAAATAATTGGACCGCAGTTTGCAGAGTGGCTCCGTCAGGGAGATTGCCAATTTCGGCGAGCAGAGCAGGATCAGGTTCAGTTGTGAACGGGATGAGAGGCGCAAGACCAAGGTTTACTGTGCGGTCCCCTGTTTCGATCCAATCGCCATACTGTATCAGGGTTACCAATTCATCAATTTGATAGTCGCTTAGCGGACCGCCATCTTCAACAGCCCAGGCAGGCATGGCGGTTTGGTAACGTCCGCGCGAGATGGTCTTGTAGATGTCGTCGTTAGGCATTGTGCGGAGTGCGGCGCTGTCGAGCGGAGGTGTGGCGCCGATGCCTTCGCCGTTCAAGCCGTGACAGACGGAACAGTTCTCGGCGTACAATGACATGGCATCGTCCAGTTGAACAGCGATGACATCACCTTGCGCGTTCACGATGCGGGTTGGCTCGTTCAGGATGTAATAGCCGAGGGCAGAGACGATGAGGAGCAGTGCGCCCAAGCCGATGAGGGATTCGATGAGGTAGGATTTTGGTTTCATGGATACACCACCTGTGCGGTTTCATAGGTCTGACGTTGGATAATTTTGCCAGTGTCCACTTTGAGCTCGCCGTTTTCGATGATGAGGGCGAACAAGTCGAGAGGACGCGGTGCGGGCGGGTTTTCGACAACGCCTTCCCTGTTGAATTGGGAGTTGTGGCACGGACAAACGAATTTTTGCGCGGTCTGATCCCAAGGGACGGTACAACCGAGATGCGTGCAACGGTGGTACACGGCAAGGAAACCGCCATCATTGGTTCGCACAACATAAAAACGTCCGTTGGGGATGTGGGTCACGGAGTTGGGTGGGAATTCATCCACTTTGCCAGGGATAATGACGGAGCCGAATTCGCCTTCGGCAAGGCGCGGTTGCAGGTAGGAGATGAAAACGCCTGCGGTTTCGAGTGCGGCAACGCCTCCGAGGAACATCCATGCGACCTTGAGGAAGTCACGGCGGGAGAGGTTGTTGGGAGTGGGTGTGTTGTCAGTCATAAGGAATTCCTAAAAGTAAAAGTGATCAGTGAGCAGTTATCAGTGGGTGATAATCGGCATGTTCCACGGGAGGTAGAGACTCATCCCTGGTCCGCGGAAGAGGATGCCGATAACGGTAAGGACAATGAAAGCGGTGAAGAGGAAGGATGCGATGAAGAGCACACGTTCTTCCGTATCTGCCTGGAAGGATTTGTGGACCCAGCCATCGAGAAAGATGATGGGAAGCAAGACAACCGCCAATGGGATGAGTCCGTTTGAAAGCAGGGTGTTCCATGTTGGGAGCCAGAGTGGGAACGGAAGTACACGCCCACGCTTTTCGGGTTAAGGTCAAAGAACGGGAGGGCAAAAATTCCAGCAATGGCAAGTCCTGGCAGGACGATCGCTCCGACCAACGGGTGGAAGTGAAGCAATAACTCCTGCAAGCCCATGAAATACCACGGCGCTTTGGCGGGATTGGGAGATAAGGCTGGGTTGGCGATTCCCTCCAATGGCGCAGGGACAAGCATGGCGAAGGTAAGAAGCGCAGCTATCCATCCGAGGGCAAAGATCAATTCACGATGGACAAGGTGCGGGATGGTGGTCACGCGCTCAGGTTTCGGATCTTCCGTTTGCTTTGAGGATTTGGGGACGGTCAAGCCGCCGTCCTTGCGGACGCGCCAAAAGTGATAGGACATCAGCCCAAAGATGGCGAGCGGGATGAACGAGATGTGCATCGAGTAGAAGTTGAGCAGGGTGTTCGCCCCCACTTCGGGTCCACCGAGGACAAGCCTGCCAATCCATTCACCGATGAGCGGCACATAGCTGATGATGCTCGTGCCGACCGTGATCGCCCAATAGGCGAGTTGATCCCACGGTAAAAGATAACCCGTGAAATTCGCACCGAGCACAAGTAAAAGCATCACAACGCC
>JBFYRY010000230.1:0-6357 GCA_041302025.1 Chloroflexota bacterium | reverse complement strand
ACGTACTCAGGCTCATCGTGAATCCGAACCGCGTCGGGTTTCATCGCTTCGCGCGAGTCGAGGATGGAGTCCAGCACTTCATATTCCACATCGATCAAAGTCAATGCCTTCTCGACAATTTCAACTGTCTCCGCCGCGACCATTGCCACGCGGTCGCCGACAAATCTCACTTTGTTGTCCAGCGAAAACGAATCCAGCGGACCTGGGATCGGGTCGGACTGTCCCGCTGTGGAATAGACCACGCGCGGAATGTCCTGCCATGTCAACACCGCTGCGACGCCTTTGAGTTCGCGCGCTTTACTTGCATCGATCTTCTTGATTCGTGCATGAGCATGCGGACTGCGCAACACACGCGCATACAACATTCCGCGCATGTCCATGTCCGCGGTGAAAGCGGGTTTGCCCTGCACCAACTTGACCGCGTCCACTTTGATCTCAGGTTTGCCAACGGTCTGGTAAGGCTCGGTCTCTGGCACTAGGATAATTTTAGGAGTCACTTTTGTAGTAACCAGTGACCAGTCATCGGTGATCAGTTTATCGTTGGGCGGCGTGCCTGTTTCAACAGGAAACTGATCACTGCTCACTGATAACTGACCTTCTCCCCTCATCGCCGCCGCGGCTTTTAGCACCGCCTGCACGGGTTTGAGATAACCGGTACAGCGACACAACACACCTGCAATCGCCTCGCGCACCTGTTCCTCAGTCGGATTTGGATTCACATCCAGCAGAGCCTTCGCCGCAAGGATCTGCCCCGGCGTGCAATATCCGCATTGGATGGCACCCGACTCGACGAACGCCTGTTGCAGTGGATGCAAGCCTTCCGTTTTCTTCCAGCCCTGATCGGGATGCTCACCAAGTCCCTCGATGGTGACGACGAAGTGCCCCTCGGCTTGCGCCGCGAGCAGTGACCCCGCGTTGACAGGTTTGCCGTTCAGCAGAACCGTGTCCGCGCCGCTCAGTCCCTGCTCATCGCCGAATTTGACTCCGAAGAATCCAAGCCTGCGAACGGCAGATAACAAGGTTTCAGATGGAGCACAATCCACTTTATGTTTGATCCCGTTGATGGTTAATTCGATGTTCATGGCAACTCCTGTTGTCAAACGTCAAACGTTGAAGGCTTGTCCTGTGTAGTGTCGAAGGGGCAGACGTGCGACGTTAGACTTTCGACGTTAGACTTCGTATTTGCTTCCGCAATTCATCGATAGTAATTTTATTCCCCTTTTCGTCTTTATACAGCCACATATCCCAGCCATTCACGGGCGCGCCGTTCATCAGCGACTTCGCAACTCCATGAATCGAGCCAGTGACATCGCCGCACTTGATATGTCCATTGGATAGGATTTTCGCTTTCGTCCCATTCCTGGCGAAGAACAGACTCTGCCCCGGATTCAGATATCCGTTTTCGATCAGCGCTCCAAACGGGACCCGGGCCTGCTTCCGTTTTTCAACATGGATCGCCTCTGAATCCGACTCTGCCACCGCGTCGATGCGCTTCTGCGCGACCTTCACATACTTTTTGTCTCGTTCGATGCCGATCCAGTTGCGACCAAGTTTCTTCGCAACGGCACCCGTTGTCCCTGAGCCAAAGAACGGATCGAGGATCACATCCCCGACATTTGATGAAGCCATGATGACCCGGTACAGCAATCCCTCGGGTTTTTGAGTCGAGTGGGCTTTTGTCCCATTCAATTTGATTCGTTGCCTGCCTGTTGCCAGGGGAATATGCCAATCCGAGCGCATCTGCAGATCATCGTTCAACGCTTTCATCGAGTGGTGATTGAACGTGTACTTCGCGCCTTTCTTCCTTTGCGCCCAGATCATGGTCTCATGAGCATTGGTAAAACGCACGCCTCTGAAGTTGGGCATTGGATTGTCTTTGATCCATAACACATCGTTCAGGAACCAGAACCCCAGATCTTGCATGATCGAGCCGACACGAAAGATGTTGTGATACGAGCCAATGACCCAGATCGTGCCCGTATCCTTCAATACTCTCCGGCTTGCGGATAGCCACTTGAATGTGAAATCATCATACTCTTTGAAATCCGCAAACTGATCCCAACCATCGTTGACCGCTGACACCTTCGACATATCGGGGCGATATAGGTCGTGGTGCAGTTGCAGGTTATAGGGGGGATCGGCGAATACGCAGTCCACCGAGTTCTCAGGCAGTGACTTGAGAACCTCGATGCAATCGCCGGGGATGATCTGGTTGAGGGGTAGCGTGTTCACAGCTTAGTTTTTGTACGGTAATATTTCCATTTCAATCACATCTTGAAGCGGCTCATATTCAGGGTCTTTGTGAAGAAGGATGGCGTTGTATTGGGTTGCAATGGCGGCAATGACCGAGTCTGCGAGAGAAAGGCTGTGGGTTGATTTGATGCGCGCGGCGTTAAGTAACAGGGCTTCATCGGCATCCCAGATGATCCTTGCGTTTAGTTTTTTCAGCAGGGCGTAACGGGTCAGGGCTTCTTCCTCTCCCAACTCCCGCTGTGAAATGTAAACGGTTTCCAAAATGGAGAGCCAGGGGATGATGATCGTTTGTTTTAGCAGGACTTCGCGCACCCGTTCTGCGCCGTCTTCTTTTTCGATGAATGTCAGCAATGCGGAAGTATCCAGCACAAAGGATTTACTTGCCATTTTCTTTCTTCCTGTACCTGGCGCGATCATCCATGAGTTTGCGAGTGAGTCCCTGTCCTTTCCCGCGCCCGTATAAAGCCGCGACCGGATCAGACGGGACAGGGATCACGCGAATAGTCTGACCGTCATCCACCCAAACCAATTGATCGCCATCCTTGATATTGTATTTTGCGCGGATCGCCGCTGGCACAACCGTCTGCCCGCGCCGGGATACGATAGTTTCCATATTCACACTGCCTCCATGCCGTAAGACATATTACTATTTTACAAGACGAAATAAAAAAACACAAGACTCTTTATTCTTGCCGCATTCTCAGGCAGTGACTTGAGAATCTCGACGCAATCGCCGAGGAGAATCTGGTTGAGGGGGAGAGTCGTCACATTAACCAGCTTTGCTCAATCTCTTTTGCTTGTTCTGTGAAGGTATTCCAGAATAATTTATCCATTGATTTCCAAAACCACCTGCCAGAATGTACGATGCGGCTGTGGGAGCTTGTCTGTTCCAAACTGCCTGACCCATGCTGTGATCTGGTCTGTGGAATAAACCGAGAAAAGCCAGCGTATCTCGGACCGATTGCCATATTGGAGAACGCGCTCAATAATGGTATGTGAATCCGTTTCCGGGCCTAGTTTTTCGAAGTTATATTCCTGAAAAAACGGGGTGAGGGACAGAGGAATGGATGTCATACGATGCAAATTATACACTTGCACGAGTCAGAATTAATCTTGAATTGATTTTTGAGAGTTCAGGTGAGTAGGTCTTCGTCTCAGCGTACTTTCAGCACGATCTTCCCGAACTGTTCGCCGTGTTCGTAATGGGCATACGCTTCTGCCGCCTGCTCCAGCGGATAGACCGAATCGATGATCGGGTCAATGGTCCCGTTAAAGACGAGTTCCATCACTTCGCGGAAATCGCTCAGGCTTCCCATGGTGGAGCCGATGAGAGTCTGTTCGTTCCAGAATAACAGTGAAATATTGGTCACGCCTTCGCGCCCGGTGGTGCGCCCATAGGTGACGAGCCGCCCGCCTTTGCGCAGGATGTTCTGCGACTCCGCCCAGGTGGCCGAGCCGACGTTCTCGATAACGAGATCAACTCCACGTCCGTTCGTGAGGCGCCGCACTTCATCAAATGGATTTGAAGTATTGCGGTTCAAGACGAAGTCTGCGCCTGCCTTCCGCGCCCGGTCCATTTTCTCCGCTGACGAGGTGACCGCGAACACGCGCGCCCCAAGCAGTTTGCTGATCTGGATGCCCGCCGCCGCCACGCCGCCGCTCGCGCCCAGGATGAGCACATCCTCGCCCTTTTGCAGTTTGGCGCGCTTGACGATGGCGCGCCACGCAGTCTGATATGCCAGCGGAGCCGCCGCCGCTTTGATGAAATCGAAACCAGCGGGGATGCGCATGAGTTTGTCGGCGTTCGCGGCGATGAATTCGGCATTGCCGCCGTTGCCAGCAGAACCGAGAATATCGTACTCGTCGCATTGACTGACTTCACCCTCCAGACAGCGGGGACACTTGCCGCACGAAAGCGACGGGTTGACCACGACCGCATCGCCCACCTGCCAGCCGCTGACATCCGGCGCGATCTGTTCGATCACGCCTGCAACATCGGAACCCGTCCACATGGGGAAGTGGTAACTCTCGTCGGCGGGACCGTGCAATGACCACAACTCAAGGTGATTGAAGGCGCTGGCATGAACGCGGATGAGCACCTGCCCGGCTCCAACCGTTGGCTCCGGTACATCGGCAATTTGAATTTGGGAGGCGTCTCCGCATTGGTGGAAGATGGCGGCTTTCATGTTGGATACCTGTTTCGTATTATTTGACCGCTTTTACCAGGCGAATGTTATCGAGAAAATATGTAGCAGATCTTGGGTCACCTGGCCAGCTGGTGAGGAAAACGATAGACTCGATAGTTTCCATGCCAGGATTAAGCGCTGTAATTGGAATCCTTACAAGATGCCAATTCTCATCCATCAAATTTCCTGTCATGAAGCTTCTGGCTGCTAAGGTGTTGGGCGATTCTGTCGGACGCCATTCTTCAAGATAGACAACTAGATTGGGTTCGATTTTGCCTTCCACTCGCACCTCAAATTCGAGCCAATCATAATTTTTTGGATCGACGCCCCTCTGCCAAAAACCGATCCCTACCATCTCAGGTCGTGGGCTTATTCTGATTACTGCACCATGCTCAGGATCAGAATAAGCCAGGTCATAGATCAATGTTCCACTGGTGTCGCTTCCAAGCGGAAAGACATTTACATCCGGCGCGCCTTGATGATACATCCAAAGGGGTGTCGATTCGTCGGCAATTCCCTCCGGAAAGGCAATGATGGTTCTACCTGGTTCTCCTCCGTAATATTTTCGTAACACTTCTTCGGCTGGCTTGCCAATCGGCGTGAAATCCAAATCGCCCATCCCCCCTTTGGCTGAGTTAGGTGACAAGCCATACCAGAAAATTCCCTGCAGAAAGGGTTTGTCCATCACCGATTCGAGCGCGGCTTGATAGACCTGGGCTTGATAATCCACATCCAAAATAACAGGTCCGGGCGGAGCAAACCACCCATCGCAAAGAAGGTTTTTTTGAGGATATAAACCAATTTCAGAAATGATTATTTTTCTGTCCCATTTTTTGGATAATTTTCCCATTCGTACCAATAAAATCTTCCACATCGCCTTGGTTTCATCCATAGATTGATTCTCTTTCGCGCACAAGCCCTGATAGACATTCCAGCCAATGTAATCCAGCTGATCCCAGTATTGAATCTCTTCAGCCTTGTAACTGAAGGCGGCATAGGTGAGCTTGCCCTGATAGACCTCTCTAATTTGTGGTATCAACTTGAGCCAATTTTTTGTGCGAATGGCTATATGCGGTGCCTCACCACCAATCGATATGATTTCCACATTTTCTTGTTGTGCTAACCTGGCATAGTGCAACATATTCTGGGTGTATGAATTGAACCAGGATTCCCATGCACTCTCATTGTTCCTAAAATCAATATCGTGATTGCTTTCTCCTGAAAGCGTCTCAATGATACTGGGTTGCAAAAGCACTCGCAGACCGAGCGAGTGGACTTCTCTTATTATGGAAATGAGTTCATCATCAGTGGGAATATCACGGGTTTTTTCCCCGCTACAGAAGATCTCGGTGCTTATTAAATTTTCCTGGAAACAAGGGAAGCTAATGGATACCCAGTTTACACCTAATGGTTTCACGATTGTCTGCATCGTATGCATTCGGATGGCATCTTTGAACTTTCCGAGGTAGGATGTCATAATAATTCCTTTTTGGAATGCATCGAGAGGAACAAGAGTGGGAGTTGGGATTGGAGATGGGGTTGTTGTTGAAGGGATCGGGGATAAAGTTTCTGTTGCCAAAGATGTCGAAGTGGGAGCGATGGGCGTTGTAGTAGTAGTAGGTGGTGGTGTCGTGCAGGATGCAATAAATAAGATAATCAGGCAAAAAAGCAGTGTATTTCTTGACATCATTTCCTCGCATATATTCTTATTATTCAGGATGAAACTTGATCGCGTACTTCAAATTATACCCTTCCAGGAATCGCTCGCGTGTCCCTTTAAATTTCGGCTACAATAGCGCCCTATGGCACTCATCAGTTTGCAGGACGTATCCATCGGCTTCGGAGGACCGCGCCTGTTGGTACTCTTTCCATATAAAACTGCCTCAAGGCATACTTGCCTTGAGGCAGGTGTCGTCAC
>JBFYRY010000033.1:0-37035 GCA_041302025.1 Chloroflexota bacterium | reverse complement strand
GCTCGGCGATGTCGAAGACCGTGTGCTCGCCTTCGAAACGCATCATGATCTTTTCGATGGCACGGTTGAGCGCCCAGTTGTCGCGCCAATCAACCCAGAGACCGTGACCGCTGAGAAAAACGGGACCGCGGAAAGTGCGCTTCGGGATGTAGTTGCTGGCATAGATGCGGATGATCTCTTCGGCAGTTTGCGCCGCGCCGACGAGCATATCTTCGTGCATGATATCGAGATTGTCGTCGGTGGTGTGATACTCGTCGTAGGGGAAACGGTTGAGCGAGATGCATGGCACGTTGACGCCAGGTCCGTTGATGACGCGTTCATCGTTGGCAGGCGCGGCAGCGAAATCACGTTCGTCGTGAGGCGTATCGCGTAATACGTAATGCGTAATGCGATCAAGTAAATGGGCGTGTTGTCTGGTGTGATGCCACGCAATTTGATTTTGATTGCCCGTCATCTCCATGAAGATGCCGCCACGCAGATTCGGGATGAGCGACTCGTTGTGTGCGAGCCATGCGATGGTGCCGATGGTCTCGGGTCCAAACCAAAAGCGGACGCTCATCGAGCCAGAAGGAAGCGGATTCTCCGCAAGTCGCCGCGCCAACTCGATGGTGCTGACCACTCCCGCACCGTCGTCATTGGCTTGCATGGGGTGACAGGTATGCGCCTGCACAAGGAACTCGCCTGCTTCGGGATTGGGTCCACCCACGGGGTGAACAACGGCAGTAGCGACTTTGAATCCTTGCTTGGGATCGGTAATGAATTCAGATTTGATGACCGCGTGATATTTTTTATCGCGCCCCTTCGGGAGTTTGTCGAAGGTATTCTTCGGTAAACAGAATCCCCAATCGCGTTCGTAGTATTTGAAGACCCACGGAACCGTGTGTGGACGTTTCTCGTTGAAATACAAATGCGGCTGGAGTTCTTCAAATGAAAGTACTTTGTCAACGGGCAGTGAATAAGAAACGATATGAAGCGGATTGTCCTTGAAGTCTACGATCCGTTCGCTGTCTTCCGTTTCAAGATACGCCTCATGGACAACGTATCGCTCAGGCACTTTCCACGTCCAGACGGGAGTCAGCGGTGCGTAGGTCTCGACCGTGTAGTTGGATGACTCGGGCATGTACGAGCCGACGATCTCCAACGTTTTGTCGTGGTCGTCGGAGGCGAGGGTGCGGTGCAGAGGAAAGAATTCCGCGAGGATGGATTTGAGGGAGGGGTAGGGTTTCATAATTTATTCCGATGGCACTTGTGCTGGCAAATAAAATTCGACTTCAAAATCCATGGACTCAATCCATACTTGTTCTTTTGACGACAGATTTCCAAGTTTTATTTTAGTGATAGTGAAAACTCCACGAGATCTTGGCGTTTCGGAAGTATTGCCCCAATTAGAAGGGCAATTCATGCCATAAGTCCAACAAGCCCAATTTTCTTCTATCCTTTTGTAATCTTCATAAATAAAGACAAAGTTGAATTCCTGTACCGCTACAGGCTTTTCCATACTTCCAATAATATCTTTGGTATCACTTTGATTTGCGAAGTAATTTCCCAAAACATCACGTGGCGTCCAACCATGCATAGGTAATGTAACAGGGGAGCTAAAGTCTGTTTCGCAATTCTCACTATGCGCCTCAGTCACAATAATATTCCATCCATATTGCAAATAGTTAATTGGACGCAAGCAAAAAGCGAGACCCTGTGCTACTTCATGCTTATAAACTTGATCCCGTTCTACATGTCCCCTAAAACTACAAACTTGCGTAATCACCACATTAGGGTAATAGCCAGCAATATAATAATTTGGCACCGCAAAATCTTCAATTTTCCATGGGGTTGTCGCTGGCTTACAAACAACTTTATTGGATTGGCTTTTTATCAAAGTAAAGCCAAATAATCCCAATAAAACAAAGCTTGACAAAACAAGGAGTAACTTTTTAGACATTTTCAATAATTTGATGGAAAGAAAACTATTTATCAACCAGCGGAGCTATCCTTCTTCTCAACATAATACAACAAATGCGGATCGCGTTTCATCTCGCGCGCCGTAAACGCATACACTTCGTTTGCCTTCATCAACTTCACATCCGCTTCGCCGATCTTCGCAGACTGAATGACGCCTGCCTGCTCCATCAACGCGCCCATCGGGTCGACCATCGTCATCACGCCCTTATCAATATCGCGCACCAGCATCTCGAACGTATCCGTGTATGTGTTGCCGTTCTCATCCGTCACTTCGCCCGTGAACTGTTTCAGGAAACGATAGTTCACGCCTTCCATTTGCTCGATGTGATGAAAGAACGTCATGCTGTTGTTATACGACAGCCCGATCACCATGATCTTCCCATCCAGGTCGCGCAACTTCCCAAAGACCGAATTGCGTTCATACGCGCTCTTATACCGCAGGCTTCCCAGCATCTCGGCATGCTTCCCCAAAATCGCAAACGAATAGAACGGATGAAACACCCGTTTCGCACGCGGGTCCGTCCGCACCAGTTCAGTCAGCACGCCCATCTTCGACGGCGTCGTGCGCACATCCCACGGCACGCCTTTGTTGAAATCAAAATTGAACGTCGGCATGATCAGCGTCCCGCCCCTGTCCGTGCCGAGCGCCGCCTCCAATGCACGGTTCACTGTTTGTGGACCACCTTCCACTTCACCAAACGATTTATATGAACTATGGACAAGCAGTGTATCCCCATCCTTCACGCCCAACTCACGAAACCCTTCGACCAATTTTTCAAATGTAAACATGATAATCCTCTTATAATCCTTTAGGACAGAATTCCAACACTTCAACCTTTACCTACACTGACGCACGCCTCATTCCAAACCGACAACTGATTCATTTCGAGATACTTTCTCTTCCCCTCTTTTTTTCTCCGTGTCTCAGTATCTCTGTGGCTTGATTTTTTCGTAAGCCTCAAGAAGTTTACCAAAATTCCTCTTCCAATCCGCCCGCTCCTCCGCTGTCTTCCTAGCCGCCTTCCCAATCCTCCCAAACGACCGACGACTCTTGATCGCGGACAAAATCTTCTCCGCCAGATCATCCACATCCCCATCACGGAACAGCCAGCCATTGACGCCATCCTCAACCCATTCCTTATTCCCCGAAATATCCGAAACGAGACAGGGAAGTCCGCTCGCCAGCGCTTCCAATAATGTGACCGATGTACCATCCACGTGCGAGGGCGAAATGTAAATATCCGCCATGTGATACCAGCGCGGCAGGTCGCGTTGTCCCACCTGTCCTCCAAAATGGACTCGTTCCATCACGCCACCCTTCATCAGAATCTGACGGATATGCGCTCCCTGCGAACCGCCTCCGAGCAGGATAAGATTGACAGTCGGGTCTACCTGTGCCACTTTGACAAACGCCTTTGCCAATACATCCACGCCGTATATGGACTCCCATGTCCGACTGCAAAACAAAGTCACTGATTTACGAGCTTTGACCTTCGACGTTTGACCTAAAACCTTCGGATGAAAATGCTCAATATCCGTTCCCCACGGAAAGATGACCGTCTTCTCTGGGTTCATCCCATAGGCGATAGCCTTATCTCGTGAAACGTTGGCATCACTCGTAAAATACGCACTCCGCCGTAACGTGTAACTCGTAACTTGTTTCATCCCCCAACTCTTGTCCGCATCCATGACCAGGTCGTATCCCCACGACATCGCCAGCAGGTGACGGAATCCGCTCAGTGCTACGAGAAATGCACAGTTCTGAATCGGTCCCGCATGGATCAAATCGGGCTTTACCTCCCGAATCACCTTCCGCAGGTTCAACACAAGTTTCGGCACATCCCGCCAGCGGAATTCGCCTTGTCCACCTGCCCACAGGATTTGCTGAACGTTCTCGGGGACGGGACGATCCTCCGTCTGGCGTTTCGCCGCTTCCAATTGCAAAAAGTAGATCTCGTGTTCCGTTTTTGACAACGAAGACAGAAACCGATAATCGTGCGGAGTGTAGCTTTTTGAGAAATAGATGATGCGCATGACGAAGGTTAACCACGAAGTGTCACAAAGAGACAC
The DNA here is from genome assembly GCA_041302025.1 of Chloroflexota bacterium. Classification (GTDB taxonomy): domain Bacteria; phylum Chloroflexota; class Anaerolineae; order Anaerolineales; family Villigracilaceae; genus Defluviilinea. The sequence continues at coordinate 33,006 of JBFYRY010000033.1, read as the reverse complement.
GAAGGAAAAGGCTAAAACCTTTGTGAACCTTGGTGACCCTTTGTGGCATAAAAATTACGCGCCGAGATCTGTCCAGCGCAGTTCCTGTCCGTACTTGAAATCATGCAGTGCTTTCGTGCCAATGACATTTTCGATCTGGTCGGGTTTGATCGCGCCAGGAGTCGCAGGACGCAGCACGTCGATCATGTCACGGGTAAAGACTTCGCCAGCCTTGATATCCCGCGCCGCGCGCAAACAGCGACGTTGCACAACGGCAGTATCCACTTCATTAGCAGCAATGAACTTATCGGCGGAGCCAAGCGAGCGCTCAAGCAGACGCGTCTCCTCAACCATGTGCGCCCATTTCGCAGGATCCATGGCAAATTTGTGGTCGGGACCTTCGCGGTTGTTGCTATCAGTGAAGTGACGCTCGATGACGCGCGCACCAAGCGTCACCGCCGCGATGACCGGGGCGACGGCGTGAGTGTGGTCAGAGAGTCCCAGGATCACATCGGGGAACATGGACGCGTAGGTCTTCAACACGTTGATATGCAAATGGTCATAGTTGTTCGGACTGGCGGTGTAGTTCGTGTTGCACTGCATCAGCACGAGCTGCTTGTTGATCTTCAGTATCGCGTGGACAGCCTTCTGCACTTCACCGATCGTGGACGCGCCTGTGGCGACAAAGAACGGTTTGCCCTTGCCCGCCATGCGCTCCAATGCTTCGATCCAGTCAATTTCGCCGGAGCCAGCTTTGTAGCAAGGCACATACTGGTCAAGGAAATCAATCGCGTTGAAATCATACGGTGACGAGAAGTAGTCAATGCCCACTTCGTTACATTCCTCCACCAGTGTCATGGACCACTCGAACGGAATGGACGCAGCGCGATAGACCTCGGTTACGGATTTCTTCCACGTTGCCTGATGGCTGACCTGTGAGTTCATGTGCGAGAAGCCGTAATCCGAGACGATCTTCGGCGCGTCGAAGTTCTGGAATTTGGCGGCATCCGCTCCCGCTTCTTTGGCGAGACGGATGAGTAGTTTCGCGCGTTCCAAATCGCCATCGTGATTCGCGGCGATATCCGCGATGAAATAGGTCGGGTGGTTCAAACCGATCGTTCGATTTCCAAATTTGATTTCCATTTTGTCCTCCGAATTAGTTAGTTCTTGTTTTGGATTTGAGAAGTTCAAGAGGCATAGGTTATGCTTTGAGGTGCAGAAATTTTCTACTTTTATGGCTGAACCCAGGTGTAGCCCCAAGCATTTTTAGCTATACGTGTAAGATTTGTGCCATCGGCATTAATAACATAAATATCTGGATTGTCTCCGCCTGTGCTAAAGGCGATTTGACTTCCATCTGGTGACCATATTGGGTATATACCGTCGGTGAGTTTAGTTTGTTCACTACCATCTGGTTTCATAACATATATTGACCAGCCTTTATCTATTCGGGTGAAAGCAATAAATTGCCCATTCGGAGAGAATTGTGATGCATAATCATCATAGCCCGAAGTAATACAAGAGCGATTTTTTCCTTCCAAGTCAATTTTACAGATCCGGTCATCAATTGATTCAAATAATAATTGTTTTCCATCAGGAAACCAAACAGGGTCGAAGCCATCTGTTGTAATGATGGTGGATATACCATCTCCAATATTCACAACAGATATGGTGAGAGTGTATTCGATATATCCTCCAGTATCAACTGGGTTAGAGTAAGAATCAAAGGCAATCATTTTTTCGTCTGGAGACCAAGAAGGATTATTATCGCTTGATGCTGGAGTGTTTGTAAGCCGTATAACATCCCCCTCAGTTGTTGCAATGTAAATTTCTCCATTAGCATAAACGCCTAGTAGTTTTTCCTCATCATCATGATTGACTGTAAATGCGAGATACTTCCCACTTGGCGACCACACAATATCCGACTTCAAAAGATTGTCATTTGTAATTTGTAGAATTTGACTACCATCAGAATTAGCTATACAAATTTCATTACCATCTCGATAAGTAATTTTCTGTCTGTCTGGAGACCAATAAAGATACACCTCATTTGTTAATAACGTTCTGTTTTTTCCATCAGAACTAATCAGGTAAAAAGATTTGTCCGCAAAATACCCTATTTCCAAATCGCTCTTTATCGTACCATCAATAGTATTTACAAGCGGATTTCTAATACAAGGTTCAGACGTAGCTTCATTGGCTGAAGAAACGCAACCGCTGACAATCAACACAATAAGAAATGCAGGAAAAATTCTTTGAAGTGAAAACAAACCTACCTCCCAATCCTACCCAAGTGCGTGTTCTGGAGGGCATCCTCATACGTCAAACCGTAGCCGAGCGCACAGTCGATGCTGGGAGAGAAAAGCATGGGGGTTGGAGAAAGTCGATTATGAGGAATCAAGCCCGGGTCCCGAAAGAGGCGGGAGGATGTCACAAAAAGGGGCAAATTTCCAGCGTCCAATGTTGATAAAGTGTGGATAAGCATGGGGAAATCCTGTGGGTATGTTGTGAGCAAGTCGGAATTAAATCCGGCTTACTGTTGATAACCCCTGATTTTCTGTGGATAACCCTGCTGGAGCTGTGTATAAAACCCGTCCAAACCGGTGGAGAACGCGGGGATTTCGTGCCCCAAATCTGTGGATAACTTGTGGACAGACAGCCTTAAATTGTGGGAACGTTTGGCGGTCAGGCTGGACATTTCGACAGATTGCGGCGCGATCAGGCTTTCTCTCAACCCAAACCTCCGCGCTACCTCCACCCCGAATTGATACTTGCTCATCGCCTGCGCGCCCACCACATGGTAGAGCCCGTGCAAGTCTTTCTCGAGCATTTCAATGAGGGTCTGCGCAAGGTGGTTGACCCACATCGGGCAGAAAATGACATCGGTAAATCCGTTGACGTTTTTGCCCTCGCTCAGGTTGTTGACGAAGAATTCGCCCAGACTGCGCCGTCCGCTCAGGCTCCATCCGAAGAAATTGACCCGCGCAACAATGGCCTGGGGATGGGCGGACTGCACCGCCCGTTCTCCCTCCCATTTGGTCTGGGCATACACCCCAAGCGGATTCGCCCCGTCGGCTTCGGTGTAGGCATCCTGCTTGGTACCATCGAACACAGCATCGGTCGAAAGGTGAATCATGCGGATTCCGCGTCTGGCACAGGCATCTGCCAGTTCGCCGGGCAGTTCCGCGTTGAGCAGACGCGCACCAACCGGATCCATTTCGCACGAATCGACATTGGCATTGGCGGCAGTGTGGATGACCGCGTCGGGTTTGACCGTGTCGAGGATGCGGTGTTCAACTTCCGGGTCGAGAAGATCCGCCTTGATCAACTCGAAGGGCGTATTCGCCAGTTTCGAGCGGTCAACACCCACGATGGTATGAGTCCCCATCTCCGCCAGAGAAAAGTTCAGACCAAGAAGACCAGAAGCACCGGTGATTAAGAGTCTCATAAAATGCAAAGAAACCTGACAGGTCTGAAATTAACCTTCAAGCTTTCCTTCCGCAAACAACTGCTCGAATGGTTCCACATACTTCTTGATGCCTTCGATATCAAGCCATTCGGTGTTGGTGTCACTGGAGTAATGATAACCTTCGGGGAGGGTCTTACCCTTTGTCTTCCACGAGTAACCGAACCAGGTGGCTTCTGCGGGCTGTATCACATACATCCGCTCGAGTTCGATGGTGTGACGGGCTTCGTCGTCCGAGATCAGATCTTCGTGCAGTTTCTCTCCGGGCCGGATGCCGATGATGTTCATCTTCGCGTCAGGCACGATGGCCCTGGCAAGGTCAACCACTTTCGTGCTGGGGATCTTCGGCACAAAGACTTCGCCGCCTTCCATCTGTTCGATGCAGTTCATCACAAAACGGACTCCCTGCTCCAGCGAGAGCCAGAAGCGCGTCATGCGCTCATCGGTGATGGTGACGGTTCCGCTTGAGCGCTGTTTGAGGAAAAGCGGCACGACCGAACCGCGACTCCCGACCACATTCCCGTAACGGACGCACGAGTAGCGGGTCGCCGTACCCGCGGCATAGGCATTGCTTTGAACGGTCAACTTCTCGGCGGCAAGTTTGGTGGCACCATATAAGTTCGCCGGGCTGACGGCTTTATCGGTGCTGATGGTCATGACCTTCTTCACGCCCGCATCCAGCGCGGCTTCGACCACATTCGCCGTGCCCATGATGTTGGTCTTGATGGCTTCCATTGGGTTGTATTCGCAGGCAGGCACCTGCTTCAACGCCGCCGCATGGACGACGATATCCACACCGTGCATGGCACGCAGAAGCCTGTCACGGTCGCGCACATCGCCGATGAAATAACGCAGGGATGGGTGGTCGTATCCGTGCATTTTCATCTCGTGCTGTTTCAACTCGTCGCGGCTGAAGATGATGATCTTCTTCGGCTGTTTTTCCTCCAGCGCGATCTTTGTGAACTTCTTGCCGAACGAACCGGTCCCGCCTGTAATGAGAATTGTTTTATCCGTCCAGTCCATGATTACTCCTTGTTTTATCATCCGTCATTGCGAGGAGCGAACGACAGTGAACAACGAAGCAATCTCCTCATTGCGTTGGAGATTGCTTCGGGCGGAAGAACACCGCCCTCGCAATGACGGAGATTTTATTTTACTGCTTCAAACAAACCAGAATCTTTTGTGATAAAGATCCTGCCTTTTCCCTTTAATTCATTTTTCAAATCAGTTTCAAGCTTCGCAAACTCATCATTCGAGAGTTCACTTGTTCGAACCATTGAACGAAAGTAAGCGATCAGTGGTTCCAGTTCGGTCACGTGCAGGTTGTCTTCATAACGTGACACTGTCACATTGGGGAAAAACGGTTTCAGTTGATCCAGTCCGTTTTCGAGCGTGAAGAGATGGGTGAACGATTCCCAAACTTTGCTCTTGTGGATCTGTCGAAACCATTCCGTGATTTCCTTTAAATGAGTACCGCCCACGGTTGTCGCAAAGAAGCGACCGCCTGTTTTCAAAACACGTTCGATCTCTGCAATGGCTTTTGGTTTATCAGGGAGATGATACAGCATGTGATTGGCGATCACCGCATCGAATGTCTCATCTTCAAACGGGATGGATTGCGCGTCGATCTCTCTAAACCGGTAACTGCGTCCGGTGACGACCAGATTCCTCCATGCTGAATCAAGCATCCCCGGAGAAAGATCCGAGAGGGTGATATCCCACATGGATGGGATTCGATTCGCATTCTCCTTCCACAAATATCCGGGGCCACATCCCAATTCCAGAATCTTTGCATCCGCCGGCAGGTCAAGGATATGGTCAAAGACCCAATGCATCCAGCCATACGGATTCGTGCTGAAACGTTGATGGATGGCAACCCGTGTCTCAAGGTTGGAAGAGTCTTTATATTGATCGTTCTTGAGGTAGTGCTGGTCGGTGAATTTCGACATTCGTTATTTTTTAAAAACGATGATCGGGTATTGCCCGTGTTCGCCAAAGAACCTGGGATATTTCTCTTCCATTTTATACAGCCATCGCAAGATCGCCCTCCCGCCAAATCCTTCGTGGATGAACGTCCGCAGCGCAACCGTGGACATGAACCGCCACGAAAAGATCTCCACATGGACAATGCCGTCCAGTTGACCGGTCAGCCATTTGGCGCTCGTCTTCTGAACATGTGTCCCTATCTGTTTATCGTGGACGATCTTCAAGGGTTTCCCACGCAAAAAGCGCCGCGTACGGTTGAAATATTTCGCGAGGCGATTGATCACCGAGCCCGACCAGCCATTGACGACCACACCCACACGCGCAGGCTTCAATACACGGAACATTTCCGCGTACGCCGCTTTGTGTTCAGTTGCAGGCAGGTGATGAATGGTGTGCATTGAGACAATGCCATCGAAGGCATCAGGCTTGAAGGGAAGTTCTGCCACATCACAGACCACAAAAAGGCCGTGATCGCCGAGTCGTTCACGCGCCTCACGCAAAGCCTGGATGGAAATGTCTGCACAGACACGTTTTTGGTAGCCCTGCGAATACGTGAGATATTCATCGTATTGCACGGGACCGGAACCAGCATCCAACAATAATTCACCGGCAGGCAATAAATGATTATTCACGCGCAGGCGCGTTTTCTGTATGTATTCACTCGAAACGGGACGCAGGTCCTCGTAATGCGCGTTCTGATACAGACCGTCCGCTTCTTTCTGCCAGCCGATCTCGTCGTAAAACTCACGTACTTCCTGTTTGGTATTATCTGCCATTAGTCCTTCCAAGTAAATGGTTCGCCAACCAAAAACCTGAACGTGTCGCCGAATTCAGCCTGTCCCTGTTCGCTCAGGATTTTTTCGATGGGCCATATTTCAATGTCGCTCCAGAAATTCACGAGACGCCAGGGAAATGGTCGGGGATATTCAAAGAAAAAGCGATAGGCATAATTCCATGCCATCGCAACCTGTTCATCTTTCATACGATGCGCGCGCAAATTGGGCAGCATCGTTTCGAGTGTGGAGAAATAAGCGTCCCAGGTGTTGGGATCGATCGTAAAACCGCGCCCACGATAATGTGTGTTGCCGCACGAGATCACGGGCACACCATTCATGGCAGTCTCGACACCCACTGTGGTAGTGTATGTCAAACCCAGGTCGGCGATCTCGATCAGGTCATAGGTGTTGACATTATCCAGCGCGCCAATCACATGAAAATGGCTTGGGATCTCCGGCAACGCTTCGCGGACGACGGTCCCCATGGATTTTACCTGCGGGACAATTTTTTCTCCGGGATGGATACGGATCACAAACTGGACCTCGGGCCTGTTCGCAAAAAACCGGACCGTCCGCGTGATCCATTCGCTCATCGACTCAGCGAAGATGTTCCTCCCCAGCGTGAGGCTGTCACCCAACACATTGGCGGCGAGCATAACGATTGGTCGTTCATCGAGACCGAGCAGTTTGCGCGTGGCTTCTGCGCCTTGGGACGAAACATATTGCCACAGCCGTTTCGATTTACCCCACACACGAGCGCCGCGCCGCGCATTCTCCAGGTCGGCGAGACGTTCGTACATGGCGTCGGTCAACGGTAATTTGCAGCGCGCATCCACAAGATAGTTCGTATCCTGCTGCATAATGGATGTGTTCTGCGCCAGCCAGATCTGCTCGCGCTGGTCATTGAACTCGAACGTCATGGCGGGGATGTTCAGATAGCGCGCGACACGGAAGACAATTCCCATTTCGAGAATGAGTCCGTTGGGGATGAGGACAACATCGGGCTTGTTGGTCTGCATCCATTCGAGGGCGGCCAGAGCGGCGAAGGTGTTGCGTTTGATACGCAGGTCGTAGAGCGCCTTGTCCTTCGGGTCAGACATCTCCACTTCTTCGCGCATGAGCGTGTACTGCGCGTCCCACAGGGAGATCTCTTCCACGTCAGTCTGGAGGGAGGCTGGTAAAACGGAGGCAGGTCGAAGATCCAGAAGAGAGGCGTGTTGCACCAACGGGGAAAGCGCGGCGAGCGCATCCCGCGTGTGAAGTCCGCGCTGTTTCTGGGTCAGCTTATCCATCTCCTTGTGCCATTCGGAATATGGCAGGGTCAGCAAGGTGACGTTGTGACCGAGTCCCTTGAGCACGAGGGAAAGATAGGCGGCTTGTTCGATCCAGTAATGGAGGGTGGCGAAGAAGAGGATGTTCTTGCCGGGTTTGGCATTTTGAGCAAAGGGTAAAGTCTGCGCAACCGCGTTCGGCAATGACTTTTGCAGGCGCGAAAGATCGTAGTGATCCTTGCGGGTACGGTTCTTGTGCCGAAGAGTGTAATCGAGTTCGGCGGCGAGGGGCAGTTCGCCCAAAAAGTTGCGGATGGTCGTTTTGTTGATCATGTTTTTTAGCCACAGAGTTCACAGAGAAACACAGAGATTCTTAAACTCAGAGCACTCTGTGTTCTCTGTGGCAAAGAGGTTCTAATCTATTTTCTCGATCTTCCAATTCAAGCGCGGTCGGACGGGACCCTGGCGCAGTTCGGGCCATTGCGTGCCGGGCGCTCCGGCGATATCCACATTAAAGGAGATGGCGTTCTCGTCCATGAAGTAACGGAGTACGGCGAATGAACTGGCGTTCACGCCGAGATAATAACGCCCTTCGTTGAAAAAGTCGGCAGGAATTTCACAGCGGCTGATATAGCGCCCCGACTTGCGCGCGCCGAATTGTTCATATTGCTGGGCATCGTCGGTATCGAAAGAGGTAAAAACAAATTCACCGCGCATGGTGTTGAGATACATCCCCACACGCAATCCGGTGACCGGGGCATCAAGTTGATATTCCCATTCAACGGTGGTCGGCTCGGTGGAGCGGACGGTGTCTACGATCTTGCCGGTCCTATCCTTGATGCGGATGGCGATCGGCTTGAACGGCGCGGCTTGGAGGGGTACTTCATCGGCTGTCCACGTGCGTTCGCCCGTTTCCGCCTGACCGGAGGAAAGGTAAAAATCCACCGCTTCGGGAGAGGGCGCGCGCTTGATGAGTTGTCCCTTTTTGAGGACGATGGCTTCCTGCGTGAGGCGCAGGATGGCGGACATGTTATGACTCACGAACAATACTGTGCGTCCCTGCTGGGCAACGTCGCCCATCTTACCGAGACACTTGCGTTGGAATTCCGCATCACCGACGGCAAGCACTTCATCCACCACGAGAATCTCCGGTTCGAGGTGCGCCGCCACAGCAAAGGCAAGACGCAGGTACATGCCAGACGAATAGCGCTTGACGGGTGTATCGATGAATTGAGCCACTTCGGAGAAATCCACGATTTCGTCAAACTTTTTATCGATCTCGAGGCGCTTCATGCCAAGGACGGCTCCGTTGAGATAAATGTTCTCGCGCCCGGTTAGTTCGGGGTGGAAGCCCGTCCCCACTTCGAGAAGCGAGCCGACACGTCCGCGCACGGTGACTGTGCCGCGCGTCGGTTCGGTGACGCGCGAGAGAATCTTGAGCAGGGTGCTCTTCCCGGCACCGTTGCGTCCCACGATGCCGAGTACTTTTCCTTCTTCCAGATCAAAGGAAACATCCTGAAGCGCCCAAATGGTGGAGGCAATGCCGGACGTACCGCGCATCCCTTTCCCACTCAATGCCCGATACACACGGACAGGTGTCATGATCGTATCGACAATGACATCGCGGAACATGTTGTATTGGAATTTCTGTTGTGTCGCGCCGATCTTATATTGCTTGCCGATGTTTTTAACGCTGATTGCTGTTGTCATAATTAGATGGTGTCCGCGAAGGTCTTTTCCATGCCCCGGAAGTAGAAGAGTCCGCCAATCAACACAACCATGGAGATTGCAACAGATACTGCCATTTCAGGTCCCGGTCCCGTGTTCGTGCCGAGCAGTGCCCAACGGAATCCGTTCACCACTCCTGCCATGGGATTTAGAGAATAGACCAATTGCCATTTTTCCGAAATGAGTGTTGCCGAATAGGCAACCGGAGACAGGAACTGCCAGAATTGTGTCAGGAACGGGAGGGCGTAGTTCACATCCCGATACTGTACATTGAGCGCCGACAACCATAAAGCCACACCCAAAGCAGTGATGAGCGCCAGGAGCAGGAATAACGGCAAGGCCCAAAGTGCCGTGACCGTTGGTCTCACACCGTAATAAAGCATCATCCCAATGAGGATCACGAATGCGATGACAAAATCGACCAGACCCGATAGAACCGACGCAAGAGGCAGGACGAGACGCGGGAAATAGATCTTCGTGATCATATTGTTATTGGATGTCAGAGAACGGGAAGCCTGATTTAAGGCAGTGACGAACAACCCCCAAGGCAGGAGCGCCACATAGGAAAAGATCGGGTATGGAATGTTGCCATCCGTCGGCAGTTTGGCGACCCGCCCAAAGATGAAAGTAAAGACCAGCATCGAGAGGACAGGTTGAATGATCGCCCATGCCGCCCCAAGCATGGTCTGCTTATAGCGGACGCGGACATCGCGCCAGATCATAAAATAGACCAATTCGCGATAGACCCACAGGTCGCGCAGATTCAGCGCGGCAATTCCGGTGGAGGGTTTGATATAAACGGTGGTCGGCTCGTGTTTTATAAGTTCGGTCATTCTAAAAATTTCCAGGTTCGCAGATTGGAACGTTCGAACGTTTCAACTTGTAAACTTTCTAACGGATCTTCTCGCGGTTTTCTTTAAACCATTGGATCGTGCGGCGCATCCCTTCCTCGAACGGGACCTGGGCACTCCACCCGAACAGTTCCTTTGCCCGGCTGACGTCCAGTCCGCGGCGGGGCTGGCCGTTGGGTTTGTCGGTTTGCCAGACCAGTTTCCCCTCAAAACCGGTCATCTTCACGATCATCTCCGTCAGGTCCTTGATGGAAATTTCATAGCCTGAGCCAAGGTTGACGGGCTGGTCGCCGTTGTATGTTTCGGCGGCAGTGACGATGCCATCGGCGGCATCTTCCACGTATAAAAATTCGCGCGTCGGAGAGCCATCGCCCCACACAGGAAGTTCTTTTTCACCACGGGACTGCACTTCCACTGCCTTGCGGATCAAGGCAGGGATGACGTGCGACGATTGCAAATTAAAATTGTCGCGCGGACCGTACAGGTTCACCGGCAACAAAAAGATGGCATTAAAGCCATACTGCTGACGGTACGCCTGTGCCTGCACCAGCATCATCTTCTTGGCGAGTCCATACGGCGCATTGGTCTCTTCGGGATAACCGATCCACAGGTCATCTTCCTTGAAGGGTACTGGCGTAAATTTGGGATAGGCACATACCGTCCCGATGGCAACGAACTTGCCGACGCCGTTCTTGTAAGCCTGGTGTATCAACTCCACACCCATCATCAGGTTGTCATAGAAGAAATCGGCGGGATGCTCGCGGTTCGCGCCGATGCCGCCCACATTCGCCGCAAGATGGATGATGACCACATTCTTTGGGTCGACATCCTTCAACGAATCCGCATACATACGGCGGATGTCGTTCGGGTCAACGAGGTTATAGTTCTCGATGCGCGGGATGAAAATATCGGTCGCGCCGCGTGCTTTGAGTTTTTCGATCACGAACGAGCCGAGGAAGCCCGCACCGCCGGTGACGATCACTTTTTTGTTTTGCCAGAAATTGTTGGTCATGAATTCTCCTTGTTGAAGAAGTAAACAGGTAGATAAGGAAACAGGTACACAGGTTGCTGCACATGTTTACGTGTCTGCCTGTCTACTTGTTTACCTCATTCATTGCACAATAAATTGCGCGTTGCGATAGCGCATGTCGGTCGGGTTTTGGATGACGCCGTTCTTCAAGGCAAACAGCACCTCGCGGACGCCGTCATCCACCCTGAGGGTCGTTTCGAAACCGAGCACATTTCTGATCTTCGCAAATGAAACGGTAATATCGCGCATATCACCGCCGAAGGTCAGGTCCTTATATTCGACGATTGTCTCGGGCATGCGCTTGAGCACGAGTCGCACGATATCGTCCTTTGAATAATTCCCGTGATCAGTTCCGAGATTGAACACCTGCCCGGCGATCTTTGACCGTTCGGCTTCCAGTCCCATGATCACACCGCGCGCCACATCGCGGATGTGAACGAACGAGCGCGAATAGCCACGCTGGTAGATGATCAATGCGCGTTTGGTGAACGCCTCCAGCACAAACTGGTTGACAATCAGGTCGAAGCGCGTGCGCGGCGAAAGTCCGTACAACGTGGCGAACCGGAATAACAGAGGCGCACAGGGAGCATCCTTTTGGGAAAGCAGGAATTCCTCCGCGGCGATCTTGGTCTCGGCATACAGCGACTGCGGATTGAGCGAAGACTCCTCCGTAACCGGCTTGCCGTTTTCGGATAAGCCGTAGTTGCTGTAGGTGGACGCAAACACGAATCGGTCCACGCCCAAGTCTGCCGCCTGCCCGAAAACCGTTTTCGTTGCTTCAACGTTATACCGCCACGCCACCTGTTTGCCCACCGCCTGGCAGGCGGGGAATCCCACGATGGCGGCGAGATGGATGAGCGCATCCGGTTTCTGCCAATCGCCTTTGAGCGAGTCCTTGACGGCGCGCTTCTCGGTCACATCCGCTTTGACGAAGTGGAAATTGGGATGATGCAAAAACGGCACAAGCGACTCCCCGCCGAAGAGGAGAGAGTCCAGGACGGTAACGCGGTAATTAAGGCGGAGCAGTTCCGAGGTCAGGAGGGAACCGATGTATCCGGCACCTCCGGTGATCAGCACATGACGGTCGCTCATTTTTTTTCATCCATTTGCAGGGTCACTTTAAAGCCATCCACTTGCAGAGCGGGGGCATCCTTGTCGGTCACAACAACAATCCCCAGTTCGAGGCAGGTCAGGCGGCAGATATCCACCACATCGCCTTTGCCGAGAATGCGCACACGATCGTGGCCGGCTTTTTGAACTTCGTTGAGAAATTCACGCACACGCTGGCGGGTCTTGCGGTAGATCGAAAAGGAACGCTCGACGTAGTCCACGGCGAGACGGGCACGCAGGGCGATGCCTTCGGGCGTGATGATGTAGCGCAATTTCTTGCGTTCGGCACGCATAACCTTGACATAGCCCTTGGAGATCAGGCGCTTAAGATGCCAGTTGACCGTGCCAACCGCCACGCCCAATTGCGTGGCAAGCGTGGATTGGTTGACATCGGGGTCGTTCTCGATATTCTCAAGCAGGGTGAGTTCACGGAGTTCTTCGTTGGCAGATTCCATACAGTTATAATTCCAAAATTCAGCAACTGAATTATAACCCCATTCAAGAAAGGGTCAAGCCCGCCTAAACAGGCGGGCTTGACTGTAACAAAGTCCATTATATGTCATACTGAGGGAACGTTATTCCGCGACCGAAGGGTCTCGGGCAGTCCGAAGTAGCGATGTTTCGCTCCGCTCAACATGATAATCCAGGTTTATTAAGCGACTTTTAGCGAAGGATTTGTTACAAAAAACTTGATCATCAACGTTGAAATCGTGGCAACGCATGAAATAGACTCACATCCCAAGCGGGAAGAGTTACCCTAAAGGTATTCTCAAATCTGGCACAATCCAAAGCAGAATAGCCAGGACGCAATGCCGGACTTGGAAAATCACTGGATCTCACCGGAATAACATCAGTGGCTTTTACCTTAAGACCGGAACCGGAGATCAACGACAAAACCTCCCTCGCAAAATCATAACGGGAAACCGCACCCATGCCCGCACAGTGATAAATCCCTGCGTGCTCCTGCATAAAATCAAAAAGATTCTTTTGTCGCGCCAACAACAAACCGGCTGTCTGCTCGGCTAGCATTGTCGCCCAGGTCGGGCTTCCAATTTGATCGTCCACGACTTTTAAAATTTCCTGTGTTGCCGCCCAGTGAAGGATGCTGGACACAAAATTCTTGAAACCTTCCGCATACACCCAGCTGGTCCTCAAGATCAAATACCTGCCCCCCGCCTCCCTGATCAGTTCCTCCCCGCCCAGTTTCGACCGTCCGTACTCATTAATGGGATTGGGTACATCATCTTCAACATAAGGTTTGTGTTTACTTCCATCGAACACATAATCCGTTGAATAATGAATCAGGGCGCCGTTCCACTGATTTAATTCCTCCATCATCACCCGGGGTGCTTCTGCGTTCACCTTCCAGGCAGGTTCCTTTTCCGTCTCCGCCAAGTCCACATTCGTATACGCAGAAGCGTTTACAATGACATCGGGCTTGAGCGTTCGTAACATCTCGCGCAATTTATCAGAGTCTGTGATATCCAGTTCTGCATAATCCATGCATGCCAGATCCCCCAATGGCAAAAGCAAAGGCGTAATAGCCCTGCCCACTTGACCGTTTTTTCCAAATAAAAGAATACGCATGTTCCAGTTCCAGTCTAGGGATAGGTCTCGGCAAGGCGTAGCGCCTTTCCTGCCCGGTCTTTTTCCGACATGATAAGTTGCATCCCAGGTCCAATGGGCCAGTCAATACCCAGCTCCCTGTCATCCCAGCGAAGTGTCCGCTCTGCATCAGGATGATAATAATCCGTCACCTTATAAAAGAATTCGACTGTTTCACTGAGCGCCAGGAAGCCGTGCGCAAAACCGGGCGGAATCCACAAAAACCTTCTTTCGTTTCCAGACAACCTTACACCAATATGCCTGCCAAAATATGGGGAACTGCGTCTCAGGTCCACAGCCACATCAAACACTTCACCCGTCAAAACAGTGACCAGTTTCCCTTGAGGATGTTGGATCTGATAGTGCAGTCCTCGCAGTGTCCCAGCCACTGAGCCTGAAAGATTATCCTGGACAAATTCATACATGATTCCAAGTTCTTTCAGCGCCTGGCTGTTAAAGAATTCAAAGAAAAAACCCCTGCCATCCTTGAAAACTTTGGGGATAATGATCGAAACATCAGGAATTGCTGTTTTTACGATTTCCATTTTCAGTTCACTCAAATCTCATACCATGCAAGAAACCTGGAAGAGCCTAATCCCTGTGTTCCGGGATTAATCCAAGAATGTAATTACCATACTCATTACCAGACAATTTCTTTCCCAACGTATACAGTTGTTCCATGGAGATATATCCCATACGATAGGCGATCTCTTCCGGGCAGGAAACCATCAAGCCCTGCCTTTTCTGAATCGTCTCGATAAACTCTGCTGCCTGAAGGAGGGATTCATGTGTGCCGGCATCCAGCCAGGCGACACCGCGGCCGAAGAGTTTCACCTTTAATTTCCCCTGCGAGAGATAGACCTTGTTGAGGTCGGTAATCTCCAATTCGCCGCGCTCCGATGGCTGTAACGCATCAGCAAGATGTACCACCTGATTATCGTAAAAATAGATGCCGGGCACCGCAAAATTCGACCTCGGTCTGGCAGGCTTCTCTTCCAAACTGATTACATTCCCATCCGCGTCAAACTCCACGATCCCATAACGCTCCGGGTCATTGACACGATACCCAAAAATGATCGCGCCATCCGCCAGCGAAGAACAATTCTGCAACAAATCGATCAACCCCCCACCGTAAAAAATATTATCACCAAGGATCAAACAGACCGGGCTGTCGCCGACAAACTCACGTCCCACCAAAAAAGCATCCGCCAGACCGCGCGGTTCCGGCGTGCTGATGATCAAAATCTCGCGGATGCCCGCCAGCATCAACATCGAAAGCGGATAATAGATCATCGGCTTGTCATAGACAGGCAACATCTGTTTACTGGTGGCAATCGTCAGCGGGTACAGACGCGTGCCCTTCCCGCCTGCCAGAATAATTCCCTTCATTTGGACTCCTTCTCTGCACGCCAGGCATAATTCTTTTGGACCCATTCGCCGAACGAACCGCCGCTCGCTTGATCCACCCACTTTGGATTCGATAAATACCATTCTATGGTTTGACGTAAACCCGCTTCGAACTCCACCTCAGCCTGCCAGCCCAACTCACGCGTGATCCTGGCTGAATCGATCGCGTACCGCCGGTCATGCCCCGGACGGTCCGTCACAAAGCGGATCAGTTCCCTGTAACTCTTCAAGCCCTGCTCGCGCAACTGCGGAATCTCCTCCGGCGGCGCAACATCGTCGAGGATATTGCAGATCTGATTCACCACATTGATATTCCTCTGTTCGTTATTCCCGCCAACCACATATACTTCACCGGGGAGACCTTTCTCAAAAGCGACCTTGATCGCCCGGCAATGATCCTCCACATACAGCCAATCGCGCACGTTCATCCCATCACCGTATACAGGCAAGGGCTTCCCTGAAAGCGCGTTCAGGATCATCAGGGGAATCATCTTCTCAGGAAATTGATACGGACCGTAATTATTCGAGCAATTCGTAGTGATAGTCGGCAAGCCGTAGGTATGATGGAAGGCGCGCACAAAATGGTCGCTGGACGCCTTGGATGCGGAATAGGGCGAGTTCGGCGCGTAGGGTGTCTCCTCGGTGAAATATCCGGTCCCCCCCAGCGAGCCGAACACCTCATCGGTGGAAACATGCAGGAAACGGAAGGTTTGATTCTTTTCCTCGGGCAGATCCTTCCAATAGGCGCGCGCGGCTTCAAGCATGGTGTAGGTCCCCACCACGTTCGTCATCACAAAATCCTCGGCATTGACGATGGAACGATCCACATGCGATTCCGCCGCCAGATGGAAAACACCCACCGGTTGGTATTTTGTGAACAGGGAGTTGACCAGTTCGCGGTCGGCAATACTCCCCTTCACGAACACATAGTGGGGATGCCCGTCCAAATCTGCCAGGGAAAGAACATTCGCGGCATACGTCAGCGCATCCAGGTTGATCACGCGATATTCGCCGCTTTTCACCAATAACCGCACGAAATTCGCGCCAATAAAGCCGCAACCGCCTGTGACAAGAATTGTTCTTCTTTCCTTCATGTTCATCCTTTCAAATAACACAGATAAATCTGCTAGAAAACAACCATCTTCCGCATGGAAGAATATAAACTTGACGCGCTTAGCCTGTTTCCGTAACAGTCCTTCTCAAAACGTGGAAAACCATCGAACATAGCCAAGTCCGTGCCCATATACAGCGTCCATCTCGAGTTGAATCAATGCGATAAGATTTTCGGCTTTGCGGCGATCACGCGGATCAATGTAACCGAATCATCTTCAATTCTCCCGCTGACAAATTCCGGGCGGATATGCGGTTGCAGTTTACGAAAGGCTTCCTCGTCTCGCGCCATCACCTTGATCTCCACCTGTTCAAATGAGTTTTCGAACGCCTTGCGATAATCCCACAGGCGATAGCGGTTGTGGTGACTGGTTGGATTCAACCAGTTGCGCCATACTTTGTCGGAGAAGCGCAGCATCTCGAACGGATATTTGAAGAAATGGTCGCGCAGGTCTACAAAATGGATATGGACACCTTCGGATTTTGTCAACGAGGCCAGCGCGCGGGTGATGGCTTCGACTCCGTCCAGATGCTCATAGACAGAGGAACTCAATACACAATCCACCAGCACGATCTGCGACTGGATCGCACTGTCGGTGATGTCACCGTGAAGCAGGGTGATGAATTCAGGGCGCGGTCTGACGATGCCATTTTCCACAATCAGATAATCCTCATGGGTAGGCAGTAATTCAAGATTGCGCTCATGATCCAGCGCCTCCACATGATCGCACAACACCACATGCGCGGCACCCTGCCTGAGCAACTCGACACCCACCGCGAAGCGACCACCGTACCCAAATACCAGGATGCGCTTTCCCTGAAGCGATGCGCCGCGTTCAGATAACGTTTCCGCGTATCGGACTGCGGCGGCAACCGGATCGCTCGATTCCAGTCCGGGGCGGATGATCCATCTTTGTTTCAGAAGGAAACGTGCCAATGATTCGGACATGAAATGGCGGAAGAGACGGGGAAGTAGATAACGTAGATTCAAGGCTGCGATCCTTCCGGTAGAAGCGATGAACAATCGGTTGTGCCAGCTTTGGGAACGAGGAGTTGCACGCCGACTTCTTTCAGGGTCATTTTCACATTCCCCAGTTCTTGTATATCCATCATTAAAACTCAATCACCTTATGAGTCTGCCCGGACTCGACCAGCGCCAGTGAAATCCTCAGCGCGGCAAGTCCGTCTTCGCCGGAGACAGGTACAGGCTTTCCATTCTGGATTGCCTTGATAAACGACTGTAACTCCGCTTTGAGCGGTTCAAAGCGCGGGATGGCAAAACGCGTCATACTGCCTTCACTAACGCCCTTGAGGGTCTGTAGTGTTGCCCATTGCACATCCTTGGCTTGGGCATTCTCGAAGAAGTACAAATCCTGCGTCAGATCGTCCACGCGGAACATGCCGCGTTCGCCAAGTACGAGCGTCTCGCGCACTTTGGTGGGCGTCAACCAGTTGATCTCAAGGCTCCCGGTAATGCCATCCGCAAAGCGGAGAACACCCCAGAGCAGATCCTCATGATTGGTGTGGAGCCGCTGTTCGGTCTCAGCATAGACGCGAATGGGATCAGCACCTGTAAGGAAGCGCATCAAATCCACATCATGTGGAGCCAGGTCCACGACCACGCCTACATCCTGAATACGTGCCGGGAACGGACCGGCGCGGCGGCAAAAGACCTGGAAGATCCGTCCCAGTTCGCCCGCCGCCAGTTTTTGCTTGAGCGCCTGAATGGCGGGGTTGAAGCGGACGATATGTCCCACCATCAACTGAAGACCCGTTGTTTGCGCTTTCGCGATCAAGCGCTGACCTTCTTCGACAGTGGCGGCGATGGGTTTTTCCATCAACACATGCGCGCCGGCTTCCAGCGCAACCATGCCCACTTCTTCATGCAACACCGTGGGAACGGCAATGGAAACTGCCTCGGGCTTTTCCTTCCTCAACATTTCACGATAATCGGCATACGCGCGCGCACCGAACTTTTCGGCGATCGATCCCGCCTGTTTCGCGTCGGCATCCGATACGGCGACGAGTTCCGCTTCCGCCAATTCACTATAGACCCGGGCATGGTTCCTGCCCATCGAGCCTACGCCAATGACTGCGACCTTCATGCGTTCTTCTCCATGAATTCATTCACTGTGGAAACGATGGTTTCCAGATCCGACGAACTCAACGCCGGATGCACAGGCAGGGACAATACTTCCGTGGTGGCAAATTCGGTCTCCGGCAGGATAACACCGCCATAGCCCAGATCACTCACATAAAAACTCTGCTTGTGGATCGGAACCGGATAATAGACTTCGGACCCAACTCCGTGCTCGTTCAAATAGGTGCGGAGGGCGTCCCGCTTCCCACCCGGGACCCGGACTGTATACTGGTGAAAGACGTGGGTCAACCCCTCAGGGATATGTGGCGTCACGACTCCCTTCAGGTTTTCGCTCAGGAATTTGGCGTTCGACTGGCGTTGGGCGTTGAACTTTTCCAGTTTCTTGAGCTGTGCCAGACCGATGGCGGCATGGATATCCGTCATGCGGAAGTTATAGCCGAGTTCATCATGGTAGTAGCGCTTGCGCATCCCATGCTGGCGGATGACACGGCACTTCTCGTCGATGACCGGGTCGCTGGTGGTGATCATACCGCCCTCGGCAGAGGTCATATTCTTGGTCGGGTACAGCGAGAATGTTCCGGTACCGAACGAGCCAACCTTTTTGCCTTTATATTCCGCACCGTGACTCTGGCAGGCATCTTCGATCACCGCAAGACCATGCTTTTCGGCGATCTTCATGATCGGGTCCATATCACAAGCCAGACCGTAGAGATGCACCGGCAGGATGGCTTTTGTCTTCGGTGTGATGGCGGCTTCGATCTTCGCCGGATCCATATTGAACGTGCGCGGATCAATGTCCACGAACACGGGTTTCGCACCCACGAACAAAATGCTGTTCGATGATGCGATGAACGTGAACGCGGAGGTGATGACTTCATCATCCCTGCCAATGCCATGCGCCAGCAGGGCGACATGCAGAGCCGTGGTTCCCGATGTCGTGGCGACAGCATGGTTCGTGCCACACATCGCCGCGAAACCATCTTCAAACGCTTTCACACGCGGACCCTGGGCAATAATGCCGGAGTCCAACACTTCCATAACTGCCTTTTTTTCATCTTCCCCGATCTGGGGTTTTGCCATGTAGATCATTTTATATTCTCCCAATTTTCTTTTGAAACTTCAAAGGTACGCCCGCACTTCGGGCATTTCATTGTCACAACTTCGCCAGCCTGACCGTCTTTACCGGCAATCTCGCCGCAGGCGCACACAAATCCGTGAAGGTGCGCCGGGTTGCCGTAAACCAATCCGTGCGGGGGCACATCCCGGGTTACGACACTGCCCGAACCGACCATCGCCCAATCACCGATAGTGATCCCACAGCGGATGGTGGAGTTGGCGCCGAGCGCCGCGCCCATCTTGATGCGTGTCTCGCTCAATACCCAGTCATCGGCGGCTTTCAACGAGCCATCCGGGTTGACGGCACGCGGACGCATATCGTTGGTGAAGCAGACATGAGGTCCGACAAAAACCCCGTCCTCGATGGCAACGCCGTGATACACAGAAACATAATTCTGGATCTTGACATTGTCGCCGACCGGCACACCGGCATCCACATAGACACCCTTGCCGATAATGCAATTCATGCCGATTTTCACACCCTCGCGTACCTGGGCATGATGCCAGACACTGGAACCTTCCCCGATCTGGGCTTTTTCAGAAACTTCAGCGGTTGGATGTATACGGATTCCCATACTTTTTTCCTTTTCAGTTGATGTCAGCAGTAATCTGCCGTGTAGGCGGTATTTCCGCTGCTAATGTTTCGAACAAGACGGGAAAGCAATCGACAGGTTTCACCTGGTTATTTCAAATACTCATTACACTCTTTTGGAAGCGCTCTGGGGACGAGCAACATGACATTCGTTTCTTTCGAAGTATAGATCGGTTCATAGAAACACAAGGTGGGGTTTGAGACCCAGGTGACAAAGGCGTCATTCTCCTCCGAGAAGGGACCACCCATGCCGATCTTGAGTTTTGAACGCAATATTTCGGTTACGATCAGGCGAAAACGTTTACTTGCAAGGTCCCGGTAATAGGACTGGAAATACTCCGTATTGTTCGCCATCGCCTGATCCATCATGTATTTTTTCTCGTACTCGGGCACAAAGGGAATGGCAGGGATTTGACCGAATGTCAGCAATTGGCGTTGATCCATAAACAGCACTTCGCCTTTTTCAGAAGCATTCTCAACTTCAGTGCGAATCACGGCAAGCACGGATTCTGCCTGAGCGTTGGCTGGCACATTCAGGCGACTGCTGGTTGCGGCGGCGGGATTAAGCGGAGTATACCTGTATATTGGCAGGAAAATAAGCAGGACGACAAGGCTTATTGCGCAGGCAGGTAATTGTATCTTCTCGCTGTTGGTCGAAATTTGCGTTAGCCCGAGCGAGCAAACAAGCATGAGGGTCACAAGATACATATCGAGGTTGTGCAAATCGCCGCCGCCGCCGATTTTGGTGCTGATCACAAGCCCGACAGCAAAGAAACCCGTCAACGCGCCCCAGACCGCCAGTTTCTGCCAGACATCCAGTTTCCATTGTTTGGTGAACATCCACCAAGCGATGAAGATCAAAAGCGGAGTTGTATACAACAAAGCGAGGAAAAGCACGCCGGGTCCCAGTGTGTCGTTGGGCAAAAGGCGATACCAGAGCAGGGGTTGTTTGACAGCAATATGATCGCCTTGAATAGTGGATTGAAATGTGTTGAAATTGATATATAAACCGGGTGCCGCTCCCAATATAACCAGGATAAGTGTCGGCACGAGGCGGCGGAACCAATTGCCGGTGCGGCGCGGATAGTGCAGGAAGAGATCGATCAACGCGCCCATGGCGGCGGGGGCAAATGCCCATGTCCAACGGCTGATCGCCACATAGTAACCGGAGACCAGCAGGGATGCACCGCGTTTGACGGGAGACTTGTCAAAGGCGAACCAGGCTACAATAACGGAAGCAAGCATGAACGGAGGGTGAAGCGGCGCAAGTACGATGAAGAAGAGCGCGATCCAAAGCATCGTCAGATTTCGCAGACCGGCAGGTTGTACCTTCCTTGTAGCAAGAATGGAGAAAAGCAATGGCGGGACGATCTGCAGGACCAAATTCCATAGACGGTGCGCCCAGATGGGCAGTCCATCAAACAGGAACATGACACCCCATAATCCGTAGCGCCCGGGAGAACTATATGGATTGATGATCCTGCCGGGGTAATTGTACAAAGACTGCCCGAAGACCAGTGAATAATCGTAGAGGCGGTTGCCTTCGGACCAGTACAACCCGAACGGATAATCCACGACCAACAGGAGATATCCGTTCACGGCAGAGACAAGGATCAGGATGAAGAAATTCACCATCAGGGAACTGATGGAAACAAGACGGTCTTTTTGTTCACAAGTCAGGAAGGAAACGATCCACAATGCCAAAAGCAGGATCGCGAATCGGAGATTGGGGTACAGGATGTATATTTCAGCGCCGACAAGGTAATGATGGAAAATCGGGGTCAGCAACAGCAGGGATGCGGCCAACCAGCGGAGTTTTCCGAGCCGTTCACGCAGACTTCGCAAAATGGGGCGTATCCGTTCAAAAACCGGGTGATAGAGTAAAAACGTCAATAAGACGATGATGATATATCCCAGCAATACGGTGGTCCGTGATGCAAGGGACGAATCGGTCAGCAAACGGACTTCGTTGACGATGCGCGGGAAAAGGAAGATGGGCATAGCCAGCAGGGCATCGTCCAGGTTGAAAGCCACGGCGCGGCGCGGGGACAAAAGGAGACCGACCAGGCGGGTGAACCCAAGCACAAAGATCAACTGCATCCAGGGACCTTGCAGGATGAATTGCCAGGAGGAAAATAGATAAGTCCATGTAACGACCACCAGACAGCCGAAGACAACCAACCAGCCCAGCCAGCCCGATTCAAATTTCATTACAAGGCGTTGAAGATTGGACGCGGACCAGAAACCAATGAGCAGGGATAGAATACCGGCAAGAAAGAGTATTGCATACAGTGAAATGGTCAGGATACCCAACGGGGAATACAACATGCCCGGTTCCTCTTGAAGCGAGAGGGCGGTATTGATTTCAGAGCGGGCAAGCAGGATGCTGGCGATAATGCCAATGGTCGAGAAAGCGCTGTAATATTTATTGTTCATTCTGAAGGGTTGTTCCTGGGATGAAAGAAAACGGCATATAACGGCAAGTATATCAGTGGAAGCAGGTTCACCAGGTAGAAGATGGTGCGTGATGCGGTGCGTGGGGCGTGTTACAAGTATGTAGACGAGTTTTAATGCCATCGGGCTCTCCTAGTCACTGAGCCACGGAAACACGGAGAAAAGCCATTTAAAACTCCGTGACCCGGTGTCTCCGTGGTTAGGCTTTTGGGCTATCTACAAACTTTGAGTACTCCCGATGCGTGTGTGCGTATCCCAATCAGCATCAAAACCAGTTCAGTTTGCGGCAGGTTGAAGCTCCCCATCGGAGAATCTCAACCAAAACTTTATCAACAAATGTGGGGCGGTTAAAAGGAATCGCCATGTGCATACCCACTTTATTCAGGAAGCCAGACCGTTGCAGAGCCGGTCAGGCAAATCTCGTTATTTTCATTCAAAACGTTTGTCTCCAGAACAAGGCGTCTCTTCTCCACAATGACTTGCGTCACTTTCACTTCCACTGTGACCGTCGTACCCACATATACGGGACGCTTGAAAGCGGAGTTCTGCGAGAGATACACAGTACCCTGCCCGGGAAAGTCCATGCCGAGCACTTTGGAGATCAAGCCACCCAGGAACGCGCCGTGGACGATACGCTTCTTGAAAAAGGATTTTTCTGCAAATTCAGCATCGAGATGGATCGGATTGAGGTCGCCGACCACTTCAGCAAAACGCTTCACATCCTCCGCCGAGATGAACCGTTCCCATTGGTACCGATCCCCCTCTTGAAATGAAAAATCGTTTGGCATTTTACGCCTCCTGTGCAGATTCTGCCCTGACCACATAGCTAAATTCCATCACTTTGCGGCCAGACTCTCCAGTGGAATGTAGAGTAACATTAATGCATTCATCAGGTAGAAAACAAGCCGCGCAGCTATCAATACAGCCGCCACTTCGGACTGGACAAGCCCAAAAGCAACCAGAGAATACACTGAGATCGACTCGCTCACTCCCAGCCCGCCAAAGACGAATACCGGCACCCAGGATGCCAGTTGGAGCAGGCAGGTAACCAGGGCAACCACGCCGAAATCAACATTCAGGGAAAACGTATGCAACCGCGCATATCCCCAAAAAAGGGTTAATACCATGTAAAGGAAGGAAAAAGCCACTGAACCAGCCACCATCTTGATGATCTTGGAAATATTCTCATTTGCCAAAGATGCGAACAGATCCAATGTCTGGCTGATGGGTTGCCAACGATCCACTTTTATCCTTTGAAGGATCGCCCTTAATAAATCCACAAATTTCTTACGAAAAACAAGTGCAGCAAAGAAGAAAAACAGGATAAGCCATGCAATCCCACATGCAACAAGGAATACCTGGCGCAGCACGGTGGGAATGGGCTGTAACCATACATAAAATGCAACCAGCAAACCAAAAACGGCGATCAGGTCGGCAACCTTGACCACAAGAAAGGATACCGTTGCTCTGGCAAATTTGACATCCTTTTCAGCACCCATCATGGTAACGTACGAAGCAATACCCGCAGTGGAAGCGACAAAATTAGTCATGGCGTTTTGAACCACCACGATTCCCAAAACCCGAAAGTACCCGGCTTTACGGCCTGTAATTTGATAATATTGATACGCTTTCAGACCAGTCAGCCCAGCGAATAATGCAAAGTTCAGGGAAAGCCACATGGGGGAAATACGATTGACCATGCTGGTTAACTGTCCAAAATTTGTCCGGGTGATTACATATATAAGAAGTCCAACAGCCAGGATGATCTTAAATACCTGCCATGTCCGATTGCGCGCCGCACCAGGACCATCGTTTATTTTATCCATACGTTCCCAATTCCCAACCTATTCCTTTACAACCAGGGATTTTAAAATATCCATATTCAAACCGATGGCGCGAGCAACCATATTCCCAACCTTGCCCCGTTCCGTACTGGAATTCTGAAGAAGAGAAACGGCGCGATCATAAAGGGTTTCGGGCGTATCCATGAATGTTTGCAAGTCTGCAACATATTCAGGTAAACCAAGGTGGCGGAGAATGTCCGCGCCTTTCAAAGTATAGCCCAAGTTCAAGGAAGGTACGCCAAAACGTAGAGAGACCAGCGAGGAATGTAAACGCATTCCAATCATCAGATCCAGCCGGGACATCAAGGCATAATAAAGCGGCATGGATATCGGACCATCAATCAAGAGCACATCCTCGTCATCCTTGAAGGCGGCTTTAACTTGAGTTAACCAAGGCAGGTCATCCTCCCATGGAACAATTTCGGGTTGATAAGCTGAAATCAATACCACACGGGCTTTTTCCCGAACCCGCAACAGCCTGATCAGGGAAATGCTGGATCGGATCAGTTGAGACATTTTCTCCTGTGAACGTTGCTTATATGCGCCTTGCGAAAACTGATAGGGAAGAATCGAGGAGACGAAATGGAACCATTGACGGATATTTATTCCCACCACCGGACCATCACCACCCGAAAATATTCCATCAGCATAATTCAGTTCATTCGGGATCATTTTGGAAAGATCATCTTCAAAGCCCGGCAGAAAGATGGCATCATGGGCGAGAACACTATTTATGCCCGGGGAAATACGATTGATCAAAGTATGGGTCCCGGGATCTCTTGCAACAAACAGATCCACTTCCTTCAACACAGAACTCGCCAGCCATCGTCCTGGTTTTGTTGAAAGTGGACCAGCCCCTTGAAACAAACACCAAACATTTAAACCCATTTGGTGATAGAGGCGAAAGGTCACCCACAAGTACATGAGCTTGGCGAGGCTGGAGTCATCCTGCATATCCAATCCAACCGACCATAAGACCGTATCTGCCGCATGCAGACGCCTCCAATGTCCATTCCCTGGCAACAGGTTGCGACCCGGCTGGTACGATAAAGTTGGATACAGGGAAGGCGGCACATCCCCAGTAGACCGGCTGTAAACATCGACATCCTGAACACCCAGGATGTGCAATGCCCGTAGAACCCCCCACCGGCTGGCAACGTCACCCCGATTTCCCAAAATAACGCGAGGCAATATATATTTCAAGGATGAACCATCTCCATGAAGATTTTCTCATACGCATCCACGATCGAATTAATATCAAACCGTATTACAAGTTCGCGACTCCGCTGGCGCGCATGCAGGAGTTTCTCGTGATCCGCTAAAAGAGAACGCAGCGCATTCACCATGGATATTTCATTATTGGCAGGGAAAAGATAGCCATTCTCACCATTTTCCACCAAATCCATAAAACCGCCTACCTGGCTGGCGACAATCGCCAGCCCCTGCACAAGGGCTTGGACACCAACAACCGGCAACCCTTCGGATAACGATGGCATAAAAAGCACATCACCCATGCCGAACGATTGAATCACATCCTGCGGGGTCACCCAGCCCGGCAATGTAAAACGTTCTTCCATTTTGTAGCTGGCAATGCTTCGCTGAACTTGTTCGAACAGAGGACCATCCCCCAACATCACACATTCCCATTCCAAATCCTTCAGTTGAGCCAACGCGCGAACAATCTGTAAAGGGTTTTTTTGAGATACAAACCGCCCGGCAAACATGATACGCGGCGGGTTATGGATTGTCAGAGGACCCTGATTGCCCAGGGTCAAATCAATACCATTCGGAATGACCTCCATAGGCACCTTGTAATATTGCTCAGCCAACTGCCGCGTATACCTGCTGACAACGACAACCCGGCTTGCATCCTTCCAAATCAACGGTGTGAACGGATAGACATAACGGAACCAGCCCTTGGTCTTTTCGGGAACACCGCCGGGCACGTCTCCAAGATGCGATGTGAGAACATAAGGGATTCCCGTCAACTTGAACAGGATCCACGCCAGCGCGCCTGCGGGTACGGCGAAATGAACATGGATCAAGTCGGGACGCCAATGCTTTGAAAATCGCAGCCCAGCCCAAAATCCCGCGAGAACATAGAAAGCCATGGAAAGAAAACTGGCACGATAAGATTGTTTGCGCGCAGACCGTAACCGGAAAATCTGAAATCCATCCCGTTCCTCTTTACGGGGCAGTCCCTTGATGTGGGAGGTCAACACCTTGATCTCATGCCCCCGTTTGGCAAGTCCCCGGCAAATATCCTCTGCCACGCGCCCACCCCCCCCTCCAATCGGCGGAAATTCATGCACCAGGACCAGAATACGCATTATTCCTCTTATTCCTCAGTGGAGATATTGATTGTTTCGCGCACCGTATACGTCGGTTTTTGCTGCGACTCGTGGTAGGTGCGCGCCAGTAATTCGGCGATCAAGCCCATGAGGATGGATTGAAAACCCATGATGACGAACATCACACCGACCATCAATAGCGGCGAAGTGGACGCAGGCACGCCAAAGAAACGCCGGATGAACAGATAAAGCAGGTCAACCATGCCCAACAACATTACCACGATACCCGAACCACCGAACAGACGCATGGGCTTGTGGGAAAAATCGAGCAGGAATTTGACCGTAAACAGATCGAGGACGACCTTGACGGTTCTTTCCAAGCCGTATTTTGCCACGCCAAATTTACGGGGGTGGTGGCGGACAGGGAGTTCCGTTATCTTCGCCCCAACAGAATGCGCGAACACAGGGATGAAGCGGTGCATCTCGCCGTACAGCCTGAAACCCTCGAGCGCCTCGCGGCGATAGGCTTTGAGTGTGCATCCATAATCGTGCAGGTGCACGCCGGTTACCCGCGAGATCAGGCCGTTGGCAAGGTTGGACGGGATGGTGCGCGTGAGGCGGTTGTCCTTGCGGTCCTTGCGCCAGCCGCTGACCAGGTCGTAGCCTTCGTTCAGTTTTGCAAGGAGCATGGGGATGTCGGCGGGGTCGTTCTGCATATCGGCATCGAGCAGGATGATGACCTCACCCTGCGCATGATCGATGCCCGCGGCGATGGCGGCGGTCTGCCCGAAGTTGCGGCGGAAGGAAACCGCGCGCACGCGGACGGGGTCCTTTTGCGCAAAATTCCTCAACACCTCTAGGCTTTTGTCGCGGCTTCCGTCATCCACAAAAACGACCTCCCATGACCTGTTCAGTGGATTCAATGCGGCATTAATGGCTTCCATCAAAAACGGAAGATTTTCTTCTTCATTGTAAATGGGGATGACCAGAGAAAGTTCCATATTTTCCTTATTGTTGAATACGGCTATTTTACTCCCCAGCGCCAGACATGTTCATCATCGAACAGGCCAATATATTCCATCCTATCGTCATTCAGAAATGCATTTTGGGGAGAAAATGACGTCCGTTCTATCCGGGCGTCATCAATGATGATCCATCCCGATTCGTATTGATCGACTATGGAGAACACATCGCTTTCCATTGTTTGGACTTGAAAATCATAGATCGTTTGAAAATCCGGCTCATCCACCCATTCCACATACCTGCCATAGATGCGGGAGCAGATCAGCACGTCTCCATCCTTCACATTGGCGAGCATGAATGTTTGAAGTTCGGTCAGATCGTTGTGATAATCCCCGGTGATCGGCATCAAGGAGTCACGGGAGATGATCGGCAGGAGAGAATGCTGGAAGTTAAAAGCCAGCCCGCCGAGGATGACGATTGTAAATATCCAGGTTCGACGGCTCCCAGGCAAAGGAAAGGTTTGCAGGAATATCCAGATCAAATAACAGCCGATCGCCATGAGAATAACATACCACAATTCAGCTGTGCTCAAATGCCGGGGGGCAAAAAAGCGGTTCGATGAGAACATAAAGAAACCTAGGAAACCGCCATAAAGTGCAAGCAGAAAGACAGGGATGATATTAATGCGCCGTATCACAATGCCCACGATCATCGTTCCCCAAAAACCCAGTAATGGAATGATCGCGGCGCGGTCAAAATACCACTGCTGGGATGAGTTCAGAAAAAAATAATCGAGCGGGACCAGATTTACTGTCAACTTTACCGGGAAGCGTTCCCACCAGAGATAGGCGCTCATTAAAATGGCAAGCGCCATCGCGATCACGGCAGGCAGGTTTCCCCGGTATCGGAAATCCAGTTTAAGGAAGGTAAAGAGTCCCAACACCGCGTATGCAATCAGGATCAGTTTGAAGGTCGATAAGGTGTCCAGAGAAAGGGCATACAGCGGAGGGAGCGCCAACCCCAATACCAGCAGGATCTGTTTTGACGTTAAAGCGGTTTTCCAGTCTCTATCGATATGAAAACGATCGGGAATTCTTTCCAGAAAAACGATCATTCCATAAACGATCCAGTAATAATAAAAGGGGTAATATGCATATTCACGCACAACCCTTGACATGGCAATGACCCACGGGCTTGTTGCATACAACAAAACGGAGAGGAAAGCAACCGGGCGGCCGAGTCTCCTTGCAATAAAGTACAAGGGGACAACAGCAAGCACATTGAATATCACGCCCAACAAGCGAGCCGCCCAAAGTTCATATCCAAACATCCTGAACATCAGGGTGATCGGCAATGTCACCAACCACATACTGCGCTGATAAACACCCTGAATGGGGGCTCCTTGTATGATCTGCTTGGCGGCATTGAGGTGGGAATATTCTTCCACACTTGGGAACAAATTCTCCAAACCAGGTGCTCTCAAGACAAATGCAAGGACCATCAAGACCATGACCAGGACCCAATCACGCACGACGGTCTGCCGCGTATCTACGACGAGACTGTGCTGGACGGCGCGGAATATTTCCACCCGCTTCCGAAACACAAGAAAACAGAGAGGAAACGATAAAAAGGAAAAATTGAGTATCCCCAATAACAGCATCCATTCACGGGATGCGTAAAAGGGAATTTCAAACGCATGCACGTGGGAATTCTTTTTCCTGGAAAATTGCAATATCTCTTCATGACCATCCCATGTTATGACGGCATATCCAGTCTGTGACGGGGTCTCAAAAACAAGCTGAATTTCCTGCCCGGTTTTCCCCTCCCAGCGAAGATGGTTGTCGGAAAGGTTCGTGAGTACCAGCCGATCCTTTATTACATTCCAGCCGTCGTGCCCGACGGTGCTGTAGGAAACATCTCCCAGGGACGTGCTAATCCAAAGTATGGATACCGCGTCAGTTCCCCCATCGGGCGGGATCGAAACTTCAAGGGTATGAGTTGGCAGGAATAGATCGATATAGCGGTCAGGTTCCTGCCAGCGATCTGTAACAGTAAAAAAAAGAAATACGCCTGTAAACAGGCTCAACCCTGCCAGCTCCGCTTTTTGCACATTGGACAAACCAGATAAGGCTTTTTTTATCCATTGGAACAACAGGCAATATACTAATATTCCGATCAGACCTGCCAGGATGGTCAAAAACAACAGCGACTTGCTGCCGGCAGGGAAAACATCGACAAGCCAGTATCCATTCACAAAAAATCCCCAGCCGACTCCAAGAACGATTGCAGGCAGGAGATGCCGTTTAATTTCAAAACCCTGGAAATGGGAAAGTATCTGTCTCAAAGGCTTGCTCGTTCAATCGTGTAACAACTGCCGGGGCGGAAGAACGCACTACTTCTTCAATCTCTGCATATCCCCATCCACCATCATCGCGACAAGTTCCTTGAAACCAACTTCCGGTTCCCAGCCCAGCAAGGAACGCGCCTTCGAGGGGTCGGAGATCAACAGGTCCACCTCGGCAGGACGGTAAAAGCGCTCGTCCTGGATCACGAATTCCTTGTAGTCCAGCCCAACATGACCAAAGGCGATCTCACAGAACTCACGCACTGAATGGGTCTCGCCCATGCCGATCACGAAACTATCGGGCTTGTCCTGTTGCAACATGCGCCACATGGCATCCACGTAATCGCCCGCAAAACCCCAGTCGCGCTGGGCTTCCAGGTTGCCGAGGCGCAGTTCCTTTGCCATGCCCAGTTTGATGCGCACGGCTCCATCTGAAATTTTGCGCGTGACAAATTCCAACCCGCGGCGCGGACTTTCGTGGTTAAACAGGATTCCCGAAGCCGCAAACATATCGAACGACTCGCGGTAGTTGACCGTGATCCAGTGACCGTACACCTTCGCCACGCCATACGGACTGCGTGGGTAGAACGGAGTTGACTCGCGCTGCGGCACTTCTATCACCTTGCCAAACATCTCGCTGGAGGACGCCTGATAGAAACGGATCTTCGGGTTCACAAAGCGAATCGCCTCAAGCAGGCGCGTTACACCCAGGGCGGTGATGTCCCCGGTCAGCGCGGGTTGTCCCCACGAAGTGGGCACAAACGACTGCGCCGCAAGGTTGTACACCTCTGTTGGATCATACTCCTCCAATAAGGAGAGAAGCGAACCCTGGTCGTGCAAGTCTCCCTGAACCACTGTAATGTCATCCAGCAAATGGGCAATACGTTCATTGGTCACAGTGCTGGAACGGCGCGCCACGCCGATAACACGGTATCCTTTTTTCAACAACAACTCGGCAAGATATGACCCATCCTGGCCGGTGATGCCGGTAATTAATGCAGTGGGCATTGATTCTCCTTCATTCAAAATTCAATGATTGAATTATAAACTTACATTCGATACTGTCAAGCACGCCGTTTGTCCAGCCACAAACCGACGCCGACGATCAGCACCCAAAGCCCAAAGATCAAAGCAACCATCCAGGCAAATGGGAACTTCGCACCGCCCCAAAAATACCGGCTTGCATACCAGTACGTGAACACCAGCAGGAAAACAATCTCGCAGGCAAGCGCGCGTCCAAACCAGACGGAGCGGGTCTCGCGCCACCACACCCAGACGTACCCCCCCATCAACGCCTGCCACATAAACAGAAGCGTCCGGTAACGGGAATTATCCCAGTCGTCGCCTCCGCCGCGCAGGGACGAGAGCAGTATCCAGGTCCAGGCGAGAAGCGTGATCCACATCCAAAGCGGACGCTTCTTCTCGAAGCCGGAAACCGGTCCCGCTATGAAGGAAAGGATCAGCATCGGGAGCAGTGCATACCAGCCCAGCGCGCGCAGGATATAGATCAACTTCCAGATCGGTAGTGAAGGCTCGATCAGCGTCGCGGGTAAAACAGGACGCAGGATGCCGTAGAATGTGATGAACGGCAGGCGCAGCCACGCGGGCATCGCATCAAACAGTTTTTGTATCCATCCCGATTCGCGCTCCAGTTGATAAGCATCCCATTTGACCGCCGACTTGAGCCAATCGTTGATGACATGCAACGGTGATGCAGAATTGAATTCACCGGAACGATTGAGCGAAGCCGAAAGGAAGAACAACCCGGCAATAAAGATCACGGCAAATAGCAGGATAACCTTCCAGGAAATATTCGCACGTTCGCGCGAGAAGAAGACCCACCCGGCGAAGATGACCAGCGTGAACAACGCCACCGATGGCGAGACCAGGATCATACCGAGCAGAGCGGCGCCCAACCAAACGCTCGCGCTGTTTTGCAGGTTGAGTAGACCTGCGTGTTTTTCGCGGGGCGTATCGAAACCCGAAGCGCCAAACCAACTCACAAATCCCCAGAACGCCATCGCGCTGAAAGTCATGATGTACGGCTCGCGCATGGCGGAGCCGCCGAGCAGAATACTTTCGGGATACAGCGCAAAGATCCACGCCACAGCCCAGGCAACCTTTTCTCCGAAGATTTTTCCCGTTGCCTTCCACAGGAATGGAACACCCAGCGCGGCTGTCAGAGCCGTAACCAACACCAGCATCAACGGACGGTGCGCATCGGGCGAAAAAACACGATAGATCAGCGCGCTGAATGCCAGCAGACCACCATACTGATCATAGGCATAATTGCTTTGAAATGCGTCCACAATGGGGCGGTCGGAACCCGCCAGGTCCCATGCCTGAGCATCGCGACGACGCGCGTCGGTGTAGACATATCCTGCCTGGTCATCATTTTCTTCATAACCATGCACAGGAAGGATCAAATAAGTGGCAACTCCGCCCGCAAACCGGAACACGAACGCCAGCGCCACGATGACGGCGAATTTGCTGATGGGGTTCGCCCAACGCGCCGCGGCGATCAACGCACAGGAACCGGCGAACAGCACCGCCGAGAATCCCAGCCAGCCGATCCACCATGCGCCCGCCTGCACCGAGGCGAGCAACGCGCCAAGTCCCAACGAAACAGGGAACGAGATAAACAGATCGTTTGGAAATAAATATTTTTGTCTCATTCAACTCACTTTATGCAAATCGTCCCGAAGGATGTCTCGAAAAACCATGTTGCGCCATCCAAACCTTCGGGACGGTATGTGACCGAATTATCTCAATCCATTTAGGATGCGGCGTTCACGCGCCTCCCACGTGAAGCGTTCCGCATCGCGGCGCGCCTGCATACCCAACGCCGTACGCTTCTTCTCGTCCAACAGCAGTGATTCGATCGCAGACTTCCACGCGCTCACATTCCCCGGCTCGCAAAAGACCGCGTTCCGGTCATGGAGCACCTCGCGGATCACGGGCAAATCCGCGCTGACGATGGCG
>JBFYRY010000032.1:0-22191 GCA_041302025.1 Chloroflexota bacterium | reverse complement strand
GTGGACCCAAGCGATGGATATGTGGCATGGATCCACAATCCGGTGACGCTCGATCTGTATGGCTGGCAGCAAACAGGGTATGCCAACGACTATCCACAGATCACCGCCGGGGATTTTGTCATGGCGGCGGATATCAAGTGGAACACGAAGAATAGCGTCTCCGGTTGCGGCTTTATGTTCCGCTCGAACGGGGATAAGAACGCTCCCGACCAATATATGGTCATCGTTACCCGGACTGCCGAGGGTCATATGGCATTCCTTGCGCTGATGCACGGTGAGATCAGCAATTACCGCGAATATTTTCCCTTGAGTTACGACAAATCCTTCGAGTGGTTCAACGGTTCCGTGAACCGGATCACGGTCGTTGCCCGCAAGAACCTGATCGACCTGTATACCAATGGCGTTCTCATCGGCGAAGTGGATATCACCCAGCCGCCGCCAGACAAGTCTTTCAAGTTTCCAAAGGTTGAAATTCCCGCCAATGTCATTCCCGGTCGATTGGAACAATACCAGGAACAGGCAAGCCAATACGACGAAGGGAACACAACGATCCAGGCTCAGTTGGGCGATGCCAAGAAGAATTTCAAAAAGAACCAGCCGTTCCTGTACGATGGTTTGTTGGGCTTTTTGGGCTTGAGTCAATCGGGACATATGGTCTGCGATTTCAGCAATGCCTGGCTTTTCATCATCAATCCGTAAAGGAATCCTTTCACACGGATTTCATAGTCACACGAGCCGCACGGCAATGCCCTGTCTGCGGCTCGATTGTTATCAAGGCATATACCAAAATACATCACGCAGAACTATAATCAGTCAACCCATCTCCGGAGGCGACCATGTCCAACGTTTACGAATCCAAACATCCGCTCGTCAAACACAAACTTTCCCGCTTAAGAGACAAGAACACAGAACCAAAGAAGTTCCGCGAACTGGTGCGCGAGATCGCCGCGCTTCTCACCTACGAAGCAACCGCCGACCTTGCCATCACCCCACGCGAACTGGAAACGCCTCTCGCTAAAATGATGGGGCAGGAATTAGAGGAAAAAATCGGATTGATCCCCATCCTGCGCGCAGGACTTGGAATGGTTGAAGGAGTATGGGAACTCATGCCTGTCGCCGAAGTCTGGCACATCGGGCTTTACCGAGACGAACACACCCTGCGACCTGTTGAGTATTACAACAAACTTCCCACCGAACCAACCGTTTCTGTGTGTTTGATCCTTGACCCGATGCTAGCCACGGGTGGGTCAGCCACCGCAACAGCCGATGTGCTGAAAAAATGGGGCGTCAAGAAAATCAAGTTCGTGGGTCTGATCGCTGCGCCAGAGGGCATCAATGCCATGCAAACTGCTCACCCTGATATCCCGATCCACATCGCCGCGATTGACGATCACCTCAACGAGCGTGCCTACATCGTGCCGGGATTGGGTGACGCGGGTGACAGGCAGTTTGGGACGGGATAACTCAGTGAATGGTAAACAGTGATCAGTAAAAAGTGAACTGTGGCATGGTAAGGTTGGATCAAGGACTGACATTTGCAAAGAGATCAACCATGAGCGACTTCCTGACCATCGATGGGCATCGCATCGCCTATACAGAAGCAGGCTCAGCGGCGAATCCGCCTATTTTGTTCCTGCATGGGCTCATGTCGCATCGGGGCGTATGGTCACGGACAATGGAATCGCTCAAACAAGATTTCCATTGTGTTGCGATTGACTATCTGGGGTTCGGGGATAGTGACAAGCCCAAAGATGATGACTACACCATCGCCAAACAAGCTGAACGTGCGTTGAAAGTTGCCAACCATTTTGGCTTTGATAAATTCATTCTTGTAGGTCACTCCATGGGCGGACAGATCGCCACGTATCTCGCGGCAACTCTCGCACCAAACCGCGTGAATAAACTTGTCAGCGTGGACGGCGTGGTGACGGGTAAACTTTCATACAGAGCGGGAACACTCAATCGCTCATTGATCGTGGCGGGAGAGATAATTCCCGCAATCTACAAACTAGCTATCAAGTTGTTCAATTCGTCGAAGTCATTTTCATGTTGGGGATTTAAAATTTGGTTCCATAAACCTGAAGATTTACCCTTCGACTCATGGAAACTCGATAGAGACAAGGCGATAGACCATGCGAATGCATACTCCACTCCCAAAGCATGGAGATCGCTCAACGCCACCGACCTGACGCTGATGCTCAAAAACGTCGCAGTACCTACACTCGTTATCTTTGGTGAACAAGATGGAACCGTACCTGTCGAGCAGGCACATATTTTCAAGGCGCAGGTACCATCTGCACAGCTTGTATTGGTCCAGAATTGCGGACATTTTCCCATGTATGAAAAATTCGACGAATACATCGTTCCGCTGGAAGCGTTTTTGAGGAAAACATGAATGCGATTCGTTTGGCATTTTTTGCGATAGGTACTGCTTTATTGATCGTCGTCTCATGGAAATCATTGGCAAAACCGAACTCACATGGTTTTTATAGGTTCTTTGCATGGGAATGTATTCTCCTTCTGTTCGTGGTCAATGTAAATTATTGGTTCAAAAATCCTTTTGCATGGTATCAACTCATTGCATGGACCTTGCTGATCATCTCGCTTGTCCCACTTGGATATGGGATATATTTTTTGAAGACACGCGGCAAACCCGTTGCAAGCCGCGACGGCGATGACTCCCTGTTAGCCTTCGAGAAAACGACCAGTCTGGTCACAACTGGCATTTATAAACACATCCGTCACCCACTCTATAGCTCTCTCTTGTTTCTGGCATGGGGTATTTTCTTCGAAGCGGAATGTATCCGATTCTTTGGGAATGAATATCAAGAATACATGAAGCATACAAAGATGTTCATCCCGAAAGTGTTTTGAACCATGAGATCGAAGGTCGGACTCCCCCTCCCCATTTGCCAGTGGTATTGGGACATCAAGTAGTTGGAATAGTTGAAGATGGGGAAAACAAAGGACAACGAGTCGGCGTGGCATGGATCGCATCGGCGTGCGGAAAGTGTCATCATTGTCTTGCGGGGAACGAGAATTTGTGCAGTGAATTTCGGGCGACAGGACGAGATGTCAACGGCGGGTATGCTGAGTACATGAATGTCCGTGCGGAGTTTGTACATCCTATTCCTGATGCGTTTACAGACTCAGAAGCGGCGCCGTTGTTGTGTGCAGGAGCCATCGGGTATCGGTCATTGCGATTGAGCAATATTCATGATGAACAAAATTTGGGCTTGATGGGATTCGGCGGGTCGAATCATTTGGTGTTAAAGATGGCAAAGCACAAATATCCGAACACAAAGGTATTTGTGTTCAGCAGGAACAAGTCTGAGCAGGAATTTGCTTTATCGCTGGGAGCGGATTGGGCAGGAGGCATCGAGCAGAATCCGCTTGAGGGGTTGGATGCGGTCATTGACACCACACCAGTTTGGGGTCCAGTGAGTGAGGCGTTGAAACGTCTGGGAGCAGGGGGGAGATTGGTCGTGAACGCGATCCGTAAAGAGGAAACGGATAAGGATGTCTTCCTAAAAATGGATTATCCTTCGCAGTTGTGGATGGAAAAAGAGATCAAGAGCGTGGCGAATGTAACGAGACAGGATGTCCGCGAGTTTTTGCAACTGGCGGCGGAGGCAAACATCAAGCCTGAGTTTCAGGAGTATGAATTGAAAGATGCCAACACAGCGTTGCGCGAAATGAAGCAGGGAAAAATTCGCGGCGCGAAAGTGCTGGTGGTGTAAAAGGAGAGACATGTCCAACGATACTGGAAAAGTAAAAGCCACAATCTCTGCCATCATGCGGCTTGTGATCGGCATCCCCATGATCGGCGCGATGTTCTTCCTGCCCGCGGGGACGTTGAATTACTGGCAGGCATGGGCGTGGCTGGCGACGCTGTTCATCCCGATGGGTATCTCGTTGGTGTATCTTTACAAGATCGATCCCAAATTGCTCGAACGGCGCACACGCACCAACGAAACGCGTCCCGAACAAAGACGCATCATCATGGCATCAGCCATATATCTTCTCATCATTTTCCTTCTGCCTGGATTCGATGTTCGCTACGGGTGGTCGAATGTACCTGCATGGCTTTGTCTCGCCGCAGACGGGATCGTGCTGGCAAGTTATATCCTGTACATGCTCGTGCTCAAGACCAACACCTTCGCTTCGCGCGTCGTCGAAGTGGAGCAGGGTCAGCAGGTCATCAGCAGTGGTCCGTATGCGGTCGTCCGCCACCCGATGTATCTGGCGATGATCCTGATGATGACCGCCACCCCGCTGGCGCTCGGGTCGTATTGGGCAATGCTCCCATCCATTTTGTTCGTCCTGCTGTTAGCCGCACGTGCAAAGAACGAAGAGGAACTTTTGCAAAAGGAACTCAAAGGCTACACCGAGTACATGCAAAAGACCCGCTACCGTCTCTTCCCAGGAATTTGGTAATGGCAAAAGCAACCAAAGACCCCGAACAGAATGAGACCAGACATCTGCAAAAATTTGTGGATGTGACTGGAAAGCGCGTACTGGAGATCGGATGCGGCGAAGGGCGGCTGACGTGGCGATACGCCGCCGCATCTCTTCTGACCGTTGGACTGGATCCAAAACAAGATGCCTTGCGCGTCGCTTCGATAGACCGCTCCTCCGACCTAACTGATAAGGTTCACTTCGTCAACACGCACGCAGAAACCATCCCCTTCCACAAAGAGACGTTCGATATCGCGATTCTCGCCTGGTCACTCTGATGAATTGCCCATGCGGGCATGGTCCATGCCCTCGGTGAAATTCACAGGGTCCTTGTGCCTGATGGCATATTGATTGACCTGCGTCCCCTCTGCGACAACTGGCGCATCGAGGTGTTCTCCGCCCGCGAAACGCGTGAGACGGGACACGTCACAGACCTGCCGTTGGGTCTGGAAGACGACGAAACCGCGAATCAGGCGATGGCAAATGCTGAATCAAACGGATGGTTCGCGCGAGAAAGCGAGACCTTCTTCCCCCTGCATTACGTCTGGGATACCGCCAGCGACATGGAAAAATGGATCGACGAAGAGTGGACGAATTTTATTGGTCTTGATGAAGAGCCAAGACGCGCGACACGCTCCGCATGGGCATTGGGCGACGCAGACAGCCGCGTCCGCGTGCGGGCGAAGATGCTGATCGCGAGGTGGAGGAAAATGGGTTTTTAGGGTAAAACCGGGGAACAAAATACGGTATTTTTCGACAAAGACGTTTCTTCATTCGTAAAAGAATACGCAGTGATGACCATCCACACATAAATGTAATGCATTCAGGGTAACCAAATCCATGAAACTACCAACATCCGTGAAAATTTATCTCGGTATCATAATAACGATCGGCTCTATCCTGCTCGTTTTTAGCGCCATCAACAGCGACATCCACACAGACAAGACCATATGGGCTGGTGTGATATTTTTCATACTGCTTGGGGCAATGGCAGAGTCGCTCCCTGTGCGTATCGAAGGCGACAATCTCGTAACAGTATCCGATACAGTGAGCATCGCAGCGATCCTGTTATTTGACGCACCCACTGCCGTCCTTGTGCGATTCCTTGGGGCGATCCTGGCTGTGCGCAGGAGTCAAAACCGTTATACGCATCTGTTCAATACGCCCATTTACAAATCCCTTTTCAACGGGTTCTGCAGGGGTATCACGGTTTTCCTGGCCTGGCAGGCGTACCAGTTCCTGGACGGGATGGCTCCAAAACCTGCCATCATGAATTTTGGTCTACTCGGTGTGCTGGGGCTTGTGGCTGTTTATTTCGCCGTAGACCAGATCCTTTTTGCGATCCTTTTTTCATTCCTTTCAAAAACTAGTTTCATCCATGAGATCAACAAAAAACTGTGGGCGATCAAACAACTTCTCGCGTTGACCCCTCTTGGCGTGATCTTTGCCGGGCTCTACAGCTGGCAGGGCATACTCCCTGTCATTTTTCTCGTCGGTCCCTTCCTGTTCACCCGCCAGTCCATCGAGCAGGCGCATCGCAGGCTTGAAAAACAAAAGAAAATCGAAGAAGAGCTGCGAAGTTCTGAAGAGAAGTTTTCGAAAGCATTCCACGCGAGCCCGATGGCAATCATCATCC
The DNA here is from genome assembly GCA_041302025.1 of Chloroflexota bacterium. GTDB lineage: Bacteria > Chloroflexota > Anaerolineae > Anaerolineales > Villigracilaceae > Defluviilinea. The sequence continues at coordinate 16,097 of JBFYRY010000032.1, read as the reverse complement.
AGCGTGCCAGTGATCTAAAATATGTTGATATCAACGAAGGTTTTACGAGAATCACCGGCTACAGCCGGGAAGAAGCTTTGGAGCATTCGATCAATGAATTAAATCTTTACCCTGACAAGGAAATATCCGCACGAATGAGTAAGCAATTCCGCGAACAGGGATTTTTACGCGATTTTGAATTCCCATTTCGCCGTAAAAACGGAGAAATCGGTTATGGCCTTGTCTGGGGAGAACCCATTGAGATCAACGGCGAAGCGATGTATATTGCAGGCACTATTGATATCACGGAACGCAAGAAATTTGAGATCCTACAATCCGAGCAGACACAAGAAATAAAGACGCTTTACAAGGCGCTTTCTGAGATCGCCGGCAAACCTGATAACCTGAAAACCCTCACCAAACGGATCGCGGAAATCGCGGCGAATGATTTTCACGCCTATAAAAGCAGTGTCTGGCTGTTATCCGATGACCATTCGCAAGTCGCACGAAAAGCCCACAGCGGGACGGAGACCAGTGAGCATGAAGATGTCATACCGATGAATGCCACCAGTCTGATTACGACCTCCATCAAAACCCGGGAAACTATTTACACACCCGACATACGCACGGATCCCCGTTATTTTTCCGGAGATGAAAGTACCCTCTCTGAGTTCGTGGTTCCGCTTCAGGCATATGGAGAAGTGATCGGCGTCATCAACATGGAAAGCCCAAAGGTCGATGATTTCAGCGAAAGAACCCGCCGACTGGTTTCGGCATTCGCACAAAACGCAACCCTCGCGCTGCAAAATACCAACCTGCTCGACTCTCTTGAAAAGAGTCTACTAAATCTCAAGGAAACACAGGCGCAAATCGATTTCTTTCTTGAACACACTGCCGAAGGGGTATACCGCATTGATTACGACCCGCCCATCCCGACCAGCCTGCCCATCGAGGAACAATTCAAACTATCCGTTGAGCACGGAAAGATCGGCGAATGTAATACAGCCTTCGCCAATATGTACGGGCTTGCCGCAAGAGAGGAAATGCTTGGCAAACCCTATGTTGAATTTTATGGTGAGGATGGGTACGAAGCCAATAAGGACGGGAATCTTGCATTCTACCGCCAGGGCTACAAGATCGACGATTTCGAAACCCAGGAACTAAACATCCACGGGGAAAAAGTATATTTTGCGAATAATGTCGTAGGGATCATCCGTGATGGGTATTTTGTATCCACATGGGGCACCCAGCGGGATATCACACCGCTAAAAAAAGCACTGACGAAGCTGGAAAAGTTAAATCAAGAACTTGAAAAGAATCTGGCCGAACTCAAGGAATCCCAGGCACGCATCAATTTCTTCCTTGAACACACTGCCGAGGGAGTGTACCGCGTAGATTATGACCCACCCATCCCAATTCATTTACCGTTTGAAGAACAATACAAACTATCCAGGGAACGCGGCAAGTTTGGGGAATGCAATCTTGCCATCGTACGGATGTATGGGTATTCATCCAGGGAAGAGATGCTCGAGGCACCTTATTATCTCGAAAACGAAGGATATGAAGCCAGCCTTGAAGCAAATCTTGAATTTTATCGGCGGGGATATAGAACCGACGATTATGAAACAGAGGAATATACTCCTGCCGGAGAAAAGGCTTACTTCCTGAACAATGCTGTGGGAATCATCCGCGATGGATACTTCATGTCGATCTGGGGAACCCAGCGGGATATTACACCGCTAAAAAAGGCACTTGCCGAATTGGAGAACAGGAATGCCGAATTGGAGCGTTACACTTATACACTTTCACATGAGTTAAAAACACCGATCGTTACCATACGCGGATTTCAGGGATTTCTTAAAAACAACATGGAAGCAGGAAATGTAGAACGCGCCAAAGCTGATCTTGCTCGTATCGGACATGCGGCTGATAAGATGTATAAAATGATCAGTGAGTTGTTGGAGCTTTCGCGCATCGGGCGCATTATCAACCCGCCTGAAGATGTGCCGTTCGAAGAGATCGTGCAGGCTGGCTTGAACAACGCAGAAGCATCCATAAATGAACACAATGTGCAAGTTCATGTCCAGTCCGGTATGCCCATCGTTCACGCCGACCTGACCCGCCTGATCGAAGTGATCCAAAACCTTGTTGAGAATGCCGTCAAATACATTGGGGACCAGCCAAATCCACAGATCACCATTGGCGTTCGTTCAGAGAAGGACAAACATGTTTTCTTCGTCAGCGATAACGGCATGGGCATAGACCCCGAATACCACGAAAGGGTGTTCAACATCTTCGAAAAACTGAATCCGCAAAGTCCGGGAACGGGGATTGGTCTGGCAATCGTAAAGCGCATTATCGAAATGCACGGCGGCAGGATCTGGATTGAATCGGAGGGGATTGGAAAAGGGTCTACATTCTGTTTCACATTGCCGACGACAAAACTATAGCCGCTTCCCTGAAACCGTATCAAAGAAATACAACCGCTCTGGATCCATTTCCACGCGAACGAATTGCCCGATATGAAGTTTCACATCCATCGGACAAAGCGCCGAATACACAAACCGCCCGGTGTGGACGTGAACAACCTGAACGCGATGCACAAAATCGGACTCGAACGCATCCACCTCCGCCGGAAGCTGGATCGCGTTCGTGGAAGGAGTCCCGGTTGAGAGATGCACCGTTTCACGCCGCATCCCCAGCGTAACCTGTTGTCTGTTTTCAACGAGTGGGTAGACTCGCTTCGAGAGCGGGATCAGATAATCGTCCAGGACCAACTGTCCCCCCGAAACGGAGCCGCCGGAAAGTAAATCCATGGGGGTCAATCCCAGAAATCCAGCCACGAACATGCTGACGGGATCCTCCGTCAATTCCTGATACGTCCCCACCTGTTCGATGCGCCCTGCGTGCATGACGACGATCTTGTCGGCAAGCGCCACCGCCTCCACCTGATCGTGCGTAACATAGAGGCTCGTGATGCCGAACTTGTGCAGGAGGCGTTTGATCTCGGTGCGGGTCTTGACGCGCAGTTTCGCGTCGAGGTTGGAAAGCGGTTCATCGAGGAGGAACAACTTCGGCGCACGGACAATGGCGCGCGCGATGGCAACGCGCTGCTTCTCGCCGCCGGAAAGTTTGCCGGGTTTGCGCGGCAGGAGTTCCTTGAACCCAATGCCCATCATTTCGGAGGTGTATTCGATGCGTTTACGCGTTTCTTCATCGCTGATCTCGTGCATCTTGAAGAAGAACGCAAGGTTGCCTTCATTGTTGAAGTTGGGATAGAGGGCGTAATTTTGGAAGACCATGCCGATGTATCGTTCGCCGGGGAGGATGTCCTTCATATCCACACCATCGTAGAGCACCTGCCCAGAATACGATGTTTCAATTCCTGCGACCACGCGCAGTAATGTACTCTTGCCACAGCCGGAGGGACCCACGACTACAAAGGTCTGTCCATTGGGGATCGTCAGGTCGATATCCTGTAACGCGGTGATGCCCTTCGATGTTTCCACAGGCATGTCTTCGAGATTGCGCTGTTTTTTGACCTGGAACAATCTCTGCACCGGGATATCCATCGGGGCGGAATATTTGAAACTGACGTGTTGGAGTTGTATTTCTGCCATGGTCTCTCTGCACATTCTATCACCAGTAAATTCATCTAATAGTAAAATGTGGGAAGAAAGAAACCGGTCTCCACCGAACAGACGGATGTCAACATCAAGGAAATCCTGCATCTGCCTGCCGAGACTCCCGGTCAACTGGAACGTCTGAGCAAGGATGTATCGGAGGAGAAACTTCGTGGAAGTCTGTCCTCTGCGCACGCGGACCCGCCCTGCACGAATTGGAACATGTACAGGATACAGAAAGAAAGTTGGACAAAAAATCTTAGAAGTGAGGTTTGATATGCCAGACATACGTCATTTATCGTTGGAAGAACTCGAAGCAGGGCTGGAACACATCCGTCAGTCGCCGAAGGATGAGGGCATGGTGAAAATGATCGTACGCCGTCCCGGGGAGGATGAACGCGAGGTTCTCGAATCCGGCGAACTCGACATGAGCCTGGGATTGACAGGCGACAGTTGGAAAGCCCGCGGAAGCACCCGCATGCCGGACGGTTCCGCCAACCCCAATGCACAGATCACGGTCATGAACGCGCGAGCGGTTGCCCTGCTTGCCCAAAGCGAAGAACGCTGGTCGCTGGCAGGAGACCAGTTTTTTGTGGACATGGACCTGAGCGCCGACAACATCCCGCCGGGGACACGCCTCCTGCTGGGAACGGCGATGCTTGAGGTCACGGCACAGCCGCATACAGGATGCGATAAGTTTGCCGAACGTTACGGCACGAACGCGACGAAGTTCGTCAATTCGCCGGAAGGGAAACGACTGCACTTGCGCGGAATCAACACAAAGGTCGTGCGAGCCGGGACGGTCCGCGTGGGAGATGCAGTGAGAAAGACGAAGTGAGGCAGGTATGACAACAACCAGGCCGACATCCAAAGAGATTGACAAGTTTATTGCAGTGTATCCGAAGGAAGTTCAGGAAATCCTGAACAAGATCCGCGCGACGATCCGGGAAGCGGCACCACAAGCGGAGGAAACCATCAACTACGGGATACCGACGTTCACGCTCCACGGCAACCTGGTCCATTTTTCGGCGTTCAAAACGCATATCGGTTTTTATCCCACGCCGTCGGGGATCGAGAAATTCAAAAAGGAACTGTCCGTTTATGAATGGGCAAAGGGGTCGGTCAAGTTTCCACTGGATCGGCCAATCCCTTATGAGTTGATAACGAAGATCGTAAAGTTTCGGGTGAAGGAAAACCTGGCAAAGGCGAAAGCAAAGAAGAAATGAATGAGTCAGTCATCTTCGCCACAGAGATCACAGAGAAGATGGGATGAAGAGCCTTTCTCAAAGGTCTCTGTGTGCTGATATGAAAATAAGTTTCGTAGGTCATGCTTGCAGCATGACGCTCTCGCATGGAGAGCCCGTCACGTTACAAACGTGACCTACGTTTTCATCCTTCGGGGTGAAACTCGTTTCATGAATACTCAGCGGCTAATAGCCGATTGCACAATCATTCCGATTGTTGTATGATGAAAACAACTTTTCTTGATCCATCCCGGATATGCGTTTGAGGAAAAAATATGGAACGTGCGCTGATGTGTCCGCAATGTAATGCCCCACTTGCGCCGTCCCGCTTCGCGCGGAGCGTGGTTTGCTCCTACTGCGGGGCGACCGTCCAACTCGATGCGTCCTCCATTTCCGCAGAGACATTCCACAAGGCGTTCCGCGCCTGGAATTCGCCGCAATCCTATTCCTTCCCGTCCTGGCTTTCGATCGGGGACAGTCATTGGGCAGTGGATGAGATGCTCGGCAAGGGGGATGTCTCGGACGTGTACAGCGGGAAGCGCGCGCGCTGGCCCACAGAACTTGTGCTCATCAAAGTACTGCGCGACCTCCGCGACCTTCCACAACTGGACAATGAATGGGAGGCAGTGAAGAACCTCCAGGCCAGCAACGCCCCCGGTGCAGACACCTTCACAACGTTGATCCCCGAACCCATCATCCACGGGACCATCACCGCGGGAGCCTTCGAAGGCAGGCGCGCAAATATCTTCCGCTGGACCGCCGGATTCCATCACACCTTCGAAGCGGTGCAACGCGCTTACCCGCAGGGGATCCCGCCGCGGGCATCGATCTGGGTTTGGCGGCGTATTTTGGAAGTGCTTGCGTTCATCCATAATTCCGGGATGGTCCACGGCGCGGTACTGCCTCCCCATTTGCTGGTGCAGGAGAATGAGCATGGGGTGCGGCTGGTTGGATATGGCCGTGCCGGATACGCCGGGAGGGATTTGACATCCATCACTCCGGGATATGAAGCCTTCCACCCGAAATCGAATCGAGCCCGTCCGACCCTGACGACACAACTCGACCTGATAATGAGCGCGCGCTGTGTCGTTGCCCTCCTCGGCGGAAATCCTGCAGACGCCTCCCTGCCCGGGGATGTGCCTGTAGCGTTGGCACGGTTGATCCAGCGCGTTGCCTTGAGCAATCCTGCCGATTCAACGGATAATGCCTGGGCGCTCCGCGAAGAACTTGGCGGCATCGCCAACAATGTGTTCGGTGCTCCGCAGTTCATCCCCATCGTCATGCCTTCATAAAGCTGGTCGCCCCACCTCACAAGGTGATTCTTTTTTATCAGAAAAGGAGATTTCAAATGGGAAACGGTAACTACAGCATCGCCGCGCATGAAGCGCTACTCCAGAACCGTACGAGTATTCCCGTCGAACAGGTATTCCGGCAAACCAAATGTCACCCGCTCATGAACCCAAAAGGTGTCAAGGTACGGGAAAGCCGGGACGGCGCCGATCATCCAGAATCGCAGGGCATCGTCTTCGCGCTGGATGTTTCCGGCTCCATGGGCGAGATCCCGCGGATCATGGCTACCCAGCAATTGCCCACCTTCATGAAAGTGCTGATGGACTGCCAGGTGCGCGACCCGCAGGTGCTCTTCATGGCGCTTGGCAATGCCACATCGGATGAAGCCCCGCTCCAGGTGGGTCAGTTCGAATCAACGGCTGAACTCATGGACCAATGGCTGACCTGGACCTACCTGGAAGGACACGGCGGAGGCGAGGGCGAAAGTTATGACCTGGCGTTCTATTTCCTAGCCACTCACACCGAAATGGACTGCATGGTCAAGCGGAAGAAACGCGGCTACCTGTTCATGACCGGCGACGAGAACCCCTTCCCCGCCCTTTCGAAACACATCGTGGATGGGATCATCGGCGACAAACTGGATGAAGACATCCCGCTCGAGGAGGTCGTTGCAGAACTGCAGAAAACGTACGTCCCGTTCTTCATCATCCCCGACCGGACGCGCGCCAGACGATGCGAACGGCGCTGGCGGGACCTGCTGGGCGACAATGTACTCACGCTCGAAGCCCCAGTGGACGTATGCTTCGTCGCGGCGGGAGCCATCATGATGTGCGAAAAGCGTGTTGCAAACCTCAATGAGTTGGCGAAGATGCTCAGCAGTGCCGGGATGCCCTCCTCGCGGAAAAATCATGTGGTCCGCGCACTGACACCGCTTGCCGAGATCCTGCTCAACGAGAAACACAAGAGCAGTTGGTTCTCCAGGCTGTTTTCATAGTCCGCGCCCTTGTCAGCCCGGGGTAACTTTGAGTGACCGGGCTGGTTCGAGGTCCCTCCATTGCGCGCACACATCATCGTCGACCTTGGGTTTGGGGATGCCGGAAAAGGACTCTTGACGGACTTTCTTGTCCGTCATTTTGATGCCGGTGTTGTCGTGCGGTATAACGGCGGCGCCCAGGCGGGGCATAACGTCGTCACCGCCGACGGGCGGCACCATACCTTTTCCCAGTTTGGATCCGGCTCCTTCGTCCCGGGTGTCAAAACATATCTTTTGCGCCATGTTGTCATCCATCCCACTGCCCTGCTGGTGGAAGGTGACATCCTGCAAGGAAAGGGTGTGGACAACCCATTTTCACGCCTGCGGATCAGCGACCAGGCGTTGGTGATCACTCCTTATCACCAGGCGCTGAACCGGGTCCGGGAAAGGATGCGCGGCGCGGACCGGCACGGGAGTTGCGGAGTGGGAGTCGGCGAGGCAGTGGAAGATTCGGTGCGGCATCCCGATAGCCGTATCCTGACTGGCGATCTGCTCCATCCCGAGATCCTTCGACACAAGGCGCAAGCCATCCGCGAACGGATGAGGGAGGAAGCAACCGCGCTCCTCGCAAGCGGACCGGCAGACTCTGGAACATTGCGGGAATTTGATGTCTTCGAGCGAAAAGATGTGACCGACAACTGGATCACGGCTCTTTCGCGGATACGGGAACTGGGTCTCGTTATGGATGACTCGGTCCTGCATCGATGGCTGGGTGAGGCGGAGGATGTCGTCTTCGAAGGGGCGCAGGGTGTGTTGCTCGACGGCGATGCGGGGTTTCATCCATACACCACCTGGTCGAACTGTACAATGGAGAACGCGATTGGCTTGATCCGCGAGATGGCACCCGATGCGGAGGTATCAAAGGTCGGGGTATTGCGTTCGTATACCGTCAGGCATGGACCGGGACCCCTGCCAACCGAAACGGACAAATTGAGAGCGATCATCTCCGAGCATAACCAATTCAACGAATGGCAGGGCACAGTCCGGTATGGATGGTTTGACGCGGTGCTGGCGCGTTATGCGCTGGGCGTGACAGGCGGCGTGGATCATTTGGCAGTGACTCACATGGACATCCTGCCTCATCTCAAAGAATGGAAGTTCTGTCAGGGGTACCGCGACCCACATCATTGTTTCGATGCACCTGCCGGCTCGAACATTTCCGGCAATACTCTCACGAGCCTCCCAGCCCGGAACCTTCTCCCGCTGGGTGAACGGGCACAGATCACCCAGGCTCTATCCAGGGTCGAACCGGTAATTGAAACCTGCGATGTGGAGGATAAAATCGTGATCCAGAAGATCGAATCACTCCTCGGACATCCCGTTGGAATAGTTTCCCACGGTCCGTGCGCAGAAAATGTACAAATATTGAACTCGGCTCATCTGTAAAGTGGGCGCAGGTGACAGTCACTTGCGAAGTGACTGTCACCTCATTGCATAGAGTCTACACACGAGCCTTGAACTCTTCGATGTGATATTTATGAAGGCGCCCGGTGCAATGGGCGAAGCTTTCGTAAAGTCAAGGAACAGGTTTGTCTGAACATCATGGAAAAAGCAATAAACAGCGTCACAGGTGGCAGATGTGGATACCGCATCCTGAGACACCTGTGATATGCCCGGAAAAACGAGGAACCCTAATCATGAACGAGAAGAAACTTGATTCTTCAAAAGAAATCGGATATCTACTCGACGATCAGCGGGTCATGGAACTGGTCGAGAATATTCGTAATTCAAGAAAATTTTCATCGTCGTTTTCCGTCACGCGCGGCGTAATATTCCTTACCTCGGCATGTAATATGTCCTGTTATTACTGTAACAGCACAAGACATCCCATGCCGCCCTGGAAAAATGAACAGGTCATTGAAACAATAAATGAACTGGCAAAGAACGGAGCCAGGCACATCCAATGGACGGGAGGGGAAGCATCTCTTCATCCGCACATGCCCGAGTTTGTTAGATTATCGAGCGCCCATGGCATGAACAACTCGATCTCCACAAATGGAGCATCCACTTCCCAGAGGTATATCGATCTTGCAAACGCGGGGATAAATCGCTTTTATATTTCACTGGATACCCTGGATGACGGCGAATTCGACAGGGTGACCGGCTCGAAAGGCTACCTCCAAAAGGTTCTAAAAAACATCCTTGCCCTGGTGAAATACAGGGATGAAGTACGACCCGTCCACATCACTGTCAATATCACTTTAAATTCAAGCCGCGTCATTGAACTGATGCGGGACGACCAAAATGAATTGAAAGCGTTGTTGAATTGGTGTATCGAAAGCGGCGTCGATGATTTCAAATTTTTGCCCCTGGAAGAAGATGGTTCCGACCGAAGCAATGTCAATAATCTGTCAGCATTGGACGATTTCATCAAAGCCTGCACATCCCTGGTCCCTTCAAGGTACAAAATGTTCCATTACCGCCTCGGAACATTGAAGACCCGCGAGTACGGACTGACGAAGATGCAGATGTGTCATTGTTTTCACAGCCTCGACGATCGAGCCTTCGACTCGGTCGGCGCGTATGCTTGTGTTATCCAATTGCGGGAAGGCGGTTCAAGAATCTACGAGCATGATCTTCCTGAACACGAGAAGATACAGCGGCTGAAAAAATTCCTGTTGCAAGACCGGAAAAACGATCCGATCTGTAATAAATTCTGCTTTGACCTATATCGCAGTATAAATCAACGCGTCGAAGAGGTATTGGGAGATGATTATCCTGCGATACTGGAACGCATGGACAAAGACTGATAATAGGTGACGTGTGAGTTTATCCGAGTTGAAGTTTAACGCCGCGGAAAAGGTCGTCCTTCGCGCCCATTCCAGTTATTCGATTGGGAGACATTCACCGGCTGAAATGGCTGTTGCAGCCAAAAGACAAGGCTTGAGTGTAATCGCTCTCACAGACCGCGCCACGGTCAGTGGTATTCCAGAGATGATCACTGCCGGGGAGAAATTGGGGGTTTATGTTATCCCGGGAGTCGAAGTCAACAGCAGTGGCGGGATCATTTTGGGATATTTTGTCGATTATCAAGATGAAAACCTTTTAAAGTTCCTCCGCAAGATCAAAAAAGCGAAGAAGTCCGAAGATGCAACCGACTTCATCCCCTCCTCACAGGAGGTTGTACAAGCCATATCAAAAGCGGGAGGGCTACCCGTCCGCGCTGGCGTAGATGACGGAATGTTCACCGAATCAGAAGTGACAGGCGCAGATATTCTTCCAAAATTTCAGGAAAAATTGCCTGATAACAGCCTGCACAAAGATTATTTCAAAAGGATGCTCTGGAGAAGCGCCAACTTAAGTTCGAAAGAATTTGCAGAAAGTTTACAGCCGCAGTTCGTGCGAATAAAAAAGTTGAAGTTTGGGCATTTGGTAAACACAACAGATGACGACAAGGAAATCCCTGCTGATTTTCAGGGGTATCCCTTTATCATCATCCGAGGCGAGTCCCTGGATAAGACACAGGCGATAAGGAATATTCTGTCCAGCTTTCATTGTCCCATGATTTCGGAGATCAAAACAGATCTATATCGGGAAATAGCCTGGAAGATCTACAAAATGGGAAATGGTTCAACGGTGCAAAAAACAAGGAACCTGCTTAAATTCAACCTGGATGACCGCCTCTACGGTAAAAGATCGGCACAATGCCTGATCTTTTCCTTTCAAAACCCCAATAACGTTCATCTTCGTGAAATTAAAAAAGCCCTGCGGACAGAACTCGGAAGCATGAGATTTTATCGACTTGAATATCTGAACCACATCGATATCTTCTTCACTTCCTTTGTCCACATCCCTGACGAAGAAAATATCCAGCACGAAAATTGGATTTTACATAACCTTGGAATATCCGTGCCGTTGGTTTGATGATGAATCTAAGGGAACCGGGCGGGTCAAACCCCTACGCCACATCCACCCCGGTGGCACGCGCCAGCAACTTGTGCACCAGCATCGTCGGCAGGATCAACACCACATGGATGACCGAACTTAACCCCAGGATCACAGCCACCGAGCTGAGGAAGTTACTGATCAACGGAGCGACGTTATCCAGCATCCACGGACCGGCGCCGGTCAATAGCGCAATGGAAAAGATCACACCCACCGAGATTACCAGTTCCAGCCAGGCATGACGGTCTGAAGCAGAGGGCATCATCGTACTGCTCACAGCAAAGGTCAGGTAGAACCACAGGACAAAATCCTTCGAATGCGGCAGGGCATGGATCCCCATCCAGAACAGATTAAGCTGGCCGTTGCGGAGCGTATCCCACAGGATACGCATGTCCAGTTGATAAACCGAGACATACGCCACGAACAGTGTCCCAAGAATAAGCGGCGCGGCGCCGATCAACGAATCGCGCACGATATCCGCTCTGGCGGTTTCCACGTAACCGAGTTGCAGGCGTCCATCTGGCAAAGGCTGGGGCAGGATGGAGAAGCGTCCTGTCGGCACACGCAATATTTTCGCCATCAGGAAATGACTCAGTTCATGCAGGAACACGCCGGGTAAGAAGATGAGCGAGAAGACGCCCATCGTGATCTGCGCACTGCGGGTGAGGATGAGGAAAACCGCCTGGATCTCACGATGCAATAGCCGTTGAAGTACTATCAGCGGCACGAGCATGAACACGAACCAGAGAAAGCCTTGTAATTGCTCCACGGATGCCCCCGATTATAGTATTTTCCGTCATTGCAAGGGCGATGATCTTGCGAAACAGCCCGAAGCAATCTCATCACAATAAGGGATTGCTTCGTCGCTGTCGCTCCTCGCAATGACGAGGTTGCTACTTCGCCGCCGCCTTCGTGATGGCGATGAACTCCTCCACTTTGAGGCTGGCGCCGCCGACCAAAGCACCGTCAATATCGGGCTGGGTGAAGAACTCCGCCGCGTTCGCCGCGGTGACCGAGCCGCCATACAGGATGCGGATCGCCTGCGCGTTGGATTCTCCGAACAGCGCGCTCAACGCGGGACGAATGACCTGTCCGTGAACGCCCTGGGCATTCTCTCCGCTGGAGGCTTTGCCCGTGCCGATCGCCCAGACGGGTTCGTAGGCAACGACGAGGCGCGTGGAATTAACGGGATCGATCCCAGCCAGACCCGCGTCGATTTGACGGTGGACAACTTCGGACGTCTGTCCTGATTCGTACTGTGCCAGCGTCTCCCCTACACAGACGATGGGAGTCAATCCCGCCTTCAAAGCGGCATGGACTTTCCTGTTCACGGTCTCATCCGTTTCGCCGAAATAAGTGCGGCGCTCCGAGTGGCCGATGATGACGTAACTGCAAAATTCCTTCACCATGTTCGGCGCCACCTGACCGGTGAATGCGCCTTTTTCCTCCCAATGCAAGTCCTGCGCGCCGAGACCGATGCCGGTCCCGTTCAACGCATCAGACATCGCCATCAGCGAAGTGAAAGGCGGGCAAATAACTTTTTCGACATTCGGGATCTCGCTCAATGGAGCGCCCATTCTTGAGACCAGGTCGCGGGCTTCCGCGACGGTCTTGTTCATTTTCCAATTTCCAGCGACAAAGGGTGTTCGGTTCATTATTTTGGCAGTCTCTTTCCAATTTCTTCAGCGTAAATTCTTATCCATTGCGGGACGGATAAGTCTGAGGTCAAAGAGAGCACAAGCAGGCGTGCCTTGGCTGTTTCACCTTCTGCGGCATAAAATTCGGACTCCAGCAAAAAGGCTTCGTGCATATTGGGCTTAAGGCGCTTCACCGAATTCAGCAGGACATGCGCCTCATCAAATTTCCCGGTATAGAACGCGTTGCGCGATTGGACGATCAGGGCAATGGGCTGGTCTACCTGACCCACTTTTTCGAATGGCAGAATCACCGGGACCTCAGGTCGGTCGGCGGCTTTGTAATAGGATTCATGGAAGGCGTTCTGCACATTTTCCGGCACATCCCCATTCAGCCCAAAGGTTTTCACCGATTGGAAGTACATCGAAGCGGCGGGAAGCCAACCTTGAATGCTCAGGAATTTATCACCAGCCCTGGTATAGAACGGTTCGTTTTCGGGTCCCGCCAGATTAATGATCTTCCCAAGGGTCTCATAGGTAAGCGCGTTTTTGTTTGCGGTCCAGTAGGCAAGCGCAAGGTCGAGTTGCAGGTCAAGGTCGTTCGGGTTGTCGTTCGCACGCCGGCGGGCTTCGATCACGCTGGGCGGCAATTCGGGCTCGGCGGCACCGGGAGTGGGTGACGGAAGAGGTTTCGGCTCGACCGGTTTCAGCGTGGGAACGGACGATATAACGGTGGCAGTTGCCTTCGGTTGATTTGACGCGGCAAGTCGTCCGAATAAGCGATTGGAGCGCGCGTACGCAACAAATGCAAGGCACAGGATGACGATCAATCCCGCGCTGATCCACACCACCGGGGAGCGCTTCTTTTTTGCCTCCGGGGCTGGTACCGCCATGTCAGCCTTTGCCGTCATTTTGATTGGTTCCGGTTTCGCCGCCATCCTGGTCGGCTCGGGCTGTGACGGCGCAACCTGCGCCGCCTTCGATCCCTGCGAACCGGTTTTGTCCTTCTTTAGCCTTACCAATGTGCCCTGCATGGGGACACCCGCCTCCTCCCATGCATCCTTGAACGCCTCGACCATGGATGGCACATCTTCGTAACGATCGGCGCGGTCCTTGGCAAGCGCCTTCAATAACACGCGCTCCACCGGCTCCGGCACGTTCGGGTTGACCGTGTGCGGAAGCGGCAGGGGTGAATAAATATGGTCGTGAATAATGGAGAACGGCGTATCGGCGCTGAACGGCACCTGCCCCACCACCATCTCGTACAGCATCACACCAAAGGAATAAATATCGGTTCCCGCGTCGAGGTCCTTTTTGCCCATCGCCTGTTCGGGCGAAATATATTGCGGCGTGCCCATGATCATGTCGGAGGAAAGGGTCGATTCCCCCGATTGAGCGATGCGCGCCAGACCGAAGTCGGCGAGATACATCTGCCCATCGTTCGCCACCAGCACGTTCGACGGCTTGATATCGCGGTGCAGAATCCCCTGCTGGTGGGCGTATGCCAGCGCCGACCCGACCACATCCACGATCTTGCGGATATCATCCGAGGACAAGGGTCCCTTCGCCATGTATGCCTTCAGCGTATCGCCTTCGATGAACTTCATCACCAGGTACGGGCGCTTCTCATGCTCGGCATAATCATAGACCGGGACGATGTTCGGGTGCTCCAGCCTTGCCACCACGCGCGCCTCGCGCTGGAAACGCATCTCGAATGTATTATCTTCCTTGAAGGCGGGGTGAAGGACCTTGATCGCAACGTAGCGGTCGAGCGAGGCATGATAGGCTTTGTAAACGGTGGCCATACCGCCCTGCCCCAACTGCTCGATGATGCGATATGGACCGATGTTCTCTCCGGGGTTAAATGACATGTTCACTCTCCGTATGAATATCCCGATTATAGCGCACAAAAAAGTAGCGCAAGATTGCTCTTGCGCTACGAAATCACTTACGGGCAACGAGAGATGGTATCTCGCGCCACAGGATTATTTGTCGTTCAACGCCGCCACGCCGGGCAGTTCCTTGCCTTCGAGGAATTCCAGCGAGGCGCCGCCGCCGGTCGAAACGTGAGTCATCTGCTTGGCGACTCCCGCCTTCTTGACCGCGCTCGCCGAATCGCCGCCGCCGATGACAGTGACCGCGCCGGATTCCGCCAGCAGTTTCGCGAGGGCAAATGTCCCTTCGGCGAACTTCGGCATCTCGAAGACGCCCACGGGTCCGTTCCACACGATCAGTTTGGCTCCGCTCAATTCGCGTTTGTACAACTCGATCGTTTTCGGTCCCACGTCCAACATGCGCCAGCCCGCAGGGATCTTGTCCACGTCCACAACCTGTGTGTTGGCTTCGGCATCGAATTTGTCCGCGATGACCGCATCCAGAGGCAACACGAGTTTGCCGCTGAACTTGCCGAGCAATGTTTTGGCGGTCTCGATGGATTCCGCTTCGACGAGGCTATCCTGCATGTTCAGTCCCTTCGCAGCGAGGAAGGTGTTCGCCATGCCGCCGCCGATGATGAGTTTGTCGCATTTGGAGGCAAGCGTCTCCACGACAAGGATCTTGTCGCTGATCTTGGCACCGCCGAGGATGGCGATGTAGGGATGTTCGGGGTTGGCAACTGCCTTGCCGAGGTATTCCAGTTCCTGCTCCATCAAAAAGCCGGAAACGGCGGGCAGGAAGCGGGCGATGCCCTCCGTGGAGGAATGTGCACGATGAGCAGAACCGAATGCATCATTCACGTACACTTCCGCGAGCGCCGCCATCTGCTTCGCCAGTTCGAGATCGTTCTTCTCTTCGCCCTTGTGGAAACGGGTATTCTCCAGCATGATCACTTCGCCGGGCTTGAGTTCCTTTGCCATTTTTTCCACTTCAGCACCTACACAATCGGGCGCCATCTTGACGGGAATCCCCAAATGCCCGGCTAAAACTTCCGAAGCGGCTTTCAGGCTGAATTCCGCGTCCGGACCGCCTTTGGGGCGTCCCAAATGGCTGGCAAGCAGGAGCGAGGCTCCCTGCTCCAAGCAATATTTGATCGTCGGCAGGGCGGCTTTGATGCGCTTGTCGTCGGTGACTTTGCCTTCTGCCATCGGCACGTTGAAGTCCACGCGCATGAAGACGCGTTTGCCTTTGAGGTCAATATCTTTTACAGTTTTCTTGTTCATTGTTTAGTCTCCTGGTCAGCTAGTCGCCAGTCTCCTGGTCAAAGACAAGCAGACCAGGAGACCAGCAGACAAGAAGACTAAAGTGACTTCGCCATCAACGCCGCGAGATCAGCGGTGCGGCAGGAGTAACCCCACTCATTGTCGTACCAGGTGACGACCTTGACGAAGTTGCTCTTTTCCTTGCCCAAAACAGACGTGAAGGGCAGGTCAACGGAGGAACTGTAGGCACTGCCTTTGAAGTCCATGCTGAC
>JBFYRY010000229.1:0-6467 GCA_041302025.1 Chloroflexota bacterium | reverse complement strand
TTGACGTTGTCTCTGCCGAAATAGACCGCCACCACAAGGGTGATCGTTATCCATCCGATCATTACCCGGTCACAACCACTCTACAATGGAAGGAATAAGTCATGCGCAGTGAACAGGAAATATACGATTTGATCCTACATTATGCGATGAACGATGAGAATATCCGCGCGGTGGTTTTGAATGGGTCGCGAGCGAATCCCAATGCCCCTAAAGATCTCTTTCAGGATTTCGACATAGCCTGTCTTGTAAATGATATCAAGCCTTATATGCGAAACAAAAACATCCCGCCCCAGTTCGGCGAGATCCTGATACTGCAGGAGCCGGAGGACATGCAAGAGCCTCCCGCCGAAAACGACGGTCACTACACCTATTTGATGCAATTCAAGGACGGAAACCGAATCGATCTGAGTTTCGACCCGCCCGGGCTGTTCAAACCGGTGATCGCGGACAGCCTGACGGTCGTCCTTCTCGACAAGGACGGCATCCTTGGGCAAATCCCGCCTTCCAGCGATAAAGATTACCTGCCCAAGCCGCCGACCGACAAACAATTCCAGGATTGCTGTAACGAGTTCTGGTGGGTCAGCCCGTATGCAGCCAAGGCTTTATGGCGCGGCGAGTTGACCAATGCAAAACACGTGCAGGATGTATACATCCGCGATCAACTGATGAAGATGCTCACCTGGTATTTCGGGGTCAAGACAGATTTCAAGAAAGCAGCGGGTAAGTCAGGGAAATACATCCGGGGCAATGTCGAGCCGAAGGTTTGGGCGAAACTTGAAAATACCTACTCCGATGCCAATTTCAAAAACATCTGGGAATCCCTGTTCGTGATGTGCAGTCTATTTCGAGAACTGGCAAATTCGGTCGCTAACCATTTTGGTTTTCGATACCACCAACAGGAAGATGACAATGTAAGCGAGTTCCTGCACCGCATCAAGAAACTGCCAAAGGATGCGAAAGAAATCTAGAATTCACTTCCCCGGCAAATCATTGTACACATCCACAATCTGCTCCGCGATCTTCTCCCACGCATAATCCTGGGCGTACGCGGCGGCTTGGGCGCTCATCTTCTGGTGCAGTTCGGAGTCGTTCAACAGCCACGATAACTTGTCACAAAGCATGTCCGGCTCTTCGGCGGGAATCGTGAAGCCCGTTTCACCGTCACGCACGAGGTACGCCAACCCGCCTACTTCCGAAGCGATCACCGGTGTGCCGCATGCCATGGCTTCGAGCGCCACCATGCCAAATGACTCGTAATGCGAGGGCATCACCAGCACATCTGCCGCCGAGTAATAATAAGGCAGTGTATCCTGACCCCGCTTGCCGAGGAATACAACTGTTTTTCCCAAGCCAAGATCATCGCACATCTTTTGCAGGCGCGCCATCTCAACGGTCATTTGCTCCGGACTGGCAGAGGGGTCGCCGCCAATGATCGCCAGATGCACCGGGCGGGTCTTGTCCTTGAGTTGAAGACAGCACATGGCATTGATAAGCGTACCCACACCTTTGAGCGGTTCGATGCGTCCCACGAACAGGATCATGCGGTCTTCGGGTTTGAGCCCCACGAACGACTTCGCCTCATCGGCAGGGATCGGGTAGAAGTGACTCACATCCACGCCCGGCGGGACGATGACCATCTTATCGGGATCCGCTTTATACAGGAATCGCAACTGGGTCAACTCTGCCAGCGTGGCGACGACGATCCGGTTCGCACGCCCGAGGACCTGTTTCTCACCATTGATGCGATACTCGCCCTCACGCTCCGCCTCCGTCCGCGCGATGCGGTTCTTCATCTCGCCGAGGGTATGGAACATGTTCACTATCGGAATCCCGCCCCAGGCGTCTGAAAGAGCCGCCGCCGCGATGCCAGACATCCAGTAATGGCTGTGGATGACGTCGTAGCGGAGTGCCTTTTCGCGTGCGAAGTCCATCACGCCTTCCACGAATTGCGGTATGTAGCCTGCCATTTCCTGCTTCCCGAGCGGGGTCTCCGGTCCGGCAGGCACATGGACCACACGGTTGCCGTAACCGAGTTCGTGCAGGACGTGCGGCACGTGATCGTCCTGCGAGCGCGTGAAGACATCCACATGGATGCCCATCTTGCCAAGTTGACGCGTAAGTTCGCGGACATAAACATTCATGCCGCCGGTATCCTTGCCGCCAAGCGTCGCCAGCGGACAGGTGTGATAAGAAAGCATTGCGATTCGCATCATTGTTTTCACTATGTTCCAGACAACATGAAAAGGGAAAAACTTGCGTGAATAATTGTAATCCTTTATAATCCCCGCCGCTGTAAGACGAGATTAATCTCGTCTTACTTGCCACCGTAGCACAGTTGGCAGTGCAGCCGATTCGTAATCGGCAGGTCATCGGTTCAAATCCGATCGGTGGCTCAAGAACAGACCCCCGAGTTCTTGCCCTAAAGGGTGCTCCGCAAAGAACTCAGGGGTCTGTATTATTTTTTTCTACTCATTTGATCCAGTGCGGAGAATAACAAGAAACACCATCCGCGGAAAGTTTCCTTAAATCCGTTCCATCTGCCCTAACCACATAAAGCGCCGGAGACTCCCCATCACGAGTCGAAGTGAACGCAATCCATTTGCCATCTGGTGACCAGATAGGCGATTCGCCCTGCCCAATCTCAGTCACTTGTTGAGTAGTATGGTCAACTATGAATATGCTTTCTACTCTATCCCTATTTACATACGTGTCAGTAGTAATTACAAGTTTTTGACCATCAAAAGACCAAATAGGCGGGGTATAACCTAAACTTTGGCTATACTCATCAGCGTCGAATATTTCCTTCTTTTCCTTGGATAATACACCAATAATACTGATTGTTTCATTATCTGGGTCTCGCAGGGTTATAAAGTTACCGTCGGGCGCCCATGAATAACCCGAATACATTTGTCTCGTTTTTTCTATTAATTGCCCCTCATACTCTTTTTTCACGAAATTATACAATTGCATACTGGTATATCGGTAATCATTTCCATCCAATTCATATAAAATCAAATCACTATTTGGAGACCAACTTCCTCGTTCACCATCTGCCACAATGCCCCGCGATAAATCCTCGATTGATATATATTCGATACGAGAAACACCTCCATCACTGCCCCAACCTCCAACACGATAAAGTATAAATTTCCCGTCCGGGGACCAGTCCTCAAAATATCCAGTAACAAGGATTTTTCTTCCGTTACCATCAGGGTTGATCAAAGTTATTGCAGTATTGGCAGTCTCCTTTTTTGATTCAAAAGCGATCAGGTTTCCATTCGGGGACCAGGTCATTCCATAAGCATAATCAAACGGACTGTTCGTTATGAGACTTGATTTTCCCGTATTGAGATCGTAGGCATTTACATTTCCTCCTACAGTGTAGAGAAATTTGGCTCCATCCAACGACCAATTGAGTTTTTCACCAATGTTCGCCCCAAGGGGGATTTGGAGACTCGTCTGGTCTTCTGGATCGATGAGCTCAACCGAGAACGATCCCTTATCGTTCACCAGAACACCAATTTTCGCTCCACCGAATAATAAAGGCTTTGGAGTGAATGTGCTGGTCGGTGCAGTTGTTGGAGTGGGCGTCTTACTGGCAGGAATAGGAGTCAAGGTTTTAGTTTCGATAACAACAGCACCAGACAAGGATGTGGCGGTCACGTTTTCTGTTTCCATCGGCAAAGAAGAGAACAACCTGCCGACCAGGGGTAAACCAAACCACGCAGCAAGCAAAATAACGATCCCGCCAGCCAATATCCCTACATTTTTAGGCGATAACTTTACCAGAGGTCTGGTTTTTACGACAGTGGAAACAGGAGAAAGATCTTCTTCTTTTTGGGGAGCACTGGATAAATCGGCGACATTGATCGTCTCAACATCAACCGGCTCCGATCTCTGTGCCGCCACGGTCTGTACTAATTCCGGTATGGAGGCTTTTTGTGTTTCCTCGACAGCCTTTCGTTCGACGCGAGGAATGGCTTGCGTACTTACATTCAAACTTTCCAAAGCACCAATTAACGCATTGACATCGGGATAACGATCTCCCGGCTCTTTTGCCAGAGCTTTGATCAAAATATGTTCCAGTGCCTCAGGTAGATTCGCAACGAACTTGCGTGGACCCGGCAGAGGTTCCGTTACCTGTTTGATCAGGATCGCCCCGGGAGTATCTGCCACATACGGTTTGCGACCAGCCACCATTTCATACAAAACGATCCCGAGTGAATACTGATCCGAATAGGGACTGGTACTCCCCGTCCATTGCTCGGGCGCCATGTACTCGGGCGTACCGATCGCCATGCCCGAGCCGGTCAACGCGGTTGTCTGATCCCCTTCGAATAACTTGGCGATGCCAAAGTCCGAGAGCATGGGCTCCCCGTCATCCGTGATCAGCACATTGGCAGGCTTGATATCCCTGTGCAGGAGCCCGCGCTTGTGGGCATACGCCACTCCGCGTGCCACCGGAAGGATCAGGCGTACAGCATCCTGCCAGGGAATGGGTTTTCCAAGAAGTTTCTTCAAGGTACCGCCCGACAGGTACTCCATCACGAGGAATGGAGAGCCATCGTGTTCCCCGAAATCGTATACCTTGACTATGCTGGGATGAGAGAGTTTCGCCAGGGATTTGGCTTCGCGCTCGAAACGCTTCAGGATTTCTGCCAGGTCATCTGAAGGAAAAGCGCCACTGCGAATAATCTTGATCGCAATATCCCGTTCCAGGCGAGTGTCATACGCCTTGTAAACAACAGCCATGCCCCCTTCTCCAAGTCGTTCAGTAAGATAATAGCGCCCGAAATATTGTCCGGAATGGTCGGTCATTTTTGTCCCGTAACAGTGTAATTTGGGAAATTATAAGGCAAATTCAATACCTACCCCACATGAAATCAATTGCAATTTGTTATTCCCCACAGTCATCTGCAGGAATCCTTCCTGCAAATGGACGTTGAAAAACATCCGCGCCATGCTATACTTAATTCACACAGTGAATGAATTTGCCATCCCTCAGGAGAATTGGTGTGTCGAACTCTACCGCCCCTATTTACGTAATCCTTTCCACCGAAAACATGACCCAAGCCCAGGTTGACGAGATCAATCAACTCACCCGCGAACTGGGTTCGTCCCTTGAAAGTCAATTGGAAGCAGTTGAGTCAGTTTCCTATAGCGGAAAGAACAGCCTGCCGAAAGATACCAAGGTGGCATTGGAGGTCATCCTCGCCGAACAGATCGTCATGCAGGTTGCACCCATCACCATAAAATGGGTGCTCGGAAAGATCGACGCGGGCATCAAAGCATTTTCAGAGCGACGCGGCAGCCAGGTCAAGGCAAAGGTGATCGTCGGCAACCGCGAGGTGCAAATCACCCCGACAACGACTACACAGGAATTAAGCAAAGCCGCCCAACAGGTGAAAGCCGCCAGCGAGCTGTCACCCAGCCGCCGGTTTGCACTGGTGATCGGCAATTCCAATTATAAGGATGAACGCCTGCCCAATCTTCAATCTGCGGTTGTGGATGCGGAACGTTTTGCCGCGGTGCTTGCCGACTCAAACCTGGGCGCGTTTACGCATGTTGAAACATTGATCAACAAGACCCACGACGCGATCGAAAACGCCATCGAAAAATTCTTCAAGGACAAAATGCGCGAGGACATGCTCCTGCTTTATTTTTCAGGTCATGGGATCAAATCGCAAAACGGACAGTTGTTCCTGGCGGCGCAGAACACCAGCAGTGATTTTCTACGTTCCACCGGCGTTGGGGCAAACTTTATCAAAGAGAATATGGGCGAGAGCAATTCGCAGAGGCAGGTTCTCATCCTTGATTGTTGTTATGGAGGCGCGATCGTCGAGGGTTCGAAAAGCAACAACGCAGTAGGGCAAAATATCAACAGCCTTCTATCCTTCCAGCCTTCGGGCTTTGGCAAGATCATCATCACCGCCAGCGAAGCGATGCAATATGCATTCGACGGCAAGCATGTTGAAGGACAGACTCAGAATTCAGCCTTCACCCGTCACCTGATCGAAGGAATTCAATCGGGCAAGGCAGATGCCGACAATGACGGTTTGATCGATATTGACGAACTCTATCAATACGCATATAAACATGTCACACCGCAACAAACCCCGAATATTACGTCCACATCGCAGGAAGGGAAAATGTACATCGGGTTGAACCCGAACCCATCGGTCCAATTGGCGCAATTACCAAATCAATTGCAACAAGCCATGTTGAGTGAAACGCGATTACACAGGCAGGGCGCGGTGAGTGAACTATCGCGACTATTGAAATCTCCCGATCCATCTGTTGTGATGTCAGCCGAGAGTTGGTTGAAGAAAATGGTCAACGATGACAGCCGATCGGTCGCAGACGCCGCCCAGGAGGCGCTCACCCAACACTACAATTCTCAACCGTTTGTCACACAGAGGACTCCGAAATCACCCGCACCGCCGGTTGTTGTTTCCAACCAGCCCAAC
>JBFYRY010000228.1:0-6478 GCA_041302025.1 Chloroflexota bacterium | reverse complement strand
TCCATTTCGCGGCGGCGTTGACGAACGTATGCTCCAAACGATGTTTCGTGATCCATGCCTCTTCCTCCAATGAAGGGCAGTATAGCGTAGTGATGGGATGAATTCAAGTAATACACTCTTTTATATCGCTTTTTATATCGGTCGTGAAAATGGGCAAAAGTTATATAAAAAGCGATAAGACCGCCAAAAACCCTTGAATTTGACTTTCCGATTTGCTACAGTGTGACGCATGTGAACGGAGCGCATGCTCTGAAAATTCAAAAGCCAAAGGAGATGAAATGAGTATCAACAAAAGATTTTTGTCAGTGGCCATCGGTTTGGTGTTGCTGTCATTGGTGTTGGGCGCGTGCGCACCGGCATCCACCCCAACCGCTGCCCCGACGGCGAAACCGAAGCCGACGGACGTGCCCTCAGAACCCACAGTGTACGCGGCGGCTCTGCCCGAGATCGCGATTGACGCGGCGGATTACTCCTATACCGCGCCCGAAACGATTGTCGCGGGTTGGGTGCGCGTCAAGCTCACAAATTCCGGGGCGGAGCCGCACCATGTCCAGTTCCTGCGCCTGAACGATGGAGTGACCGTCCAACAATTCGAAGATGCTCTCAAGCAGGGAGAAGGTCCAGCGTTGGCGATGACGAAGCAGGTTGGCGGCGTGGGGGCGATCCATCCAGGCGGATCGGCTCAGGCAGTGATCGATCTGCCCGCAGGTGAATATGTGATCCTATGCCTGATCCCCTCCCCGGCGGATAGGGTGGCGCACCATGCCAAGGGGATGATCAAGAGCCTGACTGTTTCCGAGGGTGACAATCAGGCGGGAGAACCGACAGCATCATTGGAGACTCGCCTGAAAGATTTCATGTTCACCCTGCCCGAATCCCTGCCTGCCGGAAGGACGGTCATCAAGGTGACCAATGATGGACCCGAACCACATGAATTCAATATCCTGCGCCTTGAGGAAGGCAAAACGGTTGAAGATGTCATGAAATTCCTGAACGGAGAAGCGGGCGGACCGCCTCCCTTTGCTCCTGTGGGCGGCATGAATGGCTTGGATGTCGGCTTGTCGGGATATGCGGAATTGGACTTGGCGCCGGGAAATTATGTGGCGATCTGCAACATTCCGAGCCCCAAGGGCAACGGCGCTCCGCACTTCATGCTGGGAATGGTCGAAGAGTTTACGGTCAAGTAACTCACCTTACGCAGAACGTCCTGAAGGTTTGGACTACAAATAGGCTTGATTTCCAAGAGCCTTCGGGACGGTGTGTAACATCAGTTATCAAATAAAAAGGAGATTTATCATGAAAAAGAATATGGTCTTACTTGTTGTTGCGATCCTTGTGGCTTCCATCATCCTGTCTGCGTGCGGCGGAAAAAGCGACTTCCCAACCGGGAAGTTCATCAAATCCGGCGAGACGGATTACGGGCTGAAGTTCAATGCCGATGGAACCTTTGAAGTGTTCCAGGGTGAGACGACGTATGTCACCAGCACCTACAAAGTGGACGGGGATGTGTTCACAGAAACATCCAACGACGGCGGCTGTGAGACGAACGTCAGCTTCAACTACACCTTCGACGGCTCGAAACTGACCTTCAAGTATGTCGGTGATCCCGCCAAGGACGCCGAATGCACCGGGCGCTACGCAGATTTCAACAACGTGACATATACGCTCTCGAAGTAGTAGACATTTCCCCAATCAACAGCCTCGCGGATGAAAGTCCGCGAGGCTGTTTACTTGAACACCCCATGTTTCTGCAATGTTTCCAAATATATCACCTGTTTCTTGCCCACAAGTCTGCTCAAGCACGGGGCTTCAAAGATAATCGGGTGTCGAGTCTCATTAAGTCATATCACCTTGAGTAGTGGAAAGTCTCATAAAGTCATATCAGTTTGTTCAAAATCAAAGGTAGCATGAACAACATTTGGCGGTTGGCATCGTATAGCAATTCACTCACGATAAATTCCACGGACCAACAGGGAATCCATTCATCCATATCTTGGGTGTCAGGATAGAACGTAGACTTTGATGCCATATATGGCGGTAATACGACTTTTCGAGACTCTGAAAAATAGGGGTGATACGAGTTTATGAGACTCAACACGGGCGAATCTTGAAACGTCCAGGATAGACCATAACGATTCGTGACGGAGCGACGTTGGGTTTGACTGCCACATCTAGCTGTGACAGCATCTGCAAAGGTGGCAGCGCGCTCGATAGCCTGCTATGTCAAGTGGAGGTCTGCGGGGTGTTGAAAGTAGCCATTGGTGCGAGTGGGTGTCAGGGGATTCGATGGATGGAATACACTTTGTCCTGTGTTTGGCTGACGAGTGGAAGACTGCCGAGGATTTCGGTGATGGCATCCCGCACAGACGAGGACTGGTAGCCTGGGTTCTGGTCGAGGATGAATTGCATCCCTGTTTCGTAGACGAGGATGTGGGTGTATCCTTGTGCCTTCCAGTTGCCGATGATGGCATCCGGCGATTTGAACAGGAATTGGTCGTGTACAAAGTTCGTGACGAGTGCATCGGGCTGGACGCGGCGCGGCATGTCGTAGGAGCGCGGTTCGAACAGGTAGTAGATGTGTGCGTCGGCGGGCAGGTCGTCCATGCTTTGCATGAGTTCATAATAGGACGGGGCGATGCGCTGGATGTATGCCTCCCGGCTTTGGGCGCCGACCGCCACCGCCAGCGGATTGCGTTGAAGGACGAACATTATATTTTCGGCAAGGGTCAATGTGATGACGATGGCGATCAACGCGTTGACGAGGAAGCTGATCCTAAATTTTGGCGTATCGAGTTTGGCGAGTGCGTCCCAGCCGAGGGCGGTGGGGATGGTGAATGCCATCATCGCGGGGAAGAGCAGGCGTGCCTGCCAAAGAGCGGAGGAGTTGATCACGCCAAACGTCCATGCGGCGAAACTCAAGGCGGAGAAAAGACCAATCGAGACAAGTGACAGGCGTCGGCTTGGATTCTGAGGCGTGCGCGGGAGCAGAATCCAGATCGTGAGGGGGAGAAGGATGATGAAGAGTGGACCGAGCCGTCCGTCGAAAAATGTCGCATCCCGATGACCGAGTATCAGGTTTAACGGAAGCATGAATATCTCGAAGGCGTTCCATCCGATGCCCGAGCCTGCGTTCGCGTATTGCGCGGCGAGGAAGTCGTCCCAGTAGCGCCCGCCGAAGACGAATGGATAAAAGGGGTTGCCCATCAGGATGGCGTTGCGCAGGTACCAGGGGAGCGCGGTGAGCAGTGTGACGACGCTGAAGAGGAATGCATCCCTGAACGATCTGGTGAACGGACGTTGAAATAGAACGATCAAGCCGCACGTCAGTGGGACGACGAAGGATGTGTATTTGACGCCCATTGCCATACCGGAGAGGATGGCGGTCATGAGAAGCAGTGGCGTGGTTTGCTTTTCACGATGGGAGGTCAGCGCGTAGATAGCGGCGACGGCATAATACGTAAGCGCCATGTCGGCATACGCCCACGAGGCAAGCATGGGCAGTGACGGGATGGCGGCGAGAAGTAAAAGTGTTTTGCGCCCGGTCTCGATGCTCCAGGTCTTTGTGCTCCAATGCCAGAGCAGGAGCGCGGTCAATATGCCCCAGGCAAAGTGCATCATTTGGGCGGCGCGTTCACTGCCCAGCGCGAGCGCCCAAAGATAGACGTTCTCTGTGATGTTCGGGAACCAGAACGGGACGTTGTCCAGCGCGCGCAAGCCGCCGTCGCGCAGGATGGCGGCAGGTTGCGCGAGGTGATAGAGCAACGCGTCGAAGGACTCGAAAGGTGGGACGAGCGTGAGTAAAAACGAAAATGTCAGCGGCAGGAGCACGGCAAGTTTCGTGGCTGTGTTGTATTGGCTGAATGAAATGTTTAATTCTGCCTTGAGGGACTTGAGCCCGTCACTCAGTTTGTCCGCGTCTTTGCAGATGATGAAGACTGCGGCAAGCGCAACCTGAACGGACCCGAGAACTGGCGCGTTCACAATTTGGGTTGCCGATACGCCCAAGCCAAGCAGACCCAAGCCGCCCAGCCCGATGCCGAGACTGAAGATCAGGTGGTCTATCGATTCCGATGAATTGAATTTGATAAGTTTTAGGATTCTCCCCCCGATGCCGTATGCATTGAAAAGCATCAATGCGGCAACGAGGAGTGTCCAAAGTGTATCTGCCAAGCCAGCCAAAAAGAAAAGTTTCGGTTTCTGGACGACATAGTAGGTGATGATGAGTATGCCGGTCCACAAAAAGAAGAGCAGGCTTGGCAGAGTTTTTTTCATTTACCCATCCTCAATTGTTAATTCCAAGTTTGGTTGAATATTTCTCAAGGCATCAAGTATCTTATGTAAGTTCTCCAATGCATTGGTCGAAGTGTTGACGGACCACTTTTCAAGTGAAGGATCTCCAGTTTCGAAGCCTTGTATCAGCAGTGCATCAAGTGATTTGGCAATTGCTTTTTCATAAGTTTGTAACTCTGTCGCAAAGTCACGTAGATAATTGGCTGCTGCTAACTCAGAAGTAAAATCAGGGTCATTTTCTGCAGTGATTTTGTCTCTAAGAAAATCCTTTTTATCTTTGATATATTCAGCCGCTTCCTTAATTGCGTCTAATTGAATTGGGACCGATTGTGACCTTGTACGAACCTTCGTGAGATCGCAAAAACCGACCAAACTTACTAAAGGTGTAGTGAGATTAAAGGCAATCATCAAAAGCCTTTGCCGCAATGTGAAGTTAGCCATGATGCTCGTTGACCTATCCGCCGCCTTTGAGATAAATCCCCGTCGGGTCGAGTTCTTCGTGCAGGATGCGCAATTCATTGTCGGTCACAACTTCTGTTGTTTTTAGATCTGGCGCAACTTGTAAATCCCAACCTGTATTGGCTTTGGCTTCCTCGGCGGTCTTGCCGGGATGCAGTGCGGTCAGGACCATTTCGCCGGATTCGTCCGGTTCCAGAATGCCGATATCGGTCACGACCGCCAGCATACCACCGCCGCGCAGACCGGCTTTTTCGCGGTCGCCTTTTCCATTGATGAATCCAGCCGATGTCATGAATTCCACTTTTTCAGGGAAGCGTCGCTTCTGGTGCGGCGTCATGATGTAACAGCGGTTTGCCCACGCCGCGATCTCCTGCGAGCCGCCGGAGCCGGGCAGGCGCACTTTGGGATGCTCGTACCCACCGATGACCGTGGCGTTGATGTTGCCGTACTTATCAATCTGCGCGCCGCCCATGAAGCCCACATCCACGTTGCCGCGCTGGAGGTAGTTCGCAAAGATATCGTACATGCTCACCACCGAAAGCGACCCGCTCACGAGCGTGGGATCGCCAATGGATAGCGGCAAACGCTCAGGCTCCGCGCCGATCACGCCCGCTTCGTAGATCATGACAAGGTTGGGAGCATGAGTCCGTTTGGCAAGGTTGCATGCCAGGTTGGGTTGACCGACACCGACGAACACCACGTCGCCATCACGCAGTAAACGCGCGGCGTTGATGATCATCAATTCGGCGGATGAATATTTGATTTCGCTCATATTTTCCTTTCACAGACCCTAAAGGTCTATGAGACCTTTAGGGTCTCTTTGAGAAATGATTGCATGATTTCAAACACTTCCTTTGGACGTTCGAGTGGCAATAGATGTGTGGCTCTCTCCAGCATCTCAACTCTCGCTTTGGGTTGTTTGAATTTCACAAGTTCTGCCGCATTCTCGAGAAAAGTATCCGTCTCCTCGCCGCGGATGAAGAGAGTTGGCACCCGGAGGTATTGCAGGTTGTTCCATATATCAAAATCCTGGAGACTCGTGAAATAGATTCTCTCTTCCCACTCAGGCGAGTAGACCAGTTCATACCCATTTTCCGTTTTGCGCGTGATCCCCTCAATATAAATTCGCAAGTTCTCATCGCTCAGATAACGGAAAACTTCTCTTTCCCTGTAACTCGTGTAGACGGACTCGAGGTCGCTGAACGCGCGTCTACGTTTCTGGGCGCCTTGGATCCATGGATTAGACAGAGGGTCCTTTGCGCGTTGGACTTTCCATTCAACGAGTCGTCGCGGTACAAAGAGAACCGGGTCGAGCAGAACCAGCGCGCGGAATTTCTTCGGGTATCTCAAAGCGGCGCGCAGGGTGACGATCGCTCCGATGGAATGTCCCACCGCGATGACGGGGACAGGCTCTCCATTGGATGTTGAACTTAATGGAGATGAATTCAGGAAGACGCGCAAGTCCTCCGAAAATACATGCCAGTCATCGATCTGGTCCGGTTTGGCTTCGCCCCACAATGGGCGGAGCAACATCCCAAAGACGTGATATTCGGTTTTTAAGAGTTCGAAAAGCGGTTTGTAACAATCAGACGGGTAACCGTTGGCGTGGAGAAAATGTAACGGCTGACCCGTGCCGCCAAGATCGAAATGTCTCATCCGTTAATCCACGCTAATATTTGCCATAATTGATGGGCTCGCTCATTTGTTGAGGTACTTCCAGCCGCTTGTG
>JBFYRY010000227.1:0-6498 GCA_041302025.1 Chloroflexota bacterium | reverse complement strand
ATATGCTGGCAAAATTCCATCCGCTTTGGCTCAACATCCATGTCAATCATCCAAACGAAATTTCGCTGGAACTGGAACAAGCCTGTGACCGTCTTACAAGAGCCGGGATTCCGCTCGGTAATCAATCCGTGCTGTTGGCAGGCGTGAACGACAACGTCCACATCCAGCGTAAACTCGTGCATGACCTGGTCCGCATTCGTGTACGACCCTACTATCTCTACCAGTGCGACCTGGTGGAAGGCGCGGGACACTTCCGCACACCGGTTGCAAAAGGGATCGAGATCATGGAAGGCTTGCGCGGCCACACTTCCGGCTATGCCGTGCCGCAATACATCGTGGATGCGCCGGGCGGCGGCGGGAAGATCCCTGTCATGCCGAACTATCTGCTGAGCATGTCTGACCACAAGATCATCCTGCGCAATTTCGAAGGATACGTCACTACATACGAAGAACCGACCGATTACCTGCCCAGTGATGCCGCCAAATTCAAAGGTGAAAAGCGCCTCGAACCCGGACAGGAAGGTGTGCATGGCTTGCTGGAAGGGAAACAGATGTTCATCAAGCCTGAAGGCTTCGACGAAACGCATGACCGCCACGGAATTCAACATCGTCTCAAGGACGACAAGAAGTGGCAGCCATTGGGAATTGGCGATGGCTCGCCAAAATCAAATGAGAAATAGCAAACTGAAGGAGACAAGAATGAACCGAACCACGAAAAGAATCCTATTCTCTGCGCTGACAGTGTTTGTCCTGTTAAGTGCCTGTGCGCCTGTATCTGAGCCAGCCGCAACGCAAGACCCGGCGCTCGTTCAGCAATTGATCGAACAATCCGTGCAACTGACTGTTGCCGCGCAGAATCTCGAAACCGCCCAGGCTGTCCCCCCGGCAACTGAAACACCGATACCAACCGAGACCGCCGTTCTGCCCACCCCCACCCCCATCATCCCCACCGCCACGCCATTCGTTGTGGTGCCACCAACAAGCGCCCCGTCAATCGGAGGCGGTGGCGGTGGAACAACCGTCAAACCGGAATATGCCTGCGAAATCATCCGCCAGAGACCGTTTGATAACGAGGAGTTTGCCAAAGGCGACGATTTTGATGTACGCTGGACCTTTATAAATATTGGCACAAAATCATGGCGCGCTGGAACCGATCTGAAATATTCCTACGGTCCGCAAATGACCACTACCACGCTGATCGAACTTCCTGAAATTGCTCCCGGAGATCGATACGAAGTCATCCTGGACGCCACCGCTCCAAGTGAGTCCGGCAAACACGTCATGGTCTGGTCGCTCGAAGGAGTGTACTGCACTCCGTATGTCGCCATCATCGTGAAATAAAACCGGGTAATCCGGGTCGATCCGTGGAGCCGCGCATCGCTGACACATGGCAAAATCACCTGAAAGAGCAAGAGGAAAAATGTTAATTTATCGAAAAAAAATATTAATCTGGATGTCGGTGCTGGTCGTTGCAACAGCATGTGTTATGCCGTCGGTTGGGGCACCGGTGGTCCCCACCATCGATCCTGGAGCGGTCAATACCTACATTGCAGAGACTGCGAATGCCGCCGCGACTCAGACGGTCAGGGCACTGCCCACATCCACACCGACAGCTACATCCACACCCACCCCGCGCAATACAGAGACCCCCTCTCCCACGGCAACGAACACAGTGGTATTCATCCTAAAGAGTCCCACACCCATTGTTCCTCCTGGTAGCAGTGGCGGCAGTGGAGGTACTGGAGGTACTGGCGGTACTGGAGGAACTGGAGGCACCGGCGGAGGATATGCCTGTGAAGTGGTCTCCGCGTATCCCGCCAATGGAGCTACGTTCAGCCCGCGGACCAGTTTCGAAGCAACATGGACGCTGAAAAACACCGGCTCCAAAGAATGGGACAGAAATAGCGTGGACTTCCTCTATGATAGCGGCGACAAGATCCACAAAGTGTCCAGTTACGATCTTGAAAAGACAGTCAAACCCGGTCAAAACATAACCCTGTCTGCCAGCATGCAGGCACCGAAAACATCCGCCAATTACACCACTTACTGGGTTCTCCGCGTAGGGAATACCTACTTCTGCAAACTGACAGTCTACATCTTCGTGCAGTAGGAACTGCACGAGCCAAACAAAAAGCGGCGAACCGATCGGTTCGCCGCTTTTTGTTTTTACTTCATTAGGAAGCCGGGGGGACTTCCTGCGCCACTTCGGTTTTTTTCCTAAGGGTGAAGAATCCCACCCCAACAGGGATCAGGATGAAAATCAGCGCCAGGCAAAGCAGGACATATCCGATCGTGGGGGATACCATCCCGGAGTTGCTGATTCCATTTACTTCGGTCGAAAACGGCATGTTGCCTGTGGCAGTGACTGCGCCAAAAATGCACAAAAACAAACCCGGACAACCGCAAAGTATCACGGCGGCAATGGTGGCAATGATGCCTGTATTCTTGTTATTCATATTATCTCTCCTTTGGTTTGAATTTGAGGCAGTATACTTTTATGTGAAACAGGATGCAAGTTTTTTTGCATCCCGTTTGTACTAAAACACAAAGTACACAACAACAGCCCGGCTTGATGTTATCCTTTGTGATCGACCAGGGACTTGAATATCACCCTCCCTGCGAGGGCGCTGAACCCAAAACGAAAACGACCCTCTGAAAGAAGGTCGTTTGTGATCGACCAGGGACTTGAACCCTGAACCCACTGATTAAGAGTCAGTTGCTCTGCCATTGAGCTAGTCGACCATGTCGTGCGGACGGGTATTATACTCGAAGAGAAATACCTGTCAATATTAATACCCACGGTCACGAAATGCGCCGCCCCGTTTCTGAACAAGCGCAATTCGTGACTGTGCCGGGTAGCGGAATCAGGCTCCGGCTTGGGAGGAAGCGTACTCCAATCCCAATGCAGATGTGTCCTCCATCATCCTGTTTATCCCTGTATAATTACCGCATGATCGAGATCGACATCCCCGGGCGCGGACTTCTGCAACTGGAGCATTTGGTCACAGACGTCAACGGGACTCTTGCCATCGACGGGCAACTCATATCCGGTGTGGCAAAACAGCTCGGCGCGCTGAGAGACAGGCTTACAATCCACATGCTCACCGCCGATACGCACGGGAGACAGGCAGAGATCGACCAGCAACTCAACCTTACCGCGGTCCGCATTCAACCGGGCAACGAGGCCGGACAAAAAGCGGAATATGTCCGCAAACTCGGATCGAAATCCGTTGTAACGATCGGGCAGGGAGCGAACGACGCAAACATGCTCAAGGAAGCCGCGCTGGGGATCTGTGTCATATCGCAGGAAGGCATCGCGGTCGATGCGTTATCGTCCGCCGACCTGCTCGCGCCCGATATCAACGCCGCGCTGGAAATGCTCGAAAGACCTCTGCGCATCGTCGCAAGTTTGAGAAAATAAAATTTGAAGCGTAATCTGACAAGAACTGAATGAGTTACTCCGAACCCGCATCACAACCATCCCCCGGCAACCCGCCCGAATTCGAATCGGCGCGCGCGCGCAGGCGGCGCGCCCAAAGGCGCGCCTACTTCCCCACCGATGAGGAGGGCCGCGCGGCGCTGTTCACGCATCTCGCCCGCCGCGCCTTCCCATCGTATGAACTTTTCGTCTTCTCACTCATCAGCGGTTTGTTCATCGGTCTGGGATATTTCTTCAACTCGCAGGCGATCCTTTTCTTTGGCTTGCTCGTTGCGCCCTTGTTGACACCGTGGATCGGTATAACACTCGCCGCCATCGCAGGCGCGGGAAGGTTCTTCCTGCAAACCGTTTCTGCATTTCTTGTCAGTTCGATCATTCTATTCACCGGCGGCTTGCTTGCCGGGGTTGCATCACAGACCCTGCCGTACTCAGCACGCACATTTACAGCCGCATTCGAAAACAGTCATTTGTGGTGGCCCAATCTTGTCATCCTTACCATTGCCGCCATTATCCTGACCATCTCCTTTGTTCGATCTGAGAATCGCCCCTACCTGCCCAGCGCACTGCTCGCCTATGGCATCCTCCTCCCCATCGGCGCGGCTGGGTTCGGTCTCGGGAGCGGCGTGGAAGGCATCTGGCCCCAGGGCTTGCTGGTCTTTCTCGTCCACATCGCCTGGGCAACCTTTTTCGGCATTATCGCCCTCTTCTTCCTGCGCTTTTACCCCACCTCTGCAGGCGGACTATCCCTGACCGGACTCATCCTCATCGCGCTGATCGCCTTCGTGGGATTCCAAACGGGATTTGTCGACTGGATGAAAATACAGGCGGGTCTTGCCACACCCGTGCCTGTTCCCGTTACCCAGACAGAATCCATCCCGACCCCGCTTCCCAGCGCCACAGCGTCACCGATTGTCGCACAGACAAGCGCATTCATCGGCGTTCCCACAGCCACCCCGTCCCGCACCCCGAGTCCCGAACCGGTGACATTGGAAGCAACACCTGTCATCGATACACCCACATCCACCATCACGGCGGAACCCACCCCCATCATCGGCATCATCCGCGCATCAGAGGGAGGCGGCGCATTCATCCGCGAAAAACCGGGCGGAAAAGTGCTGGCTACTCTCGGGAACGGCTCCACGGTCACCATCGTTCCAAACGACCTGCAGGATATCAACGGCATCATCTGGGTGCATGTCATTTCGTTCACCAACGATGTCCGCGTTGAAGGCTGGATGATACAGACCGTCCTTGTCACCGCCACCCCGGTCGCAGAGTGGTTGCCGTCATCCACCCCGGAAATTACAGCAACACCATAACCAATCGTCATTGCAAGAGCGAAGCCCAAAGCAATCCCCAAATCAACGAGGAGATTGCTTCGCCCCTGGCTCGCAATGACAAAATTCTTTTTTGGAGTAACAATGCCCATTCATTTTGGAACCGACGGCTGGAGAGCTGTCATCTCGGACACCTTCACCTTTAGCAACCTTCGCATGGTGGCGCAAGCCATCGCCGACGCTGTCGCATCGGAGCACTGGGACAAGCGAAACAGTTCAGGCAACGGCGACCAGGCACCGGACCCGAACAAGATCGTGGTCGGGTTCGATACCCGCTTCCTCTCAGACCGATTCGCCGGGGAAGTGGCACGCGTTCTCGCCGCGAACGGGTTCACCGTCCTGCTGGCACAAGCCGACGCCCCCACGCCCGCCATTTCGTACGCGGTCAAAAACCAGCGCGCCGTCGCGGGCGTGATGATCACCGCTTCACACAATGCGCCGCGTTACAACGGAGTCAAACTCAAGGGCGCGTTCGGCGGATCTGCCCTGTCAGAACAATGCCGCCGCGTGGAAGTGTACATCAATGACAATGAAGAGCAGGCGCGCGGTCCCAACTTGATGGATTTCAAAAAGGCGCGCGAAGATGGTTTGATCCAGAGGTTCAATCCGTTGCCCGCCTACTTCGACCACCTGCGGACGCTCATAAACACCGACATCATTGCCGATAATCCCCAGCGTTTTGTGGTGGATGCCATGTACGGCTCGGGACGCGGCGTGATCAAATCGTTTTTACAGGGCACGGGCTGTGAGATCGCGGAGATCCGCGGCGAAATGAATCCCGGTTTTGGCGGTATCCACCCCGAACCCATTGCCAAGAACCTCGGCGCGCTGGCATCCGCTGTCAGTTCGGGGATCGGCAATTTCGGCATCGTCACCGACGGTGACGCAGACCGCATCGGTGCCATGGATGAACGCGGTACGTTCGTCGACCCGCACAAGATCATGGCACTCTCATTGAAATATCTCGTGGAAAAACGCGGACTGACCGGCTCGGTCGTGCGGACGGTCTCCACCACCCGCATGATCGACCGGCTGGCGAAACGCTATGGTCTGACACTGCACGAAACCCCCGTTGGATTCAACCACATCGCCGATTACATGATGAGCGAGGATGTGCTGATTGGCGGGGAGGAATCGGGCGGCATCTCGTTCAAGGGGCACATCCCCGAAGGCGACGGTCCCATCATGGGCTTGTTGCTGGTGGAGATGATCGCGTCCTCAGGCAAGACCTTGCATGGCTTGGTGGAGGAACTGCTTGCAGACGTTGGTCCGGCATTTTACGAACGCACGGACCTGCGGTTGAGCCGTCCTGTTGCCAAGGCGGAGATGACGGACTTTTTAACGAAGCAGGCTCCGGCTGAGATCGGAGGCGAGAAGGTATCCGAGGTCAGTCAGCGCGACGGTGTTAAATACATCATGTCCGATGATTCGTGGCTTCTCATCCGCCCGTCGGGAACGGAACCCGTCCTGCGTGTGTATGCCGAGGGACGCACGCACGAGATGGTCAAGGCGTTGCTGGGTTACGGAGAGCAAGTGGCAAAAAGTGTTGTGTAAAGTATTGAAAAAGTGCTATACTGAAATCTGAACAAAAGTTGCCGTATCCATCATATTCCAGGATGGCTTTATTTGTCTGGTAATTCAGGAGGAGAGGTGGTTTATGCAACAAAGCAATCAGGATGCTCAATATGATGTGGAGTCGCCGAGGAAGCCGGGTCCCAGTAC
>JBFYRY010000031.1:0-26863 GCA_041302025.1 Chloroflexota bacterium | reverse complement strand
ATTTGCGCCCCAGCCTTTCGAAAAGTATGTTTGGTTAACCAGCGCCAGGCAATTGACCGCGCTGCAGGTGAACTGCCATCCCGCCCAATGCAGGCCTGGTATATCCTTGTGTGCAAGCGCCAGTCGCATCTGGCCCAACTGAAAAAGGGTTGTTTTGAATTCCTCCAGCCCCCGTTCGACCATATAACCACGGCTTTCCGGCCGGGCAAGTTCAGCAATACGCGCTTTCAACGCATTAAAGCGCTCCAGGTCGGCGTCCGAACGATAATAAAGCACCTTCGCGTCCGCAACCTGGGAAGCTGACACTGCCCAGGGGTTTCTTGACTTTGCATTGGCAATGTTCTCCAAAACCTTCCATGGCATGTAATCGAATTGGAAGGGCAGGTTGCCGATGACAAAAGTGGTGCTGAGTGATTCCGCTTTGCCATCGTCCGGGACATAATAAATGTCGAGATCAGAGGTTGATGTAGCTGTGCCTCTCGCATACGACCCATGATAAACGACGAGGGCGATTTCGTTGCCGTGGACTCGTACTGCATGCGATACTAAAATGTCGGCGATTCTAAATACATCGGTCATTTGTTCACCTTTCATTCGTCAAAATCACACTTCTATCTTGTGTCGCATCCCCCGCCCAACGGTTTGCGGTGTGGACAGTGTGCGGGCGGCATTTTCTATTTATCTGCTAATTCTTCATAAGCCACACGAGCCTCAGCCAATAAAACCTTGAGCGATCCCGAAAGTGGATTTCCAAGGATTCTAATGATTGACCCTAGTGCCGTTTTGTGCGCTATTTTCAACGCCTGCTCTGATGACGCCAGAATATCAGGAGTAACGCCTACCCCCTCCCAATTCTGCTTTGTAATTGGATGTGTCAGACAGCCAATTGGAATAAACACTTCGAAGTGCTTATTCAATCGATAAGAAGCACCCGGATGCGCACCTCCATCTGTTTGTTCACCAATAATCATTCCTCGTTTACGAGCTTGCATGTCATATGCAAACCCCTCAGCACCTGAGAATGTTTCTTTGCTAACCAAGATATAAAGGGATTTATCGTCAAGTCTTTGCCCGGGAACATACGGCAGTGTCCAATATTGTTGTGTCGCACCGTCATCTCGCCAGTATATACTGCCTAGTTGTACAGGCTCTTCACTGAGTAAATAACTGCTAATCAGAGAAATTATTCCTGGATATCCCCCAAGACATTTTCTCAGATCGATAATTATCGCATCCATGTTTGCCAGAAAATTCATTGCGGCAACTGCGATATCTCCAGCCCATGATGGACGATGGAAGTAGCGAATATCCAAATAGCCTACATTTCCCGGCATCCTCTGAACTGTATGAAAACCATAGTTGTTGAGCCTGGCTTGGAGTTGCTGCTCTTCCCTCCATTCTTTACTCAAACGCAGAGCGTCCTCTCCATCTGGCAAAGGTTCTGAATGCCATTTGACCCACCCATGTTCATCATGGCAAATCTCTTGCATGTGGGTGGTGAGTGCGTAGGCAAAGAACTCTCCTTCTTCTATATCGTTGTAATCCCCGTCATCTATGTGTTTTTGGAGACATATACAGATTTTTTCCGCCACATCCGGAAAAATGTAATATGCTCTCAATTTCTCTGAGAGAGACCGAATTACTTCAATGTGAAGAGCAGTTTCTGTCATTTTCCATCTCGCGCAAGTTCGATATGCCGCCCAACGATTTGCGGTGTGGACAGTGGGCGGGCGTGGACTCTGCCGATGCGTAGAAAAAGCCAAAATCACCGCAGAATCCCACCATCCAGTGCATTATCCCGGTGATCGTCCAGGACGCTGTGTTGGGCGTTTTTCCGCCATTTCACTATGGCGTGGTTTCCGGCACTATTACTTTGCCTCCGTGGTAGTGGAGGAAGTAAACTTTCTCGCCGTTTTCAAATATGCTTTCCGTACTATGAAAGCTGTCAAGCGTGCCGGACTGCTGATTTTCATACCACAGGTTGCCCATTTCGAACATGGCTGGTCCTCGGAAAGGGTATTCGGACGAGACTAATCGCATGGCTTCCTTGAGAAAAGAGTACACCTTCTTGGGATCCGAGCAGACGGGCAGGACTTGTCCATAGTAGTTCATCACCCAGAGTAAAGGACCGTTGGCGGCGTAAATATGTTCCGTTCCCGTGAATGGATTGAAGCCGTAGTAACGGTCCAAATATCGATAGCCATGTCCCATGCTCTCAAAGCCTCATGATCCATCATCGAATGTCTTTTCCTGTCCCTCACCGCCACTGGCATAGCCTGAGATCTTACCTTGCAATATGAAATCGAGAAGATTCATGGAATTTCCTTTCCGGACTCTCGTACTATATCGTACCTGCAACAAACGGAGTTGAATGATAACCCCAACGGCTCGCGGTGTGGACAGTGGGTGGGTGTGGATTCTGCCGATGCGTAGAAAAAGCCAAAATCACCGCAGAATCCCACCATCCAGTGCATTATCCCGATGCTCTTACGGGACGCTGTGTTGGGTGCGCCTTAACTTCTCATAGCACTATATGGCATATTTCCTTCTGAAAGACCAAACCAGACGCACCCTACTTGGTTGCATATTTTTGTCAACCTAATCCACAATCCGCACATCTGGATCCCCTACAGTCGGAAATGAAAAATTAACCTGGGCAAATTTCCATCCCCCTTCTTCACTCACAACCACCGCAGTAAATCGTAATGGCCAGACAAATTCCTCCCCTCGATGAAGTTCATAGACTGTGTTTATTCCATCTCGCAGAATTAAGTGGAGCTTTTGCTCCGCAGGTAATTTTGACGTATCGATATATTCCTTGATATATTCCAATAATTCAGCGTAGTTTTCGTCTCCTATGTGTTTCGTTACTGTCGCCGATGACGCGATCCAGCCCACCTTCCCCTCAACTCGTATGGATGCAGACTCCACTTCTAATTTGAGATCACCCCATCTTTCCCAATCCCTTCTAATCATCTGCCTTGCTGCTTCTCGATCCGTATACCACTCATCCACACCCGGTTTGACTCCATTCGTACCTATGATTTCGGTATCCGGAGTAAATAAATCCATGAACGCATCCAATTGGGCAACATCTCGGTGGGTGTATCCATCTTGAAATTTATGCAGCAGCGACCGAATCTCTGGAGAAGAATTCATACATTACCTCATTACCTTATTTGATTACAAGCACCCAACGGACTTGCGTTATCCCGCAGAGACGTGGACCGGGCGTGGACTCTGCTTGGGAGCAGGATGCGAAGCGGCAGTCCCACACTGCCTGCCCTGCGACCAAAGGGAGTGTCGAAGGGTCAGGTGCATTATCCCGACACCGCATGATTTGCTTAGCAAATCACGGTGGGTGCAGGTGTGCTCTTACGGGACGCTTTGTTGGGCAGCGCCTAGATGGGACAACCTTTCTGCCGAGCATAACGTACCACGAACTCTGCTGTACGGGCGATACGTTCATTAAATTCCTGAAGCAATCTCGGATAGAGATGCGTCCCACCGGTAGCCCAAAGATTCCAATAGACCTGGAGACCAGCCAGAAACAACTCGATCTGCTCTGCCTGCTTCTCTGGTAGGGAGCGGAATTCCGCATATCCATTCAAGAGGGCTTCTCGGTAGTGAGGATAAGCAGGATCATCTCGACAGGCATCCAATGCCACCGCCAGGTCGAATACCCAGTAGCCAAAACCAGAATCATCAAAGTCAATTGCCCTTGGCTCACCGTGCCAGAAAAACAGATTGGCATCCACCCCCAAGTCTCCATGGATCAAACCGAACACGTCAAGACCCTGACCCCAGTCCTCCATCACATCCCGAATCCGCTCTGCAACAAAGAAAAAGGCTTCCCTGTGGAGAGGAGAAAGAAGCGCCCACGCATCAGCATTTGCCATGCCACTGCCCACATCGTTTTGGAACAAACCGTCCCAGTCGAATTTTCGTTTAGATAGACCTGCCGGAGGTTGCCACTGAATGGAAAACTGGTGCAGCCTTGCCATCAATCTCCCCTGCGCCCGGAGATGATGTGGTCGGAAACGATTTTTTACTGAGCGACCTTTGATCCAGCGGAGGAGAGAGCACAGGCGTGTCCCTGGTACGCCGGGCGTATTGATTGAGAGCATCCACTGCCCATCCAGGGTTGCAATAGGTTCTGGCACTGGAAAATTCGCCTCCCGGCGCATGGCAGTCAGCCAGATTAATTCCAGTTCAATAGCCTCCTGCTCTTGGTAGCCAGGTTCGTGCACCCGTAGCAGATATTGACCCTCCTCAAACAACCCATCAGGTGCTTCTGGACCTGGCAGGTTGGATGTCTTAACGCCAAACAGGGTATTCCCAGCCTGGCGGACAAGATGAATGCGCGCCTCATCAACTCCATAACCCATCAAGGCTACTGTTGCCAGCTGTCGCATTCTTCGTATGCGGCCTAATCGAGTTAGTTCATCGAATGGCTTCATGTTTCAATTGGTATCTCCCTGATTGAATGGAAATGCGCTGCCCAACGGACTTGCGTTATCCGCAGGGACGTGTGTGTCTCGACAGGCTCGACAACCAGACGGGCGTGGACTCTGCCTGGGAGCAGGACGCGAAGCGGCTCGAAGCCACGCATGCACGAAATGCTCGCCGTAGGTGCCGCACGCGAAGCGTCCCACACTGCCTGCCCTGACTGCCCCGACAGGACGTGTCGAAGGGTCCGGGACGCTGTGTTGAGCAACCTTGCTTACAGTTGAGATCCAGATTGTAAGTACTCCATGACACTTACCGCTGGCAAAACTTTAACTTCATTTCTTGGAAGGATCAAATTTTTCCACATCCAATTGTGGTGACGAATAATCGATTTGGCATCAAGGTGTGGCCTATCCCTGGTTGTGTGCGCGTCTTCAACAACAACCACATCATAATTTCTACTTGCAGCCGCACGGATGGTGGTGTCTACACAAAAATCAGTTGCACAGCCTGTAATGATTATCTCCTGGACATCATACTGTTCGAGGAGATCGGGCAAATTCGTTTCATAGAAAGAATCACAAGCCTGTTTGTGTATCAACAAATCTGTATCCACTCGTTCCAGAATCGGCAGGATTTCCCAGCCATCTGTTCCTGGCTTAAGACCGCCATTGTCTTCATGCTGGATAAATATCACTATGCCCCCGGTCGCTCGCACTATCCTGGCGATCTTGTTTATTCTCTGGATGACACCATCTGCGTCGTAGCGTGGCGAGTCTCCTTCAAACAATCCTGCTTGCATATCAATAACCAGAAGAGCTTTCATTCGATGACCTCACTTCAATTATTAGGGCTGACACTTCGCTACCGGATGGTATGGCAACAGCATATCCTTTATGAGACCCCGCCGCAAGGAAACTGACGGGGCGCTCGGGGCTGAATGATTGCTGACGACGCTGTGTTGGGCGTTGTGGTTAAGCCTTTCTCTCCTTGAGTTCTCGTGCAACTGCAAATCCATAAGCGATCACCTGTTCTGGGCTTGCAATTGCACGGTTAGCAATATTTCTTGCAACTGTCTCTATCGCCTCCCCAGCATTGAGGCGTTGAAACAATTCTGCTGTGTATGGCTTAATTCTTCTGATCACAGCATCGGTGAGCATTTGACGCGGCGTATTCGGGTCAGGGGATTCTAACCCGAAGGTTCCGATGTAATTGATGATGTTATTGGGCAGTGCGAATAGCGTATAAAAAAAGGATATTAGACCCCACCAACCCAGAAACAAGGTAATGCCAGTGAAAGACCAGAAGTATTGGTTTGAGCAATCCTTGCAGAAATGACCTCCCATGTGCTTTGAAAAACGCATGAAGATGGCGCCGATGTTTTGATAATAATCGACGTGTTTGGTTGGGGCTTCTCTTCCACAACTTTGACAGAATTTCATGTTCATCCTCCTGTATCGCTTTTTGATGAACGCCTAATGGTTTGCTTTACTGGCACTGGGGCAGGTGTGGATTCTGTTCGGGAGCAGGAAAAGCCCGAAGCCAGAAAAATGCTTGTAACTCGCGCAGACTCCCCGCCGTCCGCTGCACGCTTTGTTAGCCCGCTTTTTCCAAAAAAGCACCATATGCCAAAATTTCTTCTTCTATCCCTTTGTGAATAAAACCTGCAACTTTCTTTGCCATTGGTGACACCACCTCTAAATATCTATAGCCTCGAATAATTTGAAACTTATCACCTTGTATTGTAACCATCTCCAGTTTGGCGTACGGATCAATTCCTGAGGGAGCATCTTCGAAAGTCAAGAGAAGTTTGTCTACTTGGGAGATGGGTACTTCTACTGGATTTAACATTTCTCTTACTTGGTTCTCTGAGCGAGTGATAATGCCCGAATCAAGATCAAAGGTAAATACTGTGTCATTAGATTCGAGTTTCAAAACTAATCTATTGGATGTCTCTTTTTCTATGCTCCAGAATGAAATATCTTCTGTATTGGGCTCATTCTCTTCGCCTGCTTTCTGCCTTCTTTTAGCGCGGAGGGTAAATATCGCAAGGATTATCAGAAACAACAGTACGAAAATAACCCCTGCGGTGTTCGAAGACATTGGATTCTCCTTTTATCACTTACAGAGAATACTATATCGCAACATAGTTGCGGGCTAACTATGTATTTACCCGCCATTTGACAGACCAACTGCTTATGGACGGGTCAAAAGTTAATCTATTACGTGATTTTACAACCATCCTTGCGAGAGTCAAGCAAAGATTTTCTGCCAGTTCATTCGCACGCCGCGGACTGTCTCTCCACCGGCAGACCAAACGCTTCGTAGACCGGCACACCGTCCCATTCAGAGGGGATGGGCAAGCCAAGCGCGAAGGCAACGGTGGCGACGGCGCACGCTATTGCGCGGGTAGTGTACAAGATGCTCAAGGGCAAAGTGGAATATGACCCGTTGAGCGTGAACAAATACCAAAAGAAGTACGAGGAACAGCAGGTGGTGTCTGTGAACCAGACGCCCGCTTTGCGTTTAATCATCCCCCAGATTTTTGGCATTGTGATGGTTGTGTGCGGAAGATCAGCATGATTTTCCAAAAACATACGCCCCGGATGACTACATCTGGAGCGCTCGTGATAGGACGGTTTCTAAGGACGCTGTGTTGGGCAGACAGTCTTCTATATGAGAACAATACTAGGTCACCTCTCAGAACCCTGGCGGGCTACTTCGTCAACAATTTTCGGTGCGATCAACCTTAACCATGATCCCATTCTCCCCTGAAATGTCATTACAACTTCGCGCTTGCGTTTCGCGACAGCTCTAAAGATCGTTCGAGCGCAAACATCGACTGGCATTGCGCCCATTTCATGCCTTGATACACTCCCTGCTGATGTGCCATCTGCCCGCAAGGCGCGGCTGCTTATACCTGTGCTTACCCATCCAGGGTATATCATGGTTACACTCACTCCGCTTTCAGCTAATTCAATTCGCAGGGAGTCGAAAAAACCCGCCATGGCATGTTTGCTTGGTCCATAAGCATCCGCTGTAGCTGACGGAAATTTCCCGCGGAGGCTGGAAATTGCGACCAGTCTCCCGCAAGTTTTCTTCAGATAGGGTAAGGCATAATGCGTACAATAGACGCTCCCGAAAAAATTCACTCGGAACACCCTTTCAAATAACGCAAGGTCTTGCAGCTCGTCAAATCTTGATGCCATACCAACCCCAGCATTGTTAATTAAGGTGTCAATCCGTCC
Organism: Chloroflexota bacterium; assembly: GCA_041302025.1. GTDB lineage: Bacteria > Chloroflexota > Anaerolineae > Anaerolineales > Villigracilaceae > Defluviilinea. The sequence continues at coordinate 19,166 of JBFYRY010000031.1, read as the reverse complement.
ATACTCTGAAACAGTGCATTCAATCAAGTTCTGACACTGGATTGGATCAGCTACATCGGCAGGGATAACAACCGCCTTGCCCCCACGCTGGCGACACTGGCTGGATACTTCTTCTAACTTCTCAACGGTACGTGATGCGAGCACCAGCCATGCTCCACAGCCCGCAAACTCCAGTGCTAATTGCTGACCAATTCCATAGGATGCACCAGTTATGATCACAACGTTTTCCTGAAAAGTAGTTGTATTCATTAGTTTAACTCCTTACTTTGGCTGCCCACCGGTTTGCGTAACGGACAGGTGGGCGGGCGTGGACTCTGTTCAGGAGCAGAAAAACTCGAAGCCACGCATGCGCGAAATGCTTGCCGTAGGTGTCGCAGAATCCCGCACGTCCACTGCACGTTTTGTTACTTGTTATGAGAACTCCATGTCGCTCATTAGCAGTTTTGTTTAGGATTGGTCATCCCTTGCACGGTGCTTCACCATTTACTGATTACTATCTGAGGCTTCTGGCGGAGAATCGTTCGATGGATTTGATGGAGAAGACATCTTTCCCGCCTTTGCTCGCGTAAAAATCCACTCGAATAGCCCAAAACCAGTGAAAAGCGCAAGGAGGAAAACAAGCCAATTCATTACAAGGGGGCTATAGATAATAATAAGTATTAGGATAGCAATGAGCCCATAGAAAGCAAACATACTCATCCAAAAGGCTGGTCCTGCAGTTTGGACCATTTCCCGGCTTTCTTTTGCACTCTTATTTGCATCATCAATAAAACCCTGCAAGCCCTTGTTAAATTTCAAGGAATGTGATTCCCTATTTCTTTCCGGCATGATGCTCATTGCAATTTGCAAAACGATGCCAATGAAGAAACCAAATCCTGCAATGACAATGGAATTGATCAGAGGGCTAATCATTTCTTCCTCCTTTGGGCTTTGCCGACCTGGTTTCCGACTGAAATCACGAATCGACTCAACGGCCAGGATACAAGCAGCAGAAATGTGAGTGTCAGCGAGACTAGATACCCAGGCAGTGATTCCGCGAAGTTCACTGATTGAAGGAACTTTGTTGTAATCCAAGGGCCGCCAAACCAAAAGGTCGGCATGGCTAGTAGTTGGGTGCTTACCTTCATGATTGTTGAAAATTTTACTTTTGAGCTTGCGATCACAGTCTGGAAAAACAACATGAACACATACCCTGTGATGACGCCGATCAAGATACCAAGTGGATAGCCAATCATAGACATTAGCACCTCCTAACTGCTTATGGACGGGTCAAAAATTAATTTATTACGTGATTTTACAACCATCCTTGCGAGAGTCAAGCAAAGATTTTCTGCCAGTTCATTCGCACGCCGCGGATTGCCTCTCCACCGGCAGGCCAAACGCTTCATAGACCGGCGCACCGTCCCATTCAGAGGGGATGGGCAAGCCAAGCGCAAAGGCGGCGAAGTTGGGTTATCAATTGGTTCCGGCATAGACACGCCAAAACGTACGCCATTTCATGGGTGTCTGTGAACCAGGCGCCCGCTTTGCGTTTACTCATCCCCCAGATTTTTGGCATTGTGATGGCTATGTGCGGAAGATCCGCATGATTTTCCAAAAACGTACGCCCCGGATGATTACATCTGGGGCGCTCGGGATGGGACGGTTTCTGAGGACGCAATGTTGGGTGCGTTACGGAATTGCAAAAGCGTATGCCAAAAGAGACGGAATAAACCCATTTGATGAACCGTTCGGGTAAATTTCTTTTCGCCAGCCTTCAATAGAATTTGCAACCCAAAAATTGAGATGTCCACTGGCAATTCCAACATCATATGCAGATGTTACATTTACTCGTATTCCGTCATAGTCATTGATGTTTTTCTCGTTATCAAGAACTATTTTTACAATGCTATTTACAACTTCGTCTCTCTCGTTTTCGCCAATCTTACCTTTGTACCAAACTGTTATATTCAAAGAACGACTTGTGTTCCCGTTCGAATCATGAAAAGCTTGGTCATTAACTCCCACAGTAAAAAAACGTGGGTCATCTTGAAGAATATCATAGAGGCTTTTTGCAGATGCTAAAGGTGCTTTTGAAAGTATAGTTGGGGCAATAAACACCATCGCCAAAGTGCCAATTGCCACAATGCCAATCCATATACTTGCTACAATCCAGTGAGTTCGAGATGTCACAGGGAAAGATTCTATTGGCTTTCCAGGCAAGTGAACAACGTAAGTTCCCAAAAGCAAATCATGGATTCCTTGTCGTGCTTTTCGATTGAAAACCATTGTGTAAAAAATTACCCCACCCAAACCGAAAACTAATAGGGACACAAACCATGCCACTGCATAATTTTGAAATATTGGAATCGCCCAGCCGTTAAACAACGCTGGCAATGCCAAGAGCGAGATTCGGATTATTGAACGCCATAACTCAATAGGCTCATTATTTTTGTTGCGAACGGCTATTTTCATCCACCGTTTTCCAAGAGTTTGCCCACCACCAATTCTTGAATTCATTATTCCGAAATATGGAATAATGAAAAGTAGACCAATTGGGCGTCCATAAGGTCCAATACTGAAAAAGAAAGACGAGAAAACAATTCCAATTATTTGACCAATGACACCAAGAATGAGCGTATCTACAAACCACGCAAAAAATCTGCGCCAAAAACCTGCAATTGGCGGGAACGTAAAAATTGGCTCAATTGGTTCAGCAATTGTTTGCTCGGTTTGCTCAATTGCACCCGCTGGAATTTCACTATCTTGTGATAGATTCAACTCGTTTTGCATTTGTTTTTCCTTATTTGAAGATGAAGCACCCAACTATGTATTTACCCGCCATTTCGCCTTCCAACGGCTTATGTACGGTCAAAGATTAATACAAAAATTTAATTTTGTTACGTGATTTTACAACCATCCTTGCGAGAGTCAAGCAAAGATTTTCTGCCAGTTCATTCGCACGCCGCGGATTGCCTCTCCACCGGCAGACCAAACGCTTCATAGACCGGCGCACCGTCCCATTCAGAAGGGATGGGCAAGCCAAGCGCAAAGGCGGCGGTGGCGGCGGTATCCATGGTGTGGACCTGAGTTGTCAATTGCCCCGGTTTGATTCCTGCGCCCGCCGCGATCCACGGGATGGTCATATCTTCGGGCAGGCTCGAGCCGTGCGTGGTATCGTGCCCGCCGTGATCGGCGGTGATGATGATCAACGTCTCTTCGCGCAAGCCGCGTGCGGAAAGTTCGGCGAGAATTTGCCCCAAGGCTTCATCGGCGCGGAAGACCACGCTCAGTTGTTGCGGCGAGAGCCAGCCGTACACGTGTCCCATCCAATCGGGGGTGGGGAAGTGCACGAATAACAGCCTGAAATCCTGCGGGAAGTTCGCGAGCAACTGCTCCGTGATGACCAGGTCGCGGTCGTTGATGTAGGTGAACACGTCCGTGCTGGAAGGTTCGGTGATCTGGCGCAGTTTCTCCTTGCCCACGTACATCACCGTTTGCAGTCCATTGGCGTGGGCAAGGTCGAACAGGTCGGTGCCGAGGGCGAATCCCAATTCGGGCTTATAGTCATTCCAGTTCACGCCGTGTTTCGACGGGCACAGTCCCGTCAGCATGGAGGTGTGGACCGGAAGCGTGGCGCTGGGGCGGACGGTTTGCGCGGTGAGCGTGTACGCCGAACTCGCCATGAGCGCCTGCAGGTTGGGCATGGGCGCCAGTGAAATGGCGTCGGGGCGGAGTCCGTCAATGGACAGGATCAGCACCCGGCGCGCGGGAGGAAGCGGAGTGGGGGTGATGCTCGGTGTGAACGTCGCGGTCGGAGTCCCGGTTGCGGTGGCTGTCGGGGTGATGGTCGCAGTCGCAGTGGTGGTTGGCGGGATTGGAGTCGGCGTGGCGAGAGTCGGGACCTGGCATGCCAGCAATGTAAAGAGAACGAGAATGATGAAGAGATGTTTACGCATCATGCATCTGCCGCATCGATCTCATTTGGGTTTACGAGCACATCCAGTTCGTCGCCGTATCGGATGCCGGGGATCTCCATCGCGATCACTTCGATCAACGACGGGTTCTGAAAATTGCGCAGTTTGGTTTCGGGGTGCGGATAATATACCCAGCCGTCGTATTCGACATCTTTATAAACGACTTTACAACGGGAGAACGAAAATGTTTCCGGCGGATGCAGGTCGGTCCATTCCACATGCGGGAACGTGAATTGCGGCTTCATCATCTTGAATGTGTGCGGGGAAACATCCACGTTGAGCGAGCCGTTGAAGTACGCGCCCAGATCGAGTCCGCGCGCGGCGAAGATCGGCCGCTGGCGGTCGAGCGCTCCATAAGGGTAATCTGCCGAAGGTCCCGAAGCCACGCGGTAGCCCCGTGCCAGCCGTCCGTGGAGGGGAATCCATTGAGTCGTCATGCATGAATTTTACTGTACAATAGTCATGTCATTGCGAGGAGGGTCGTAGACCCGACGAAGCAATCTCGCAAGTGATGTGCATGTATGAAACAACTCATTAGATTGCTCCGCGGAGTTTACACTGAGCGAAGCGAATGTGCTCGCAACGACATGCTTCAAGGATACGGAGACAAACCCCATGAAAAATAGACTGCTGAACATCCTCATCATTCTGGCGACACTGCTCGCCTCCTTCTCAGCCGTTTCTGCTCCCGTTGCCCGGGCGCAAGCCTCCAACCCTGAGAAGGTCAACATCCCCGGCACGCACCAGGATGAACTGGGTTGCTCCGCCGAATGGATGCCGGACTGCGAAAGCACCCTGCTGACCTACGATATCGAAGACGATGTCTGGCAGGGAACCTACGAGATCCAGCCCGCCAACGATGACGATAAAAAAGGACCGCGCTACAAAGCCGCGCTCAACGGCGGCTGGGGTGAGAACTACGGTGTCAACGCCGCCCAGGGCGGAGCGGACATCCCGCTGGTCGTCAGTGAACCGACACAGGTCAAGTTCTATTACGACCACAAGACCCATTGGATCGCAGATAGTTTCAACAAGCAGATCGTAGTCGCTTCGGGCGATTTCCAGAAAATGATCGGATGCTTCAACGATAATGACCCGACCTGTCTACGGGGGTGGTTGCAGGACCCGGACGGCGACGGGCTGTATGAAGTCACCGTCCGCGGCATCAAAACTGGAACCTATACCGTCACGTTTACACTCAATGAAGATGCGAACAATGTCATAGGCGAACCGCAACAATTCACCGTCGAAAAGGACGGCGACGCAGTCTACTTCGGGTACGACTCCGCAAAGGAACAATTTACCATCAGCACCACCGGCGCGCCGGTCGGCAACCTTACCAAACAACGCGCGATCTGGGTCAACAAAGACACGATCCTGTGGAAGATCAGCGGCGGGAGTGGACTGAAATACGCGCTCATCTATTCTTCCGATGCCGCGCTCGAACTCAGCCCGGAAGGGATCAAGAACGGGGCCGAGATTCCGTTGACCTTCGTCTCCGATAAACCTGGTGTCGAGATTTTGCGCGAGTACCCGCACCTGCGCGACTACGCCGTCTTCAAAGTGACAGACACATCCAACATTGCAGATGTGCTCAAAGGGCAGGTCGCTGTTGTGGCAAGAAGTCAATCGGGCAAAGACGTGGACGCGACCGGCGTCCAATTCCCCGGCGCATTGGATGACCTGTACAAGTACGATGGTCCACTCGGCGTAGTCTTCGACGGCTCCACCCCGACCCTGCGCGTCTGGGCGCCGACCGCGCAAGCCGTCACCTTGTTCATGTACGACACCGAAAAAGCATCCTACGCCAAAAAGACTCCCATGCAATGGGACGCGTCCAGCGGCGTGTGGAGCGTTACCGGCGACGAAACCTGGAAAGGCAAATACTACTTATATGAAGTGAAGGTCTTTGCGCCTTCCACCGGGCAGATCGAGACCAATCTCGTCACCGACCCGTATTCCATCAGCCTTTCAATGAACAGCAAGCGCAGTCAGATCGTGGACTTGAACGACACCGCACTCAAACCACAGGGCTGGGACTCCGTTCAAAAACCCGCGCTTGCCGCACCGGAAGATATCGTCCTTTACGAATTGCACATCCGCGACTTTAGCATCAGCGACGCGACCGTCCCTGAAGAATTGCGCGGCACGTACAAAGCCTTCACCGTCAAAGACTCGAATGGGATGAAGCATCTCACAGGTCTGGCAGAGGCGGGACTCACCCACATCCACCTGCTCCCCGCCTTCGACATTGCCAGCGTCAATGAAGACAAATCCACGTGGCAGACGGTGGATGAAGCCACGCTCAAAACCTATTCTCCCGATTCCGATCAGCAATCCATCGCGGTCAGTGCCATCACTGGCACGGACGGGTTCAACTGGGGCTATGACCCGCTTCACTACACCACACCCGAAGGCAGCTACGCCACCGATCCGAACGGCACGCCGCGCATTGTGGAGTTCCGCGAGATGGTGCAGTCGCTCAACGAAAGCGGATTGCGCGTGGTCATGGACGTGGTCTACAACCACACCAACGCCAGCGGACAAAGCGACAACTCCGTGCTCGACCGCGTGGTGCCCGGTTACTATCACCGTCTCAATGGCGATGGCAACGTGGAGAAGTCCACATGCTGTGAGAACACCGCCACCGAGCATGACATGATGCGCAAGCTCATGATCGACTCGGTCATCACCTGGGCAACCCAATACAAAGTGGACGGCTTCCGCTTCGACCTGATGGGTCATCACATGCTCGACGACATGATCGCCCTGCGCGCCGCGCTTGATGCGCTCACCCTCGAAAAGGATGGCGTGGATGGCAAGTCCATTTACGTCTATGGCGAGGGCTGGAACTTTGGCGAAGTCGCCAACAACGCGCGCGGCAAGAATGCCACGCAACTCAATATCGCTGGAACAGGCATCGGCGTGTTCAATGACCGTCTGCGCGATGCAGCACGCGGCGGCAACCCGTTCGACGATGTCCGTTTGCAGGGCTTCACCACCGGGCTCGTCCTCACGAACAACGCCAGCGAAAAACGCAACGCCGAAGATCAGCAGATCCTGCTCAACAACTACACTGACTGGATCCGTCTCGGACTTGCAAGCAATCTTGCCAGTTACGAACTCATCCGCGCCGACGGCAACAACGTCCCTGGCCGCCTGATCTCCTACAACGGCTCGCCCGCGGGCTACACCGACGACCCGCAGGAAAACATCGTCTATGTTTCGGCGCACGATAACCAAACCCTCTTCGATGCTATTCAAGCCAAAGCGCCCGCCGAGGCGACCATTCAAGACCGCGTCCGCATGAACAACCTTGCCGTCAGCCTCGTCATGTTCAGCCAGGGCGTGCCTTTCTTCCACGCGGGCGATGACATCCTGCGCTCCAAGTCCTTCAATCCCAATTCGTACAACTCCGGCGATTGGTACAACAAACTGGATTGGACATACGAGTCGAACAACTGGGGCGCGGGACTTCCGCTCGAAGGCACCGGTCAATGGGATATTTACAAGCCGCTTCTCGCCGACCCGACTCTTGCCCCCGCCAAAACGGACATCACCTTCGCCTCAGCCGTCTTCCGCGAATTCCTGCAGATCCGCAAGAGTTCACCGCTCTTCCGCTTGCAGACCGAAGCACAGGTCAAGCAGTCCCTATCCTTCCTCAACAACGGACCGCAAGCCACGCCCGGTCTCATCGTCATGCGCCTGACCGACGCGAATGACAACGACCCGAACTACAAAGAAATCGTCGTGCTCTTCAACGCCCGCCCCGAAGCAGTGACATTCAGCGACGCGGCTCTTGCCGGCGAGTACACCTTGCACTCAATTCAACAAAACTCCGCCGATGCGACAGTCAAACAATCATCCTTTGCCAATGGGACGTTCAACGTTCCCGGTCGCACGACAGCGGTGTTCGTGGTCGAGAAAACGGGACCCGCCCCGGCTGGGACTGAACCGTCCCCCGCTCCAGCAGAAACGCCGACGGGTTCCGGCATCCTGCTGGCTGTCTTCGGTGTCATCGCCGCCATCCTTGCTGGGCTGGGGCTTTGGTTTAGGCGAAAGCCAAAAGCATGAAGTGAAACAAAAGGCGACCTGCAACGGGTCGCCTTTTTCGTCAATCAGGCGTGTGATTTGTGATGCGTTCCTCAAGGACGAAAAACACTTATCCTAAAAGATGCTCCGTGCTATGGTTGATTTGCAAGAATCCACCTAACCACGGAGAAGTCCATGTTCCAAAATTTTGACCAGGCAAAACGATACGTCGCGGACAAAGGCATCGAAGTCGTTGACTTGAAATTCTGCGACCTGTGGGGGCGCTGGCATCACCTCACCATCCCCGCCAGCCAGTTTGAAGAGAAGTTAATGGAAGAGGGCATCGGCTTTGACGGCTCATCGGTGGGACTCAAATCGGTCAAAGCCGGGGATATGGTGCTGGTGCCCGACCTTTCCACCGGTTTCCTCGACCCCTTCTGGGATACGCTCACGCTCAGCTTTATTTGCCGCACCATGGAAGCGGATACGCACGAGATCTTTACCAACGACCCGCGCAACATTGCCATCCGCGCCGAGGAGTATATGAAATCCACGGGTATCGCAGACGAAAGCCGCTGGGGACCGGAATTCGAGTTCTATATTTTCGACAGCGTCAGTTTTGAAAACGGTGTCAACCGTTCCGGTTACACCATCGAAAGCCGCGAAGCCGATTGGAACAGCGGTGATGGCGGTCACGGACATTACATCCCGTTGCATGGCGGCTATCATGCCATCCCGCCGAAGGACGCATTGTACAAGGTGCGCACGAAGATGATGACTTACCTGGAAAAACTGGGCGTGCCGGTCAAGTATCATCACCACGAAGTCGGCGGACCCGGTCAATGCGAGATCGAAACGCCCATGATGGGACTCGTCCAGGCGGGCGATGCGACGATGATCATCAAGTACGTCACCAAGATGACCGCCCACGAGAACGGACAGACCGTCACGTTCATGCCCAAGCCGCTGTTCGGTGAGGCGGGCAGCGGCATGCACTTCCATCAACACCTGTTCAAAAAGAATCAAAACGTTTTCTACGATGCCAGTGGTTACGGCTGTTTGAGCAGGGAAGCGCTCTATTACATCGGCGGTCTGCTCAAGCACGGACCGGCATTGCTCGCCATCACCAATCCCTCCACAAATTCGTATCGCCGTTTGGTGCCCGGTTTTGAAGCTCCGGTCAATGCGTTCTTCTCGCTCGGCAACCGCAGCGCCGCGGTGCGCATCCCCAAATACGCCACCCAGCCGGATACCGCGCGCATGGAATTCCGCCCGCCGGATGCGACGGGCAACGTCTACCTCATGCTCGCCGCGCAGTTGATGGCGGGACTGGATGGGATCCAGAACCAGATCGATCCAACGGAAGCAGGCTTCGGTCCGTTCGATGCGAATATCTTCTCCTGGACCGACGAACAGCGTTCCCAGATCAAGCCTCTGCCTGCCTCCCTTAATGTGGCATTATCCGCACTGGAGCAGGATCACGCCTTCCTCACTGCGGGCGGAGTCTTCAGCGAGGAGATGCTCCAGCAATGGGTGGACTACAAACGCCAGTCCGAATATTTCGCGGTGCGCAACCGTCCGCATCCGTATGAGATGAGCCTGTACTTTGACGTGTAAGGAGAGGCCATGGATATCTTCGATGTATTTTCAAAGCGGCATTCCATCCGCGCATTCACAGACCAGCCGGTCGCAGAGGATGTGTTGAAGCGGATTCTCGAAACGGTTAACCAGGCGCCATCTGCCGGGAATTTGCAGGCGTTCGATATTTATCAGGTTTCCAAAATAGAGCATAAACAGGCTCTCATGCGCGCCTCCTACGACCAAGAGTTTCTCGTACAAGCGCCGGTGGTGCTGGTCTTTTGTGCCGTGCCGTCGCGTTCGGCGGTTCGATACACGGAACGCGGCGAGACCCTTTACTGCATTCAGGATGCGACCATTGCCTGCACACATGTCATGCTGGCGGCGACCGCCCTTGGACTGGGCAGTGTATGGGTCGGCGCGTTCGATGAAGGGACTGTGCACAAGATCATCGGCGCGGAACCCGGTCATCGCCCGGTCGCCATGCTGCCCATCGGGTTCCCGAACGCGGAGCCGCGCATCCGTCCGCGGCGGTCATTGGATGATATAGTTCACCTTGTTGGATAAAATCAAAATCCCCGGCACAAAACATTGCCGGGGATTTTGTTGAATACAAGTAGCTATTTACTTTGTCTTGTAATTGCTGTTGAACAGTCTGTATGCCGTTTGCGCCACTTCGATGCATCCGACAATGATGACGACGATCAAAGCAATGGCTGGTGCAAAATTCATCACCTTTGAGAACACATCTGCGGCGTCAGCCAGCGGCGTGCCTGCCAGTTTGCCTGCACTCAGGTCGATCAGCGACGGTCCGCTCAACATGACGATTGCCAGTGCGATCGAACTCACTTCGATGACGATGTTGCAAATGCGGGTGAACATCGTCCAGACTCTCTGCCGCAATTGATATGCATTGAAGACGATCTGCAACACACCCAGCAGGTTGATCCACGGCAGGTAGGTGAAGAAGGCATCGGACAGCATGGGGATGAACGTCCACTTGCCATCGGTGTTGAAGAAGATACCGACTACATTCGGATACAGGTTGAAGATGATCAACCCAGCCAGCGTAACGATGATCGTGCCGATGGCTTCCGACATTTTCACCTCGTCTGGGTCGGGTTCCTTCGCCAGATCGGCGGGGTTCCATTCCTCTGCGGTTTCCTTTTCGATTTCCTTGGCGGGCATTACACGTTCGATGATCGCAAACACGATCACGATGGAACCAAAAGCATTCATCATACCGCCGAGCAAGCCCAGCCAGAACTGACCGAGGAACGAGAAGAACTCCGTCCCCGCGAACGACTTGGTGATCGCCGCACTCACGCCATAGCCGAGCAGACCCGCTCCCAGCACAGCCGCCATCACGATCTTGACGATCAACTCAAAGATCGGGTAGAGCCGTGGACCGATCAGGTAGCGCGGTCCGATATAGGATTCGGCGACCTTACGCGGCTCGCCATATTCCTTGAGCAATGCGACGACTGCCGCTTCCCCTTGCAGGGACGATGCATTCCCCGCCCCAGCCTGATTCCGCTCCTCGAGCATATCCTCCAGCGTGGACTTCAACTCCTTCTCGATGTCCGCACGCTGTTTGCGCGGTAAGTATTTACCGACTTCAGCAACATATTTTTCCAAAAGATTCATTTTGTTCTCCTTGCTTTACGAAAGCATCTTGCTCATGGTCTCTGACATGACTGACCATTCTTTTTTGAGTTTGCTCAGCACCGCCTTGCCTTGTGTGCTGATCACGTAATATCGGCGCGGGCGGGCTTCGTCCATAATGCGCCAATCGGACTGTAACAGTCCCTGCGACTCGAGCCTGCGGAGCAGGGGATAGAGTGTGCTCTGGTTGATCTCCATGCCCTGATCGGAGAGCGCCTTGAGCAGGGAGTAACCGTACTCCTCTTTGCTCAACTGGCTCAGCACCGCAAGAGACAGGAAGCCGCGTCGCAGTTCCAAAAGCATGTTTTGTACAAGTTCATCGTTTTCCATAGTTTCACCTTTAGTCGCATTATACTGTATGATATACAGTATGTCAAGAGTAAAAGTATAATGCGATGCTCTGATGTTCTGCTGGCACAACGAATTTTCCAGGAATCTATTCGACCCTATTGAATCGCAACACTAAATCTTGATTGTCTTTGGCATTAATCCTTGCCATGACACTGGTGTTAGCCGGGGGCGAAACCCAAATCGTCACGGCCGCTGTGGCAAAAGTCATCAGCGCAGGTGCATATTACACCTGTATACTGACAGATGCAGGCGGTGTGCAATGCTGGGGACACAACGATGATGGGCAACTTGGAAACGGGACGACTGTGGACACCAACATGCCAGTGGATGTAAGCGGATTGGACAACAGGATCATCAATGTCTCGGCAGGTTTGAGTCATACCTGCGTTCTAACAGAAACGGGGGGAGTAAAATGTTGGGGAAATAATTCAGGGGGAGAACTTGGCAACGGAACCTATATAGACAGCATCACGCCAGTAGACGTAAGCGGACTCATGGCACATGTGGTCGCTATATCAGCAGGCGTCAATTACACATGTGCATTAAGGGATTCCGGCAGGGTGGAGTGCTGGGGAGCTAATGGAACTGGGCAATTGGGGAATGGAACGACGTATCAAAGTTATTCACCGATAACCGTCAGCGGATTGGATAGTGGAGTGATTGCCATTGATGCAGGCAGCTATCACACCTGCGCCCTGACAGAGGCTGGAGGTGTGAAGTGCTGGGGAGATAACTTCTATGGCCAACTCGGGAATACAACGGATGGGGACCATGGAGAACTCGGGGATGAGACAATTGACGATGATAGTACCGTGCCGATCGATGTGATCGGGCTGAACAGTGGAGTGATCGCCATATCGGCAAGTTATGATCACACCTGTGCATTAATGGACACGGGCGGGGTGAAGTGTTGGGGATATAATCTCGGCGGTCAACTTGGGAATTGGACATCTGAGGATCACAGTATCATACCTGTGGATGTGACAGGGCTCAACAGTCGGGTGATTAGCATTGCCGCAGGTGATGGTTTCTCTTGCGCTTTGATGGAAAACGGGGGAGTGAAATGCTGGGGATACAATAATTATGGTCAACTTGGAAATAATGGAGCGCCCTACGGTGGCGGCAGGCCAGTGGATGTGGTTGGGCTGCATGCGCGTGTGATCGCCATCTCTGCAGGTAACTATCATACCTGTGCCCTAATGGAATCAGGTAATGTGCAATGCTGGGGATACAATAACTATGGTCAACTTGGGGATGGAACGAACACAAATTCCAGCGCGCCCGTAGATGTGACCGGATATAGCGATCTGACCCTGCTCGAACACGATGCCCACTTAATCGAAAGAGCAGATGCCATCGATGCCGCGCTTGCAGACATCGCGTCCATGTTGGATGCCCTCAATCTGGATAATTTGGATGTGGCGGTTTCTTCACGCGCTTCCCAATTGAGCGTAGATGAGTTAAGAACCTCCGTGGGAAATATCGAAAATCTAATCACGACCTTCGATCTTACCAACCTTGATACAACGGTCTCATCCCGTGCATCCCAATCGAGCGTGGATGCCCTGAGCAGTTCAATGGGGGATGTTCAGCTTGGTATTAACGAGTTGAGTTCTCGCATGGATGTAGTCGAACAGAGTCTGTCTGTTATCGAGTCAAGTTTGAATTCATGCCAGGTAAGCATTGCGCTGGTACCCCAAGGTGAAGGGCACAACGGCAATAGTCTGGAGTTCTATGTCCACACTACGCTGGCTTCAGAGCGGATGGATGCCGAGAGCATCCTCGTCTGGGTGGGTGGAGAGCAGGTGAACCCTGATTTCACATCGATCATCCCCGGCGTTACCTGGGTGATGGTGGATGGCTCCAAGTGGTCAGATTTGAAGAACCAGCCTCTCACCGTGGAAGTCATCGTTGGTGGGCATACCTGCTCGAGTATGGTAGTGCTTGGGAACAACTAGAACGATACACCCGGGAATAACGCAACAGGCGGACGTTATATCCGCCTGTTCAAAATGATACGCAGGATTCCCCCCAATCAGCTACTCAAACAACTGACTAAATACCTTCCACAACTCACTTCTGCAAGCAGGACAGCAATTCCCTGACCACCCCGGCAGGTTCGGACCTCGTCAACACCAGCACAGGAACCTTCGCCACAGAGAACACATCCCGCACATCTCCCGTTTTCCAATGCCGCGGCAGGATGCCGACCGAATTAGGTTCATTGACCAGGGCATCGGACATCGTCTGCGGATTCGCCGCCACCCAGGCAAGGGATGTCACGTTTCTCCCGTCCATGACGGATCGGTCAAACACCTCCTGCACATCCTCCCCATCTGCATACACCCACACCCGCACGGACGCTTGCGCGTCTCCAAAACCCATGAACAACGCACGCGCCTCCTCCAACGCCAGGTTTTGCACCGGGCTTTGACGGTGAGTCACGAGCAGGATTTCCTCCGTATCGATCTGATGCGCAGGCACATCGAGATATTCAGGCTCACCCACGCGCAGGACCAGGTCGGCAACGGATGGATCGTCCACGCGGGAGATGACCGCGGATGAACCGGCGCACGAGTACACATCGCCCAGCCAGGGTTGCGCGGCGGATGTGGAATAGACGGTCACGACCTGCCGAGTTGCCTGCGGAGCGGGCGCGCCGCAAGAGGCAAGGGTCAATACCAACAGGGACAAACAGGAAAAGATCATCTGCCTGGCGGTTATCATGCTTTGAATTATATAATACCTGCGGCCACAAATTGCGGCAATTCTCAGTATGTCGTTGCGACCCTCAGGAAGCAATCCCGGAAAGTCATGGATTTGTTGTGATGACGCCCATCAAACCGAATAAAATTGAATGGATGCAGATTCACCCTCCTTCCAACCCTGTTCCCGCTGGCGAACTGACAGCCCGCATCCATCAGGCATTGGATGCCGGGCTTACCGGATTAGCGTTCGTCAACTTTCAGACGGGCAAGACGCTTAGAATCCTGGCACAGGGCGGGAAAGTACGCCAGGTATACCTCCGCCATCACCGGATTCCCGCGCTGGACTGGGAACTGCCGCTGACCATGCAGGGTGAGGGAACTGTTGAGATTCATCCCATGCCGTCCCGGGCGTTGATGTTCAGAAAGATAATCCTGGAGGAACTTGAAACGCCCAAGCCTCAACCATCCGGTACGAGCCAACTCAAGACCATGTTCGACCTCGCCGAACGCAACGCCAGTCCCACGCTGTTTCACATCCAATGGGCGTCTGCCGAGGGATTTGTCCTCGTTGCCGGCAGGAGCATCCCGCTCCGCCATGCCGTACTGCTGACCCATGCCGGGGCGGAGGAAGCGCAGGTGGCGCTGGACCACATTCCTGCGTGGGAGGAAGCGCAGTGCCTGGTCACGGTGTACCGCGCCAATATTATGAATCAAGCCTGGTTCGAAATCCATCTGAACATCCTGTTCGAATGGTACTGCCAGAACGTCCTGGCATATTACGGCCAACTGACCGGCACAGTCATGGTACGGTCCATTTTGCAAAGCGTCTCTGTGCTTGCAGAGATTAATCACTGGAACATTTCCACAAAAGACAATCGATTGAAGGATGTCTCCATCTTTGCAACCGCGGCGGAAGCGGGTAACGCCTACCGGGAAATCCTGTCAACGATCAAGTCGCGCATCGAGCCCATTGTTGGAAGTTCCCTGACGCAGAACCTGATGAAACAGACCCGGGATTCCGCAAAGGATATATATAAGTCCATCCAGGAAATATTCGGTTTGATCGGAGAGGTGTGATCATGAGCATTGCCGCCAGCCTGCGATACAGATATGTCATCGCCATCGCCCTGGTTCTTTGTACGGGGCTCTATGCATGGGTCTATGCCTATGCCCCATTCTCTGAAACGATCAACTCGCTGATTGTGAACATAGGCACGCCTCTTTCGGCATCGTTCGCCGCGATCATTCTCACACGCATCACCATGTTTTTTCACCGTGGGGAACCGCCGCGCGTGGTCTGGGCGGCGTACGCGGTCTGCATTTGGTTGTGGATGATCGCCGAGGCAGTATGGGGGTACATCTACATGACGAGCGGCGAAGTCCCCACCTTCAGCGCGGCAGACGGGTTGTGGTTTTTGGGTTATATCGCGCTGACGGTCTCGATCACACGGCAATTCAGCCTCGTGTTCTTTGCCCAGAAATATACGGCCCGATGGGCGGCATTCGGCGTGTGGGCGGCGATCCTGCTGGGCATCGAGACCATCCTGCTTTTCACGAAAAGCGCAACACCACTGGATGATTTCTTTCGATATTTCTACACATTTGCAGATGCCGCCGTGGGACTTTCCGCCATCTACCTGGTACATGCCTTTCGTGGGCGCGCGCTTGCCATTCCCTGGCTCACGATCTCATCCTTCGTGGTCACCGATATCATTTACATCCGGTTGACCGAGACGGGCGCATACGACTACGTGATGAGCGGCATTTCGATTGCCCTGCTTGCGGATACATTGTACGTCGCGGCTTATTTGATCGTCGCATGGGGAGTCTTCGAACAATACATTCTCCTGCGACGGAATGCGGATCACGCCCAAGCCGGAGGCTGATCCCGTTTCGAACAGCCACGCTTACGCTGGAACATGAAAAACATCCCGCCGGTCTGAGACCTGCGGGATGTTCGTTCCATTCACCAGTGCCGGATCAATTCGGCAACCAGTTTCGCCTTTTGTTCCATACTGTCTGCAAAAATATATTCGCGTTCTGAATGATACCCTTCCCCCACCGCGCCCATCCCATCCAGCACAGGAATGCCGAGCGGCGCGACAAAGTTTGCATCGGATGCGCCGCCCGTGCCGCCCGCTTTGAGTTCCACGCCGATTCCCACCGCAATGGACTTTGCCTTTTCAAACGCGGCTTTCATCCTGTCATCGAACGGCATCGGCGGACGGTTCAACCCGCCTGTGATTTCGATGGCTGTGCCGTCGAGAACCGGCTTGAGCTTTTTCATTTCCGATTCGAGCCGCTCCCATTCGCCCGGTTGCATCACGCGCACATCCACTTCAACCACACACTCTTCAGGGACAACGTTTGAAACCGTGCCGCCGTGAATAACACCAACGTTGAGCGTGGTCTGTTTTGAGTAGTCGGTCAGTTTCTGGATCGCGATGATTTGATGCGCCATCTCTTCGATGGCATTACGACCGGCTTGATGGTCGCCACCGGAGTGGGCGGCACGTCCATGTGTTTTGACGATGAACTCACCCACGCCTTTGCGCCAAGTCTTGAGCGAACCATCGAGCAACGCGCCTTCCATCACCAGTGTCAGCGCGGACCCTGCGGCAAACATTTCGATGAGCGCGCGGGAGGTGTGACTACCGATCTCTTCGTCAGATGTGCACAACAATACAATGGTGCGATTTAATTCCTCTCGAAGCGCCCGCTCGATGGCGGCAAGCGAAATAACGATGCCCGCTTTCATATCGAGTGTGCCGGGTCCGAAGATCTTCTCGCCGTCTTCGCGGTAGGGCGTTTTTTGAATCGTGCCGAGTGGAAAAACGGTATCCATGTGACAAAGAAGTAGAATCCCGCCATCTTCGCCACTGCCCCACCTGGCAAGAATATGATCCCCGGTTTCAACACTCGGAATCACTTCAACAAACGCCCCAAGTTGACGGGCTTGTTCTGCGACAATGGCACCTACGCGGTCCACGGCGGCTTTGTCGTGGGAGGGAGATTCGGTTTCGACGAGGGTTTTGAGAAGCAATTTTATATCCATGGTGAATGTACCTTATAACAGGGCAAAACACAGGCAGATACCGCCAATGACTGCGCAATAACCTGCAAAATAATAGAGGGGATGTTTTTGAAGAAAACCCAGCAGCCACTTAATGGATAGCCAGCCGACAATCCCCGCTGTAACAAACCCGACCGTAAGATACGGCAGGAAATCCATGGTGCCGGACATCTGGATCACTTTCAGGGTTTCGTATGCACCAGCCGCAGTCAAAATCGGCGCCGACATCAGGAACGCGAACCGCGCCGCAGAGGGGCGGTCAAAGCCGCGCACGATGCCGCCAGCAATGGTTGAACCGGAACGCGACGCACCGGGGAAAATGGCCAGTATTTGAAAGAGCCCAACCACAATGGCATCTGTCCAGGAGGCTGTTTCCAGCTTCCGTTCATGCCGGCCGATCCGTTCGACGATGGTCAACAACAGGGCAGAGACGATCAGGCGTGTTCCGGCCGCCAGGATGGGATCGTCTTTGAAGATATCGTTCACGATGTCTTTTAGAAAAAAACCGACTACAAGAGCAGGGATGGTGGCCGCAATAACCAGCCAGCCTACCAGCGATTCGTGCGTTTCGAAGGGCTTTTTATGCCAAATACCCAGCAGGAACGCGCGCACGATCGCAAACAGATCTTTCCAGAAGAAAAGCAGCATGGCCAGCACCGTACCCAACTGGATGATGACGTTGAATGAGATGATCCTGTCACCAGATGGAATACCCAGCAGTACCTGTCCGATAAAAAGATGCGCCGTGGACGATACAGGGATGAATTCGGTCAATCCCTGGATGATGCCGAGCAAAAATGCGTCAAAAAAATTCATGGCCTGCCTTTCGCAGAGAAGCGATTTTTCGATATCAGATGGCGCAATAGGATATACAACATTCCCAGATCCAGAACCAGCGCAAGGAAGAAATACAGGATACCGCCCACACCAAAAGCCTGATAGTCTGCCACTGCCATCACAACGGCTCTTACATGCAGGACAGCGCTGACGACAACCGAGATGCACGCAGTAAGATACCAGACACGTCGCTTCATCAACAAGCCAAATCCAATGACTATATTTGCGATGCGCCAATCCAGACCTACAGTATTTCCTATTAATATCGTACTCAACCTGATCAGAGCGAAAATCCCATTAAAGACCAAAACAAGAGCGACCATGCGCAGGGAATATGGAACCAACCTTATTGAGTCAATTAGCTTGTCTCGCATGGAATTACCCGAATGATGCCGAGCAGGAAGGCGTGGAGGATGGTCATTGGTTATCCTTCGATGCTATCTATTGCAATTGCTTTAGCACACACATCACATTCAATTGTGACACCGATCATCTTTATATTGCTTCTCTGATATCTACCAATATGAATTTTCAATTGATTCTGGCAAACTGGGCATGGATGATCTTGTTCTGAAGAAAATTCATCAGGCTTCTTGATTAACTTATCAACAAGTTTTGAAATTGCTTCATCCCAAAAATCGTCTTTCATACTGTATTCTTTTTTCTTTCTGCATTCCCCTGCCATTGGCTGAGCAATTCAGGTATACGGGACTCGAATGAACCGTCTGCAATATAGATTCTGATCTGCTCCATCAAGCGGATCAACGCACGCAGGTTGTGAATCGAAATCAAAGTTCCCGCCAGCAATTCCTTCGCTATGATCAAATGGCGGATGTATGCGCGAGTAAAAGTTTTGCAGGCATAACAATCACACGTCTCATCAATGGGACGTTCGTCTCGTGCAAAAGTGGCGTTCATGAGGTTGAGGCGTCCTTCAGGGGCAAAGGCGGAGTGATGACGGGCTAA
>JBFYRY010000226.1:0-6551 GCA_041302025.1 Chloroflexota bacterium | reverse complement strand
AACCAGCATTTTGCGACGTCGCGCAACCAGGCGCCGCGCACCGCTGAAAAGGGAGAGCCGTACGAAGAGAAGCGCCTCAAACTGGAATTGAAGCTGATCGCCGATATCGGGCTGATCGGTGTCCCGAACGCGGGCAAATCCACACTGCTCTCGGTGCTGACGAATGCCAGACCGAAGATCGCGGCGTATCCGTTCACCACGCTGGAGCCGCACCTTGGCGTGGCAGAGATAGACGTGAACACAACCGTTGTGCTGGCAGATATCCCCGGCTTGATCGAGGGCGCGTCACACGGCGCAGGGCTGGGTCACGACTTTTTGCGGCACGTCCAGCGCACGCGGGTATTGGTCCATCTGCTCGACGGCTTGTCCGATGACCCGGTGGCAGATTACAGCCAGATCAACAGCGAGTTGTCGTTGTTCGACCCGAACCTGGGGAAGAAGCCGCAGATCGTGGCGCTCAACAAAATCGACCAGCCTGAAGTGCAGGAAAGACTCGCAGATATCCAAAAGAAATTCAAGAAGCGCAAGGTGGAGTTCATGACCATCTCTGCGCTGGCGCGCACGAATACACGCGACCTGCTCATCAAGGCGCACCAACTGCTGGCTGAAACTCCGCCAATGGATGAATTCGAAGCGCCGATGCCGGTCTATAAACCGAAGGAGGATCCGCGCGATTTCGAGATCATCCGCGAGGACGGAGACAAATGGCGCATCACCGGCACAGCCATCGAGCGCGCCGCCAAGATGACCTATTGGGAACACGACGGCTCCCTGCGCCGCTTCCAGAAGATCATGGAAACACTCGGCGTGAATGAAGCCTTGAAGAAGGCTGGTGTACAGGAAGGCGACACGGTCTCGATTGGCGATTTCGAGTTGGAATGGCAGGAATAGTATGACACCGGCAAGGCAACGCGCTTTGACCGTCGGACTGATCGTTGTTGGAGTTTTGATCGTTGCATTCTTCGGTTTACGAACCCTGCGCGCCTTCCGCGAGTTCCGCGGTCACCGCCCGCCGCCTCCCTTTGGACGCGGCGAGGAGCAACAAGCCCAGACCGATGTGGAATTGATCCGCGATTGGATGACGATTCCTTTCATTGCCCATACCTATCGAGTGCCGCCAAAAGTTTTATTCGAGGCGGTTGGGATTCCCCACAAGGGTAATGAAGAAAAAAGCCTCACGCGATTGAATGAGGAATATTTCCCCGCAGAAGATGGCAGGGTGCTTGAAAAGATCAAAGCGGCGGTACTGGAGAACCAGCCGCCGGTTTCACCCAACACGCCCGTCCCGTCCGCGCCGTAGGCAGAAATATCATGTCCGATTTTCTGCTTACACAAGTCATCAATTATGGTGCGCCTTTCTTTGCGCTCATATTATTCCTCGGCGCGCTGGGGTTCCCGGTCGGGGCATCTGTAATGGTGGTCGCCGCCGGTGCATTCGTGCAACAAGATCTCCTGGATTGGAAACTGACAGCCTCGCTTGGACTGCTTGGAGTGCTTCTTGGCGATGCCATCAGTTTTGGCATGGGACATTACGCAAAGGACTGGGTAGATAAACGCTTTGGACGGACACCCGCCTGGAAAAATGCGCAGGACTCCTTTGCTTCCCGCGCCGGGATGGCTGTGTACCTGACCCGGTTCCTGATCACCGCTTTGGCGATCCCCACCAACCTCATCGCCGGAGGCAGTGGCTACCGCTTCCGAAAATTCATGACCTATGATGCGGCAGGCGAAGCCACATGGATCATCCTCTACGGCGGGCTGGGGTACTGGTTCGGCACCGAATGGGAACTGGTAAGCAATTTTGCCAGCAATTTCGGCGGATTGCTCCTGGGCTTGATCGTGCTGGGTGTGGGGAGTTGGCTGGGCGTCCGAAGGACCAAGGTCATCGAAACAAGAAAAGAGACCGAAAAAATCAAAGTCCCCGAGGTGTAAAACCCGGGGACTTTTTTCATCCAAAACGCTCTTCGCGCCACACATCCGCGCGGTTGTGGTAGCCAGCCTGTTCCCAGAACCCGCGCCTGTCTCGCGGCATGAATTCCAACGAGCGTAGCCATTTGGCGCCTTTCCAGAAATACGGGGTTTCGAGGTTCTCGCGCCCGGGAATGAATCCCACCACCCCGCGCAGGGGAAATCCGTGATCGGGTGTGATCGGTTCGCCGTTGAAATGGGTGGCAAGCAGGAAGTTATCCTGCAGGACAACATCCAGTGGCAGGTTAACGGTAAATCCGTATTCGGCGTGTTGCATCACATAAGCGGCACCCGGCTTGAGCTTGAAAAGACCCGCATCCAGCATCGCCTTGACGGAGATTCCCTCCCAGACAGTGTCGAACTTGCTCCAGCGCGTCACGCAGTGGATATCCATTTCGATCCTGGCACGCGGCAGTTTGTTGAACTCGTCCCAGGTCCAGGTCATGTCCTGCTCTACTTCGCCCCATACGCGGAAATCCCACGTGACGGGGCTGAAAGGCGGTACCGGACCATAGTGCAGGACCGGGAATTTATTGGTCAGCGCCTGCCCCGGAGGGAGGCGTCTTTCATTGCGAATACGGTCTTCCTGCCTACGTCGGTCTGGTCTTTCGAATGAAAACATATCAGACTCCTTTCTTGTAATTATAGCCAGCATGGAATAGACATCTTGATCGATTGTTTTTTTACATCCCCGTCAAACTGGCAGGGATGGCGGTGTACTCCCCCCATTATCCCAGCAATGGGGCGTGGACAGCCAAATCCGTTTATAATAGCATGGAACAGCCTGGTACATATCCATGCGAACAAGTAACTTCTGTACCATCATTCACGTCCTTTTAATGAAGCACCCATGCAGGAGCGGAGCCTTATGAACGATGGCGTCGCCCTGTTGAAAGCCGCTCAAAAACTTGACGAAGAGGCGCTGACCACCATCTTCGATCAATTTGCGCCCGCCATCTACAAATATACACTGCGTCTGTGTCACGACTCGATCGTGGCAGATAACATCGTGGGCGATGTGTTCGCCCAATTGTTGGAGCAGTTCGCCGCCGGGAAAGGTCCGCTTACGAACCTGCGTTCCTATTTGTACCAGACGGCTTACCATCTCGTGGTGGACCGCTCCCGCGATAACCAGCACAACGCCCCATTGGAGGTGGCTGTTGGGACGTATGAAAAAGGACAGCCCGCGCCTACGCAGTCACAGATCGAGGAGCGCGTGATGATGGAAGCGCTGATCACAGCGATGAACAACGAACTGACCGAGGATCAGCGGCATGTGATCATCCTCCGTTTTCTGGAGGATTTCAGTCTGAAGGAGACCGCTGAGATCGTCGGCAAGGAAGTGAACAACATAAAGGTCATCCAGAACCGGGGTATTGCCAAGTTAAGGAAGGCGCTTGGCATGGAACTCGGAGATAGTTGGTAAACATGGAATATGAACCAAAGGAACAAGTAGTCATCGACCTGTTGGGAAAAATAAAAAATTCCCATGGAGAGTATCCCAACAGTTTAATGATCCCCCGCCGGGAGAAGTATTTAAAGCAGGTTGCAGGCATCGGTCTGGGGATAGGGTTGGGCGCGGGAATCAAAGCCACTACAAAAACTCCCAGGGGCGGCTCCAGTATTTTGCATTTGCCCGCTTTTACTGCAAGTTCGCTGTTTGAAACCATCCTTGTGATCGCCATTATTGTTGAAGCGGGTATCGTCGCCTACAACTTCAGGGATAATATCTTTGAATTCCTTGTTTCCCTGTCTTCCACGCCCAGGGTCGAGGAGGTGACACTCACGTCATCCGTTGAATCTCCACAACCCGAGACCGGGATTTCAGATAGTCCCACTCCTGTTGAAACACCCACAGCGTCGTCAACCGTCACTTCGACAGATACATCCACCACCGGATCATCAACGGACGGTGAAACAAAAGATAATAACAACGTTACCGCAACGCCAGATCCAAACGATGACGAAGGCAAACATCTGGGACAAACCCCCAAGCCTCCGCCGGCAACCAAGGAAGATAAGAACGAACCCAACAAAAAGCCGTAGCACGTTTGAACCGCCCCTGTAATGGAACAGAAACAAAGAAGCCTCTCCTGCCCGATCCATCGCAAGAGAGGCTTTTTATTCCTGGCATTCTTCAAACCAGATTGGTATCCAGTCGGTGCCTGTCAATTCACAATCTTTCCACTCATTGAAGAATCGCAAATTACGATATTCGAATCCTGTTTTCTTTATGGTAAAATGACGTCCGCCTCCCGAGTAACACGGGATCCTTTGGAGGGATGGCCGAGCGGCTGAAGGCGCATGTCTTGAAAACATGTTTGGGTCACACCAACGTGGGTTCGAATCCCACTCCCTCCGCTGAGGGTTGCATGTTAGAATAACAAATGTTTGAAGGTTTATTTAGCACGAGTTGCCCTCAACTTGAAACCTTCAAACTGAATACACGGGGAGGTGCCAGAGTGGCTGAATGGGCTCGCCTGCTAAGTGAGTGCTGGGTAAAACCAGTCGCAGGTTCGAATCCTGTCCTCCCCGCCACATTGAAAAACGCGTTCCGTGAGGAGCGCGTTTTGTTTTGGAAAGCAATAAAGTAACCGGGCTGTTCCCAACATATTATTTCGTCAGTTCTGCATATTGCGGATTCCGGCGGATGTACGCCGCGGCATAGGAACACAAGGGGATCACCTTCAGGGAATTCATCCTTGCATACTCAAGCCCGGCTTGCGTGATCTTCGCGGCAATACCCTGCCCTCTGAGTTCAGGATGGACACCTACATGCGTGATAACAAAATTCATCCCATTTTGGATGTAATCGAGTGTTGAAAGATTTCCATCAATCCACACCTCGAAACGATTCTCACCTTCGTTGTGTATGATTTCCAGCGCGTCAAGGTCAATTTGCATGGATGAGCCTGTATTACGCTTCAACCGGGAAGTAACACAAACCTGCTGTGCCGGGACCGGTATGCACCGCCAGCGCAGGCGATAATTCAGCGATGATCGACTCGACCACATCCACTTTTGCTTCGACCAGTTCCTTGATTTTTTCCACTTCACGCTGTGCTCCGGCGTGGACGTAGGCGATCCTGGCTTTGCCCTTCCCCACCACATCAACGACCATATCCGCCATCTGCTGGTAGGCTTGTCCGTGGCTGTGGGCGCGTCCCAGCGGGACGATGACGCCATCGTCCATGCCGATGAGCGGTTTGATATTGAGCAGGCTTCCTACAAGATGCTGTGCTTTGCCTATGCGCCCGCCCAAGTAGAGATACTTGAGCGTATCGGCAGTCTGGATCATATGGGTGATGGGAATCATCTTTTTAACGGTGTCAGTGATCAGGTCCAAAGAAAGACCCGAGAGGGCGGCGCGGGCGGCTTCGATCGCCATCCATCCCTGACAGAGGGCTACATTGCGCGTGTCCACCACTTCGATCTTCACATCCGGCGCTTCCTCCTTCATCATCGTCTGCGCCACAGTGGCGGCCTGGAACGCGCCGCTGCCTTTGGATGTCATGTGGATGCTGATGATCTCCCGGTTCCCATCCTCGGCAAGTTGTTTGTATGCATCGAAGTAGTCGCCCGGTCCCGGACTGGCTGTGGTCGGCAGGATGCGAGCGGTCATCATCCAGCGCAGGAACTCGCCCCTTTGAATGGTGACCAGATCACGCAGGACTTCCTGCCCACGATGGATGTAATAAGCGACTGTGTGGATATGCAAACGGTTCAGGATCTCTTCGGGAATGCTTGCAGTGGAATCGGTCAGAACAGCAACATTTGCCATATGCACTCCTTTTTTACAATTCCATTTTACACACTTTCGATAAAAATTACATCATCAGCAGTAAAAACCACGGAATCGTCCCCCACTAAAGTAGTCATTGACCTGCCTTTTGTTTCCTCTTACAATACCCTTATGAAAATCAGGTTTGCCGGATTTTTCAGACCCGATCACGATCCTCCGCACAGCCAGTTTCTTGTGCCTGTCCTTTTAGTATTGTTCAGTATTTAATCTAACTGGAGGAAAATTTCATGCCCACCCCGTTTATTTCAAAACGCGCTCCCATTTACAAAGACGTTCCCGATGAAAAGTGGAACGATTGGCGCTGGCAGTTAAGCCACCGCCTCAATACTGCTGAAGAGATCGAGAAAGTCATCCCGTTGACCGAGTCTGAACGCAAGGCATTGCAGACTCAGGGATTGTTCCGCGTGGATGTCACCCCCTACTTTATTTCCCTGATCGACCCGAACGACCCCGATGACCCGACCCGCAAACAGATCATCCCCCGCTCGGAGGAGATGCAATCCTTCACCGCGATGATGGAGGATTCCCTTGCGGAAGACCGCCACTCTCCCGTGCCAGGGCTGGTCCATCGGTATCCTGACAGGGTTCTCATGCTGGTAACGACCCAGTGCGCGTCGTATTGCCGGTACTGCACGCGTTCGCGCATCGTCGGCGACCCGGGTCAGACCTTCAACCGCCAAGAATTCGAGATGCAGATTGAATACCTCAAACGGACTCCGCAGGTGCGCGACGTTCTGCTCTCCGGCGGCGACCCGCTCGTGCTGGCGCCAAAAGTCCTGGA
>JBFYRY010000415.1:0-2697 GCA_041302025.1 Chloroflexota bacterium | reverse complement strand
ACCCCAGGTTAATGCTGCCATGCATCCCGATAAAACGGCACTTGCGGGCAATCTCCGGTCTTAATTCAAGGGCGCGGGCAATATTGGTGGTTGCCGCAAGGGAAATAATCGTGACAGGCTCGGGGGATTCATCTATAACATCCAGCAAAGCCTGGACACCATTTTCGTAAATGCTGCCTTTGTATTCATCCACATTAAAACCTGCGAGCCAGGGTTCTTGAAACTTCTGCTCATACTGCTCACCATTCGGGTCTGAAATGCCAATCCCAATCGGAACATCTGTGCGCCCGGCAACTTCCAAAAATTTGGCAGCCAGACAAGCGCGATAGTGCGTATCCCCGCAAGCGGTGACGATCAATTTCAAGTCCAGTTCGGGAGACTCCAATAGCATCGCCAACGCCCAGGTATCGTCGATATCGGAGCCAATGTCTGTATCCAGGATGACTGGTATTTTTGTGTTTTTCATATTTACTGCCAAAAAGAGAAAGGTTATAGCACCCGCAGTTCATCGAGCGTGACGCGCTTTTGGATCCAGCGATATTTTTTGCGCAAGTCCATGTACATGCCAGCGATGTGTTCAGCGGTGCCGTGATAGGAGCAATGCACGCAGTAATATTCGTCGCCATCTTTCAGCAGGGTCACATCGTTTTCGCGGGCAAAGCAGACGGGGCAGCGCATTATTTTGCGGAGTTTAATTTCAGCCATGTTGAAATTTCCTGTGATGGCTTCGAGCGTTACGGAAGTTGTAATTTGCGGGATAACCGCCGTAACAGTTTTGGCGTGGACGCTGTTCAGTTCGCGGCGGCGATAGGCATATTCCAGCGTTTGGGGCTGGTCGCCGTCAATCGTCAGGGTGATGCCGCGCATGTCCTGGGGATATTCGGTGACGCCGTAGCAGCCTTTGAGATATTCAGTCGCTTTCAGCGTGGCGGATGAATCGGTAGCGGAAAGCAAGCGGCGGGTGATCCGGATCGCGCCACCCGTAAAGTTGTATTCCGTTTCGATGGAAATTTCCAATCCATCGGCAAAAGTCAAATGCGCGGGCGTCAGAGTCAACCGTGTGCCGTTTTCATCACGCTCCACTTTGGCGACGCGCGTTTTGCAGGCGCATAAGTCCAGCGTTTCGCCCGCATGCGTGACCAGCAGCGTGGTGCGCGCGCCATCGAGAAAGTGATGCTGTGCGCCCGTGCGATAAACCGATTGGATGATGTAGGGATACGAGCCAATCATCAAATCCTTTTGGTCGGAGCCGGTGGCAACGGGCGTTTTGCCGATATAGGGGCGCAAATCGCCGATGGAGCCGCCCTGGTTGGTGTCGATCAGCGCGCGCATGCTGGGGTCGAGATACCAGAAGTAATGCTTTTTCGAGCCGTAGAGCACTTCCTTGGCGAGATAAACTTCGGGTGTGCCGATTTGCCAGTTCTGGCGATACCAGGCGGCGAATTCCTGCATGTACAGGTCGGTCAGGTTGCCCTGTTCACGCAGTTCAACAAAATACGCCAGCAGGTCATGGTACAACTTTTGCGAAACTTCGTTGGGGTCTTGAATGGTGGGATGTCCCGCCAGCCAGCCGGGGGACACAAAAACGTTGTAATAACTGAAACCGTGGTTGAAATCCTCCTGGTAGCGATACAGGTCGCACAGGTTGTAATCGTAGGGATGTTCGTAGCCAACGTTGGCGAGTCCGCGCTGGGCGTTGGCGGGATGGCTGGCAAAGAAATCGTTGCGCCCTTCATATGAAAGCGCGGTGTCGCGGCTGAGATGCGGCACGCCGATGATGCCCGTCCAATCGGATTCGTTTTCGGCGGGGCGCAGGGTGTGAGTCTTGGATGGATACCAGGGTCCCCAGGGCATGCCTTCATTGAACAGGTACCACGAGTTGTTGCAGCCGTGAAAAACCTTGACGCCTTCCTCGAAACAACCCGCCACTGCGATTTTGACCGACGGGCAGATTTCGTGCAGGATTTGCATACTGACGGAATCAAAATGGTAGGAACAGACCGATTGCGGGTCGTGCCCAAAGTTTTTTCGGAAATAATCCAGCGCCAGTTGGATGATGAAGCGCTTTTCGTCGGTGTTGTAGAGCCAGATGAACTCATCCGGTCCGCCAATTTTTTCGCGGAATTCGGGCGAGTCGTAGCCGAGTGTGAGCGAGAGCGCAATTTCATCGCCGTATTGCTCGTGGAAACGTTTGACATCTGCCACGATTTCGGGATGCTGCATGGAGTCGATGTCAATCATCTGGGTGACTTTGAGACCCAGGGTGTGGGCATAATCCTGTTGCAGGAGAAAGTAAGGGTACATATCTCCGGATGAAACGCGGTGGAGCAGGTTGAGATACATGGTGGGTGTCCTTTAGGCTTTGATTTTGTAAAGACCTGCGCCATGCGCGGGGAGTACGGGCGCAAAAATGCCGCTGAAGGTTCCGGGCAGGTCGGCGCGCTGCCATACATCGCGAATCTGGCAGGCGGCAGGAAAACCCAATTCAGGGAGTTGCACGGCAATCGAGCGGTCGGTGTCGCTCAAGTTAAAGACAGCCAGGTATTTTTCAGCGCGGGCGGGCACATCGACTGTCCAGGCGGCAAAATGCTCGTCGAACAAGAGCACGCGGGTGTTTTCGCTGTGCTGGTTGACTTCCAAGACTTCGGGGTTGGTCAGCAGCGAGAAGGTGAATTCATCGGCGCTGGGCAGGTCGGA
>JBFYRY010000225.1:0-6567 GCA_041302025.1 Chloroflexota bacterium | reverse complement strand
GGGGAGCATTGGTGACCTCTGGCTTCTTGGATTCGTCGCAAACAAATCCTACCAGATTTACCAGTGCTCATCCTATTATTTTGGCGAAACTACAGTTAACAGTTAAGATGGCGTGATAATACGAATCATCAGTATCGTCATCGTTGGTATCGGCGTGATAATCCACACCCAGGCTTGTGATTTTGCCAGTGACCACAGGCCATTCCTGAATGGCAAGGCGTTTATCATAGCTGATCTTTTGCCATATACTAATGCCCAAGCCGATGAAAAATATCATCACTGCCAGCGCGATTGCACCCTGTAGGGAAGTGTTCCCCACGCGTTGAGGGCCTCGCTCGCCCGTATCAAGCGAGACCCCATCCACCAGCAAATCGTACGCAAAGCTGGCAGGCTTCTCCTGAATGACTGCCACCAGTGAATGTCCATCCACTTCATACTCATGGACACTGCCAGACGCAAACAGGCTGGGAGGAATAGACTCCAGGAGTTGTCCGTCCAGGATGACTGAGCGCTTGCCTGATAACCACTTGTGCTCCAGGATCAACGTGTGAGGTTTACCTTCCAAAGTAAAATTCCAGGTTTTTGTGGTCATGTTTATTCTCCTTCAATGACAAAGATTCGCGGGTCTTCGGTAGCATAAGTTATATTGACCGACTGACTGGCTTTTAGATTCTCATACAGTTTCTTGCCAATCGATGCCCCAAACTGAAGACTGCCTGCATCGACCGCGCCAATTGTTGGTGTAAATTTCAACTGGAGATGGTAGGTATATGTTGTGCTATAGCTGCTGTCATGCTCTGCCACTCGGCGATTCAGGATCTGCGCCATCGCTTGAGCGTTGCCCTGGAAAAATATGTTCCGTCCCTTCAATCCCTCGATCAATCCTATAACCTGGCGATACGTCAAATAACTGATGGGTCCACACCAAAAAACCATAAGGAGACCGAGTTTTATGAGAGATGACCTATCAGCGGCATGAAACATTGGGATGACAAAAAATACCGGGACAATCAAGAAAATACCCAGAAATACCAGCCAGACAATCTGTCCAAGGATCTGACGAAGGTATAGGATGGGTTCAATCCGCTCCTGTAGTTTTTCCCATTTCTGAATTTGGAGCAGGTCTTTTTTATTCCCAGGCATGAGTCTGTCACCAGGATTAATCTCCGTCTCCTGGATCCTTTCCAGAAGCAACTTGATATCATTGCCTGCCTCTGCCTCTTGAATCTTCTTTCCGCTCTTGTATAACCGTCCAATACGGGCAGTAACTCCAGGTTGATGGTTGTGCACCTGAAGTATGTCGCGCACATGCAAGATTCCGTTATCAACGTGTCCCAATATCAAGACACCTCGTCCGGTTGGCTTGACCAATTTCGTGACCGTAATTTGAACATCATTGATCTTGTCCATAACTTCATCCACTCACGCCACCTGAAAGAGTCAGTATGTCCTGCACAAACGGCAATTTAGCGCGCTGATAAGTCAATAAATCATCCGCGTACTGTTTGGCGAGATCTCGTTTCAAGGCGGCATAAGCTCGTTTTGCATCAGGATGGTTTCGCAAGTAATCACGAAAGCGCAGACGTGCCTGCCATTTATCCCCACCCGGTTCACAGACAAAAACTGAACTGGAATACAACCCGGGACGCTCGAAGGCATATTCGCGCAATTCGGTATTTTCACCCAGGTAGATGTATCCGAGGCTTTTCATGACAGGCACGATCCGCCAAGCCTGTTCATAGTTCTCAACGGCGATGCTGATATCCACGATGGGTTTGGCGGGCAATTCGCGGATGGATGTACTCCCGACATGCTCGATGCCCAGAACGCGATGCCCAAGTCCCAAGCGGAGCCAGGTTTTCTCCAGCCAGAATTGTAGTTTCCACAGCAAGAAGAGGCGATAAAGAGATACCTGCGGAACAGGAGACGTAACAGGCAAGGATTTATCCAACATGGCAATCATCTCTCTGATGTGATTATTCCTTCTCTACCTGCGCAACTCTTGGATCATCAACAGCGTAGTGCACATTGACACTTGAGCCAATGGCGAATCTTTCATAAGGCTTTTTGCCATCAAGTGAAAGTATGAAGGGTTTCACTAAACCACCTGCCTGTTGAGCCTTGAACTCTATGATACTGGTAAAAACTGAGCCTAGATTTCCATAATTGTCTTCCCATATGGTCAGTTTTTTATCCACTACCCGTCCTATAGTATCGGCTGGATTACGTTTTAGTCTTATCCACTTCACAACTGGTCGGAGCAACAAGACCAATCCGCCAATCAACATACCCACCAGGATCAGGTCAATTATGATTGCCATGATTCCGAGTTCAGGCATCCCCAAGATAACCATAAAGAATAAAAGAAATAGTGCGGCAGAAATCATACATCCGGAAACAACCACTCGGTTAAATCCAAAACTCACAGGTTCTGCCTTTTGCACCACGGCTTCACCTTCTTTTGATTGGAGTAAAAATGTGCCGATATGCAATTTTCCCATTGATGGTACTGTTTTTATCGGATCGCCGAGCAGACTGACAGACACTCTGAATCCCGGTTTTATTTCCTTTATGTTTTCTTCCAAAACATCTCCCGTCTCGCTGACCCGATCAGCCCTTTTGATTTGGGTTACTATCCCTCCCAAGGTCTCGCTCCGGACTTCAACCTGATCGAGGTGTTGCATCGGTAATTCGATGGAACCCGCTACAACCCTGCCCACCAGCATGGGATGATTCTTTGCATCATGTACGACCTTCTCGATTTCTATCAGGAACGCATCCTTTGATGTGATTTCTGGAGTAGTCATATCTACCTCTTCTGAAAAAGGAACTTGATTATTTGGAAAAAACCTGGCTTGCGTTGGTTTCCTTTGTCTCCACTCGAATTCCATTCCTGCGGAAGAGTTCCACCACAGCCGCGGGATTGGCATTACGCGTCAGCCAGAATTTGCGGGTCTTGCCATCTCGCAGGTGAATTTCCAGCCGTCCGCTGGTGTTGTAGCCGCTATCGAGTGTTTTGTGTTCCTCATGGATCTCGACATGGTCAACATCCAGACTCCCATAGCGGAAGTTGGCTTTATCGGTCGAAAGGAAATCGGGGCTCAGCGGGTTGGCATTCAGATAACGGGACTCACGCTTCGCTTCTCCGGTCGCGATACGGTTGGCAATGGGTGAAAACAGAAATCCATAGCCTGATACTTCGCCCATGTGCTTCAAGCCAACAGACGAAAAGCCTCCGGCGATCTTTGCGCCGCAGACCTGACCGCTCAACAGGGAAATCTTGTACAGGCACTCGTGCAAAGCCGAAGTCTCGACGGCAAAAAAATCGGAAACGGAACCAATCTCGGGGGAGAATGAAGCGGGTAACACATCCCCTCCCAGGGAAACGGCTGGCGTCGGTGGCGTGATCTGCCTGAGATGTCGGCACACTTCATCCACCGACGAAACGCCAAAGAAACCGATCTCGACCACGCGGCGATAGGACCTGCCCTCGCTATCCCGTTCCCAACTGGCTATACGTTCGAAGATGATCTTGCCTGAACCATTCTTGCGGCGCGTGACCTTCATGGCGTTGACTGCATCGGGTCCGTAGGATTTGACTTCTATATTGGCGCCTTGTTCGATCAATATGGCGTGCCGATCGGTGACTACATAGATCGCCGGGCGACCTTTGGTGAAGTTGATGACCGCACGGACGAGACTGTATACGCCAGCGCCAAAGATCACCAACGGGATCAACACGGGCAGGAGCCCCTGGACGGAACCCCGGAAAATATTCGGGTTCATGATCAACATCAAAACCGTGAAGAAACCCGCGAAGAGAACAACAAAGAGCGAACCCAGGATGCCAAGAATACGACTGGAAATGTAGCGCGAACGCGGTTCCTGTCCAAGCCAGGTCACTTTCTCTCCGGTTGCCAGTTGCTCGCGGAGAAGGCGATCCTGATTCTCATCAAGCGCGGTCATTGTGGTGTTCATGTCTGCCTCCTTTCTTCATCCCGTTCTCTGCGAACGGGATGAAGAATATTCGGGATGGATGAAGCCTACCAGTTCAGGTTGAAACTGATGATCATCCATGTATCGCCATCCTGGACGAGTTCAAGGGTGACCACGCCGGACTTGCCATCCTGGTAGTTGACACTGCCTTCCATTTTGGCAGTGGTGACCTTGTCGGCATCGGTGGTGGCATTGACAGACGAGAACGACCAATCCTTGGGCTGGGCGGCGTTATCCTCCATCATCTTCTGCAGGTCTGCCGCAGTGCCCATCTCCTGTTGCAAGCCGGGATGCATGAGGGCATAGGCGGCATCGTAGTTGCCGTCGCGCAGGGCGGTCATAAAATCGTTGCCGGTCTTGGTGAATGCCTGCGCCGCTGAGATGGCTCCACAGGCGGTGAGCGTCAGCGACAACACGATCATCGTAACGAGAAGTTTGCGTAACATGGGTTTCTCCTTTCTGAAACAGAACGCAAATTGCGCTTTTACAATAATCCTTTACACAACCGGAGGGATGTGCCACTGGTCATGTTCGGGGGTCATGGTTTGGGGCATGACCATCATGGGAAAACAAAAAGCCGCTTACCGAAGCAAGCGGCTCAGTAACTGATGTTACGCACCGTCCCGAAGGTTTGAGTGATAAGCAAGCCCCGATCGAGAGTACCTTCGGGACGTTCTGCGTAAGGTGAGTCAGTAATACGAAGAAATCTTATATCAACCCATTTTCCTTTGCCTTGATCGCCGCCTGCGTGCGGTCGGTAACATTCATTTTTTCCAGAATGTTGGTGACATGGTTCTTGACCGTACCTTCCGTGATGAACAGGCGCGTTGCGATCTCACGGTTACTGTCGCCGTGCGCCACCATCCGCAGGATCTCGGATTCGCGCGGGGAGAGCGGTTCTGCAAGAACGACCGATTGTGACGGAACCTGCCGCGCCATGCGCGCAAATTCAGCCACCACCTTCGATTGAATGGAGGGCTGAATGAACGATTCCCCGTGTGACACCGCGCGCACGGCTTCGAGTAATTTTTCGGTGGAGGTGTCCTTGAGCAGGTAGCCTACCGCCCCATTGCGCAGGGCTTCGAACACGTACTCATCGTCATCGAATGTCGTCAGCATGATGATCTTGCATTCGGGATGCGCCTCATGCAAAAGCCGCGTGGTCTCGACCCCGTCCAGCACCGGCATGCGCACGTCCATCAGGACCACGTCCGGTTTGTGGATGCCAGCCAGGCGCAGGGCTTCCTGTCCATGCAAAGCCTCTCCAACCACCTCGAACTCTTTCTGCATGGCAAGATAGGCATGCAGACTTTCCCGGAACAGGGATTGGTCATCAACGATCAAAATGCGGATGGGACTCATGTTGATGTCTCTCCTTTTTCGGGAAGAATGATCTCGAAGCGGAAGCCAGCCCCGGGTGCAGACTCGATGCGCATCTCACCACCGAGGAGCTGAATCCGCTCCCGGAGTCCGAACAACCCGTAGTGTTTTCCGGTCCCGTTCCGGTCAACATCGAAATCCATTGACACACCGTGCCCATTATCCTCCACCTGCAAACGGACATCCTGCTCGCGATACTCCAGCCAAATCGTCACGTGGGTGGCTCTGGCATGTTTTTGAATGTTGGTCAGCCCCTCCTGCACCGCGCGATAGAGCGCCAACTCTAAAGCGGGCGACAATGGACGCGGTTCGCCCAACACCGTCAACTCGGTGGGCAGACCAGACTGGCGGCTTTCTGTGACAAGAGGAATGAGCGCTTCGGGGATGTGCCTGCCCGTGATGCCATCGCTCCGCAGTGCCGCCACCGACTGACGGACATCTGCCAGCGCAGAGAGGATCATCTCCTGAAGTTTGCCGACGGCGTGTTGCGCCTGGGTTTGATCCTTGTCAATGAGAGCCGAGACAACCTTGGATTGCATATTCATCGCCGTCAGGTAATGCCCCAGCCCATCATGGATCTCGCGCGCCAAACGGTTGCGTTCCTTGATGGCGGATATTTCCTCCGCATTGGAGGCATACTCCTGCAACTCGTGGTTGGCTTGTTCCAATTGAACCGTCAACCGTTCAATATCTTCCCGCGCCCGCGCCTCGCGCACCGCCAGATTGGTGAATACTGCGGCAAACAACACGATGGAACCAAAAATCAGCGCGGACTGAAAGAACGGCACCCACCCCACCATCATCTGGGAGGTGTTCCAACTGATTCCCGCCAGGATGAGCAGGCAAGGAATAACCGCCTCACGGGGCGAGAACAGCGCCACACTATGCGAAACAAGAGGGAGGATCGCCAGCCAGCCATTGCCGCGCGCCAGTTGCAGGATCGTCATCGCCAGGAGAAACTGCACCACCAGGTACAAGATCTTGAGTTTCACGGAACCGCTCGCAATGACCGCCCAGAATACAAGTGTTCCTATGACCGAGTAAACAATGCCCAACCCAATAAGCCACAGAAGTTCGGCACCTGAAAGCGGCGGGGTAAGACCGCAGTAAAGAGTGGTCAAATAGCATAACGGGACATCCGAAAAAGAAAACGATTAGGCAACCTGCCGCGACCCTGTTTTTTGATCCAGG
>JBFYRY010000224.1:0-6629 GCA_041302025.1 Chloroflexota bacterium | reverse complement strand
GTGATCGCCGCTGTCAACGTGGTCTTCCCATGATCGATGTGTCCCATCGTCCCCACGTTCAGATGCGGCTTGCTGCGATCATATTTTTCCTTCGCCATTTTCGTTCTCCTTATCTATGGATAGAAAAGAATTTCATAGCAACAATTGAGCCCTCAATGAGATTCGAACCCATGACCTCACCCTTACCAAGGGTGTGCTCTGCCGACTGAGCTATGAGGGCTTAACGTGCTTGCCAGTAACATACTGGCGGTACCGGATGATCCGGCAAGTGGGCAGTGAAGGATTCGAACCTCCGAAGTCGTCTGACAACTGATTTACAGTCAGTCCCCTTTGGCCACTTGGGTAACTGCCCATGAGATAGGTTTTCAAACTTCTGTCTTATCTTGCAAGAGCCGACGACGAGAATCGAACTCGTAACCGCCCGCTTACAAGGCGGGTGCTCTGCCGATTGAGCTACGTCGGCACACCCTTTTAAGCAGAGCGATTATACCAAAGCCACTCCTAAAGGGGAAGTCAATCTTAGACAATTAAATTGCTCCCGCGCAACAGGGAGCACGCGCGCTAGTGTAGCAGGATTCGGAAGAAAAGGCAAGAAGAAGAAGGGCATTTACGAGAACTGTAAAAACCCTTGACATGAATATCATTTGGTCGTATATTTAGAACAAGTGTTCTAATGACCACCGAATTTAACCGTTACACCTTGATGATGGAAGCACTTGCAGAACTCAAGCCCGAGATCGACGCGCTCTCGCGTCGGACTCAGCCGGTGCCTGCCCTGCCTCCGATCAGCGAGGTACTCACCGAGTTTGGACCCATGCCTCCCGAGGCATTGTTCCTTGGCGTTGCTTCGGATGGGCTCCCGGTACTCTTGAATCTTCACGACCCAGTCCCAGGTCCCATCTTGATAACGGGCGATCCGGGAACCGGAAAAACGATTTTGATGCAGACAATCGCCTCCGCCGCAGGGAAGATGCATCAGCCGCAGGAACTGCAATTCGGAGCACTGACCAACCATCCCGAAGAATGGAGCGGGATGGAGAACGTCCCAAATAACGTAGGCATATTCCCCCTCTATCACAAGTCATCCGAAGATTTTCTCCTGTCTCTAGCCTCCTGGGCACATGGAAACAGGACAAGTAAACAGTCGGTCCTATTATTTTTAGATGATCTTGAATCTGTTTCCAATCTTGATTTTGATGCGAGACAAAACCTGCGCTGGCTCCTCCTGCGTGGACCTGCCCGCCGTGTCTGGCCTATCATCACACTGAATCCCAGCCGTGTGGAAAACGTACTGCCCTGGCTGGAAGCGTTTCATACCCGGGTCTTCGGGAAGATTGAAGATCCCAAGCATGCCCGACAACTGGAGGCGGAACATGCTGAGCTGGATTCGCTCAACATCGGCACTCAATTTGCCCTGCGCGAAGGAGATCATTGGCTTCGTTTCTGGATACCAAGCATGGAATAAAAGGAGTTCGATATGCACACTGGTATGCTTTGGTTCGATGATTCAAAAACAACCCTCAATATAAAAATTCAAAAGGCAACAGATTATTATCGAAAGAAATATGGACGCGTGCCAGACTTATGTTTGGTCCACCCCAGCATGTTGAAAGACACGGACGTTGAAGAGGAAAAGATTACCGTCCGCCCCTATCGCCCGGTTCTGCCTGGTCATATCTGGATCGGTGTGGAAGATAAAAATTAACTCAGCAATATGGACATGAGTCGAGTCCTGTCCTTTGCAAAACTTCCCGTGGAACTGGCCCCCGGGAAGTTTTCCTTTTAACCGATGGCTACGACCAATACCACCGAATGACTTTGGCTGTGACTGATGCTCACAGACCAGGTCGTCAATCCCAGTTCTTCTGCTTTTTGTTTCGCCGCACCATGCAAAGTCAACGTAGGCGCGTTCCGCTCATCGCCCAATACTTCGATCTCTTTCCATGTTACATCGCCGATGCCGCAACCGAGCGCTTTCGCCACCGCTTCCTTCGCGGCAAACCGTCCCGCCAGCGACTCGGTCCGCTTGCCGCATTGTTCCAATTCTGCAGGTGTGTAGATACGATCAAGGTAGTGTTTGCCGTGCCGTGCGATCACTTCCTCGATGCGGCTGATCTCAATTAAATCAACGCCGGTTGCAAGTTTCATACACTTTTCCGCTGATAACTGATCGCTTCTCTCCGGCTACGGACCCGCCACCGCAATCGCCAATTTCTCAGGATCGATAAACTTCCGCGCTGCAATCAGTACTCCTTCACGGGTAACTTCATTCACCAGATCGGCATAACGCAAATAGTAATCCAAGCCTAAATTATGGCGCTCGATATTCAACAGCGCGTTCGCCATGCCGCCGTTCGACTCGAGTGAAAGCGGCAGACGCCCGATGAAATTCGCCTTGCTGTCGGCGAGTTCATCTTCGGTCACACCATCCTGCACAAAGCGCGTCAACTCACTCACAATCAGGTCAGAAGCCTTCTTCACATTTTGCGGATTGACCCCCGCACTCACCTCCCACGAACCCGGTCCCATCCCCGCGCTCAGGCTCGAGTAGGCGTAATACGCCAGCCCCGATTTCTCCCGCACCACATCGCCGATACGCCCCATCATGCCGAACTGCCCCAGGATGTTGTTGCCAAGCAATGCCGACATGAACTCAGGATCGCGCCGCATCGGTCCGTTCGTGCCGATTACGAGATCGGACTGCGACTTGCCGCGGATGCGATGATGTTTGCTGACTGTCTTCTTCAGGTGCTTCAACACCGGAAGTTCAGGCGCCTCTTTCTGACCCTTGACCTGCCACCCGCCAAAAGAGCGTTTGACCTGTCTGACGGCTTCCTCCGCTTTCACCGCGCCGACAACGGCGATCACCATCCCGCGCGGACCGAAATGCTCGCGGTGAAATTTCACAAGATCATCGCGTGTGATCCTTTTGATTGTTTCGGGGTAACCATCCTCGGGGCGGCTGTAGGGATGACCCTTGAACAGGATGCCGTCGAAAGTCATCGAAGCCATATCGCCAGTATCCTCCGCGCGGATGGCAAGACCGGTCAGGATCTGCGCGCGTAGTTTTTCCACCTCCGTTTTGGGGAAGGCGGGTTGAGTCAGCGTATCAGAGAGGAGGTCGAACAGGAGCGGCAGATCCTCTATGAGGGAACGCCCGTTGAATCCGGATTTGTGTACGCCAGAACTGAAACCCAAACTGGCGCCGACCGATTCGAGTTCGTGATAGATATTGTCAAAGGAGCGTTTTTTCGTGCCGCGCATCAACGCCGATGTGACGAAATCCGCGAGACCGAGTTTCTCGTCTGAGTCGAAGATCGCCCCGGCATCGAAGTATCCGGTGACTACAACAGATGGACTGTTGAAGTTCGAGCGCGTGACGACGGCGATCCCAT
Organism: Chloroflexota bacterium; assembly: GCA_041302025.1. GTDB lineage: Bacteria > Chloroflexota > Anaerolineae > Anaerolineales > Villigracilaceae > Defluviilinea. The sequence continues at coordinate 3,234 of JBFYRY010000224.1, read as the reverse complement.
TGGGCAGGACTTCGCGATGGATATTGTCAGGTCCGGGCAGGGCAGTTTTGTCCATATTATTCATCTCCGCCCTGCGGAACATACGTGCCAACCACACGTCTCTGCGGTTTGAAATATTCATTCGCCACACGTTGGATATCCTTCGCGGTGACCTTCGACAATTTTTCAAGATATGTCTGGAACCATTCGTAATTCGCAAACATCTCGGCATAGCCCAGCCAGAACGCCTGGTTGGTGATGTTCTCACTTCCGTAGGCGAAGATGGCGCGTGCTTGTTTGATGGCGCGTGCGATTTCTTCCTTTGTGACCATTTCTTCTTTCACACGTTTGATCTCTTTATCGAGTGCGGCTAGGGTTTCTTCAGGCTTGCTTTTTGGATGGATCGTCATCGTAAATGTGTACATGAACGGGTCAATCGTCGCCTGCGCCCCGCCGTGGATACTGACTGCAAGTTGCTTATCCACCAGCGCGCGGTAGAGGCGGGATGTCTTGTTCGAGATACCACCGCTGAACATGTTGAGGTTGCTGGGTCCGGCGAGCAGGCTGTCGAGCACACTTAGCGGGAAAAAATCGGGGTGAGAGGCGGATGGGAAACGGTAGCAGACCTGGACGTAGGTTGTAGCGCCCGGTCCCTCCACAGAGAGACGTATCTCCCCATTTTGAGTCGGCTCCTGGCGCGCGAGGCGAGTCGGTTCCATCCTAGCCGGGATCGGTTCGAATAATTCCTTGATGCGCGCCAGCATGGATCGGGTATCGAAATCGCCAGCCACCGCCAGCACCGCGTTGTTCGGAACGTAAAAGGCACGGTAATGGTTGTAGAGGTCGTCGCGCGTCATCGTGCGGAGGTCCGCCATATCGCCGATGACTTCGTGATGATAGGGGTGGATGCGGAAGGCGGTCTGCTGGATGGCTTCGCCGAGTTGAAAGAGGGGTTCGTTCTCGTTGCCTTCGCGCTCCGAGATGATGACCGTGCGCTCGGATGCGACCTCGTCCTTGTCGAAGCGACTGTTCATCATGCGGTCGGATTCAAGACGCAGGGCAATATCGATTTTATTGACGGGCATGGTCTCGTAGTACGCCGTCCAATCGAGATAGGTCATGGCGTTCCAGGTGCCGCCTTCGCGCGAGATGGCTTTATCGAGCATATTCGCGGGGAATTGCGGTGTACCCTTGAACTGCATGTGCTCAACCCAATGCGAGATGCCGGTGCGCCCCTGCACTTCATCGCGCGAGCCGACGCGGTACCACAGCCACGATGAGATGATCGGCGCGGTGTGTAGCTCCTTTAGGAGCACTTTCAAACCGTTCGAAAGTGTTTCCACGGTCGGTGAATTCTTCATGAATGGTTGATCTCCAATCGGGTATTTGAGAGCGTATTGCCGGTTCTAGGGACAATCATTGAGTAAACAATAGAACGGTTCCACAACCTTCCGCAAACCAACGAACGGGGCATGCAATTCGGTCTGGTTGAGCGGGATATCCACTGCCACATCCAGTTCTGCCAGAACTTTCTGGTCCACAGGCACAACCAGGTTTTGGATGTAGATTGGCAGGACTGTTCCCTCCGGCAAAATGATGTCTGCGCGCGCCTTGTTGATATTCAAGCCGCCGGTATTCACCGTCACAAACGCCCCGCTGATTGCCACGTCCTGACTTAGAGTCACACTGGTGGGACCGCTGACATTCAGGGTGAACTGGACGGGTATTTCTTTGCTGACAGGAATATTCGTTTTGATGTGCGCCTCGTCCATTTTGACGAAGTTATTGTACAGTCCGCCAAGTAAATGATCGCTTAATCCCATGACGGTGACGCCCACCGTGCCAAGGTTTTGCAGAACGATGGCGAGAACGATCAGAAGCACAATATTCACAGTGAAAGACATCACACTGGCAACCGTCCAAAATGCCGGCATGAACTTGAATCCTCCCGTGTTTGCCTTGGACGCTGCCTTTGGCTGGAAAGCGGGTTTGGAAACCGTCTTTGGCTGTTTTGGAATATCTGCCTTTGACGCGGTTTCCTTTTTCTGCGAGATGTTCCCGCCCATTGAACGTTGTAGCCGCGCCATGGGAGATTCATCCGCTTCGCCTCCATTCAGGAGTTTTTTCATTTTACTAGGCTCATTTTTTTTCGATTCAGGCTGTGACATGTGACCTCCTACAACAGATGACCAATCTTAACATAGAGTATGGGATTTGTAGCACACGATTTTCACCGGAGGGTCTCTTGATCGACCTTTTTGAATTGTGACATTTTTCACTTGTAATGTGACATCTTTTTTCCTACAATAATAAAGTCAGGAATCCATCTCGGAGGTGCAACCACTCACCCGCATTCCATTCCCACCCTGTAACCATTTCTGCTTGTGAAGGTCTAGCTTTGAGACTATAATCTGACAGTTTTTGTCTAATTCAACTTGCCACATTTCAAGGAGGCACTGTGACCAATCAATACTTTGTCGCCGTTATCGGCGCAGGACCTGCAGGGCTTTTCGGAGCACGCGAACTTGCCAACCAGGGGGCACGTGTAGCAGTATTCAACCGTGACATAAAACCCGGAGGGCTCGCAGAGTACGGCATCTATCCCAGCAAACACACCATGAAGAACGGTTTGCGTAAACAGTTCCGCCAAGTGCTGGATATTCCGAATCTGGAATACTTCGGCAATGTGACTGTCGGTGAACAGGGCGATCTAACCCTCGACGATCTGCGCTCGCTCGGTTTCCAGTCCATTCTTGTCACTGCCGGCGCGCAAGGGACAAAATGGCTGGGTCTGCCCGGCGAAGACCTGGCGGGTGTGTACCATGCCAAGGATGTTGTCTATTACTACAACCAACTTCCTCCCTACACCCAGAAGCCCTTCCGGTTCGGGAAGCGTTGTGCAGTGATCGGCGCGGGGAACGTGATGATCGATATTGCTCATTTTCTCATCCGTGATGAAAAGGTGGATGAAGTTATCGCCATCGTGCGGCGCGGTCCCGCTGAAGTGAAGTTCGATAAAAAGGAAATGGAATACGTCATCGCCAATCTCGACCAGTCTGCATTGGACTCCGAGATCAAGCGCGTGACCCCGGTTATGCAGGCGGTTCATCAGGACCCGGTCACTGCCACCGTTTCGATATTGGAAGCCCTCCCGAAAGGCTTGACCAAAATCTCCGACACCAAGTTCCGTTTCGAGTTCCTTGCTTCGCCGGTGCAAATGTTCGGAGATGCAAACGGCAACCTGACGGAAGTCGA
>JBFYRY010000030.1:0-20041 GCA_041302025.1 Chloroflexota bacterium | reverse complement strand
TCGAGAAAGGCTTCGTCGATGGAGATCTGCTCAACGAGCCCACTCTGATCGTGGAGGATGTCCATCACCTTTTTCGAGAACTCGCCATAGAGGCGGTGACGCCCAGGCACGACGATCAGCCCCGGGCACAGTCTGAGTGCCCGTCCCATCGGCATGGCAGACCGGACTCCCACCTTGCGCGCCGCATACGAGCATGATGAGACTACGCCGCGTTCGTTTGGCTTACCGCCCACGGCGAACGGTTTGTCGCGCAGGTCCGGGTTTTGGGTCTCCTCCACCGCGCAGAAGAAGGCATCCAGGTCGAGATGAAGAATCGTTCGCGCCATTTTTTACAATTATAGTGTAATGCAAATGGTCATAACATCCCATTGAAGCGAATCGTCGGTAGGCTTATACTGATAATGGAAGGAGTATGAAATGAAACCTTTAAGATCACTCTCGCTTTTATTGGTAATTACGTTTCTGGTTCTGTCGGTTGGCACGCCCTCGCGCAATGTTGCCGCACAGACCTATTGCGACTGGGCGCAATTTGTCGCAGATGTGACCGTGCCCGATGGCACCAACTTCGAGGCAGGGACAGCCTTTACCAAGACCTGGCGCTTGAAGAACATCGGCTCATGCACCTGGACGACCGGTTACAGCCTGGTGTTTTCCAGCGGTGAGAAAATGGGTGGACCGGATTCCGTCCCTCTGCCGTCAAATGTCGCCCCCGGTCAGACCGTGGATATTTCGGTCAATTTGACGGCGCCTTCTGTGCCCGGTGCCTATCGCGGTTTCTGGATGTTGAAGAATGCATCCGGCGCGGTGTTTGGCATCGGGTCGACCGCCAGTAGTTCGTTCTGGGTGGATATCAAGGTCCCGAAGCCGTATGTCACCGGGTATGATTTCACCAAGGATTTTTGTTCCGCCACCTGGCATTACAACGGCGGACCGATCCCATGCCCGGCGGTAAAAGACCGTGACAAGGTGTACGGTTATGTGGAGAAATACGATAACCCAACCCTGGAGGACGGCACCGCCGCGGGCAAACCCGGTCTGTTGTACATCATGGAAGATGGATACAGCAAATACATCCAGGGTGTGTATCCTGCAATGGATATTTTCCCTGGCGATCACTTTCAGGCGACCATCGGCTGTGAGGGAGGGGCAGTCAGTTGTTATGTGAACTACCGGCTTGAATTCATGAACCCCACTACGAGGGGATTGACCACCATCTGGAGCGCCTATGAAAAATATGATGGGCGGTATGTGAACATCGATATTGACCTGACAAAATTTGCCTGGAAAAAAGGACAACTTGTGCTTTCGGTCTATTCCTATGGACCGGGCAAGGGTGACCGGTTCTTGTGGGTGGCGCCGCGATTGGCACGCCAGGTGGATACGGTTCCGATCACGCCGACGCCTGGTCCGTCGCCGACCCCTGTCGTTGTCAAGACGCCGAGCACCTCCTGTACCGACCGCGCGAAATTCGTCGCGGATGTGACCGTGCCCGACTGGACGACATTCGCTCCGAATGCGCCGTTCACGAAGACCTGGCGTTTGATGAACGTGGGCACCTGCACATGGACGACAGCCTATACCCTGGTTTTCTTCAGCGGCAACCAGATGGGCGCGGCGGAGATCAATCCCCTGCCTGCGAGCGTGGCTCCGGGCGGGTTGATCGATCTCTCGTTGAACCTCATTGCACCGGCAACGCCTAATTCCTACCTGAGTTCGTGGATATTCAAGAACGAGAAGAAGGTGAATTTCGGCGTCGGCGCGAACTACGATAAGGCGATCTTTGCCGCCATCAAGGTGGCTGGGACACCGCTTCCCACTGCCACGCTGGCACCCCTGATAATCGCCCCGCCGGCAACTTCAACGCCGGTGCCCTCGAATGTCTACGTTAACTCGAAGTATGGATTCTCGTTCACCAAACCGGCGAACTCATCCCTGACCGCCTACTCGGACAATTGGGCGCGGCTCACGCTTCCGTTCGCGGCAGGGACGAATCTGGTCGAGAAGTATCTGGATGTCGTTGTGACGGAGGGATTGACCCCGTGCAAGGCGGCGGGGTTCACGAACCCCGCATCAGGGTCGTCGAATGTCACGATCAACGGGATCAACTTCCTCGTGGAGAACGGAACCGATGCGGCGCTGGGCAATGTCTATGAGTGGAAGGCATATTCGACAGTCCGCAACAATGCCTGCGTGAGTATGAACTTCATCCTGCACTCTGCGAACAATGGCGCGCCTGTTTTTGATCGAACGGCTGAAGCAGGTGTCTTCGATACAGTGATGACTACATTCAAGTAGACTGTTGTAAAAAAACAGCATCCTGAAGGTGGATATATGCGAATTGCATGTATCCACCTTTTTCGATTCGTCATCCCAAAAGGGTATAAATTAGGTGTTGTATGAAAGACATCTATGCGCTATGATTGAGAGCAAACTGGAACACTTTTGCAGAAAATTTCGTCTATTATTATGCATAAAGGTTTCGTTTCGGAGGAGACAATGACTGCCCGATTTAAAATTACATCCCTTTCCCTCATCCTGGCTTTGATCATTTCGATGATTCCTGCGGCGATGTTTCCGTCGCATGCTTCTGCATCGACCCCATGTGATTGGGCGCAGTTTGTCACGGATGTGACCGTCCCTGACGGTACCAGGTTCGAGCCGGGCGCCACTTTCAAAAAGACCTGGCGGTTGAAGAACATCGGCACGTGCACCTGGACGACCTCATACTCGCTGGTGTTCGATACCGGCGAGAAGATGGGCGCGCCCGCTTCGGTCAGTTTCCCAGCCAGCGTTGCTCCCGGGCAGACGGTTGACCTGTCCGTGGATATGACCGCCCCAGCCAGCGCCGGTCATTACATCGGTTACTGGAAATTCAAGAACGCTTCGGGTGTTCTATTTGGCATTGGGGCAACCGCCGCCAAATCCTGGTGGGTCGAGATCAATGTTGCCGGTTCATCCACCAGCGGAGCCGTATATGACTTTACCGCAAATGCAGGCTCCGCCTCTTGGTCCAGTGGTGCAGGCGGACTTTCCTTCCCCGGCACTGATGGCGATGCAAAGGGATTTGCGCTTAAGAAGGACAAGCCGAAATTCGAGACCGGTGTGGAAGCCTCGCAGGCGGGTTTGCTCTTTGTGCCGCAGAATATCACGAACGGATTCATCCAGGCGAAGTACCCCGCCTTCAAAGTGCAGAGCGGTGACCGCTTCCAATCCACGATCGGATGCGAATTCGGCGCGACAACGTGTTACGTTGCCTATCGACTCGATTACGAAGCCGCAGGCGCGGTGAAGACCTTCTGGACCTTCCGTGAAAAATATGAAGGCTCCACCTACAATGCCAGCATCGACCTGACCCCGTTGGCTGGTCAGGAAGTGAAATTCATCCTGTACATTTCCGCGTACGGTTCTCCGGCAGGCGACCGCGCCTTGTGGGGCAACCCGGTCATTGTGCGGAAGGGAACCGTTCCTCCTCCGCCCACGGCGACGGGCACGCCTCCCACTGCAACCCCAACCAAGACACCCGCCACGGTCACGCCCACCGTTCCGGCTTCTGCCTGTGACAAGGTGCAATATATCGCCGATGTCAATATTCCAGACGGCACCGTCGTCCAGCCCGGTTCGCAGTTCACCAAGACCTGGCGTTTGAAGAACATCGGCACCTGCGCCTGGAGCACATCGTATCAACTCGTGTTCTACAGCGGCGATCAGATGGGCGCTCCCTCCTCCGCAATGTTCCCCAAGAATGTGGCGGTGGGTGAGACGGTGGATATTTCCATCAACATGACCGCGCCTTCCACTGCCGGTTCCTATCGCGGCTACTGGATGTTCAAGAATGCCAGCGGTACGCTCTTCGGTATCGGCGCACAGGGCAACAAACCCTGGTGGATCGATATCAAGGTTGCCGGAGCTACCGTCACTCCCGGTGTGCCCACCAATACGCCGACCGCAACCGTCACCCCCGGCGGACCCACAGCCACCGCAACCTCTACGCCTGTTTCCACGAGCGGCACTGCGTATGATTTCGCCAATGCCTGTGCGGGCACATGGTACAGCGGAGCGGGGCAGTTGACCTGCCCGGGCACCGATGGCGATGCCAAAGGCTTTGTGCTGAAAGTGAGCAATCCCAAACTTGAAACCGGCGCAACCGATTCGCGCCCCGGCATTCTCACCTTCCCGCAGAATGTGAATAACGGATACATCCAGGGCTTCTACCCTCCGTTCAAAGTGCAGAACGGCGACCGCTTCCAGACCGTCATTGGTTGTGAAGGCGGCTCCACTGCATGTTATGTTGCCTTCCGTCTCGATTACCAGACCGGCACCGATCCCATCAAAACATTCTGGGGACCGTTCCTCGAGAGGTATGAAGGCTCGAATTACGCGGTGGATGTCGACCTGAGCGCACTGGCTGGCAAGGATATCAAATTCATCCTCACCGTCCTCTCGGCGGGTTCTGCCACCGGCGACCGCGCCATGTGGATCGCTCCGCGCATCTTCCGCCCTGGCAGTGTTTCCCCAACCAACACGCCTGTCCCCGCGACAGCGACAAGTTCGGCGGCGACCTACCAGAATACCAAATACGGATTTAAGTTCACGCTTCCCACCGGCGCGACCATTGCCAGCCAGACCGATACCGCCGGGCGTGTCAACATGGTCATTGCATCGGGCACCCTGCTCCTCGAGAAATATCTCGAAGTGAAGGTTACGGAAGGTCTCACCCCATGCAAGGTTCAGAACATGGAAAGTGTGACAAGTTCCGAAAACGTCACGATCAACAATATCCAGTTCCTCAAGGAAACCGGGCAGGGAGCCGCGGCTGGCAACGTCTTCGACTGGACCGGGTATTCCACCACCAAGAACAACGCCTGCATCAGCATGGTATTCGTCCTGCATTCCGCGAATCCCGGCGTGTATACAACACCTCCGCCGAACTTTGACAAGGCGGCTGAGTCCGCCGTCTTCACGACGATCATGTCCTCCTTCAACTGGATTCAATAGGATGCACCGCATCATACGAACGAAGAGCCTGGTCCCGTTGACCAGGCTTTTCTCTCCCGATATTTGCCGCGCTGAGCGGAGTGCCATGCTTGTTGGCACGCAGTCGAAGCGCCGCATGTTGCTCCAGCCAAAATGACTCTCGACCGTCCCACCCTCCTCCTCGCCGACGATGACCCGACCATCGCAGACAGCCTCGCGCCGTTTTTGGAGCGCGCAGGCTTTCATGTGCTGGTCGTCTCCGATGGTGCGAGCGCGCTTGAAAAGGCGCATGCGCACCATCCCGAACTGATCATCCTCGATGTGCTCATGCCGCGCATGGATGGGCGCGAGGTCCTGCGCCGTCTGCGCCGCTCCAATGTCTGGACGCCGACCATCCTGCTCACACAGGTGGGTGAAGCCTCCGAGCGCGCGCTGGCTCTCGAAGAGGGCGCGGACGATTACCTCAACAAACCGTTCGATCCGCACGAATTGCTGGCGCGCATCCGCGCGGTACTGCGCAGGGCGCGCCCCGGGGAACGTTCTCTGACTGCCGCGTGGTTATTGACCGCAAAAGACCTGTCACTGGATCGCCGTGCTCGCCGCGCCACACTGGCAGGCAGGACTCTCGACATGACGCCCAAGGCATTGGCGGTGTTGGAATATCTCATGACCCATCCCGATGAAGCCGTGACGCGCGAGCGCCTGCTCGAAGTCGTCTGGGGCTGGGAATATCCCGCCGGCACCCGCACCGTCGATACCCGCATGGCGGAACTCCGTCGCGCCCTGAACGACGACCCGGCGGAGCCGCGCTTCATTGAAACGATCCCCGGTGAGGGATATCGCTTTATCGCGCAGGTACACGGGGAAGGATAAACCTTTTATGTTCAAGAACAGGTGGAAAACCCTGCTGGTCTGGTCGTTGCTTCCGTTTAGCGTTGGATTGTTGTTCTTCATAGTGGTTCAGGTATTTTTCCCCAAGCCTTCCCCGATCCTCACCAGCGTGGATTTTGGCGTCGCCGCCTTTGTATTGGGAGCAACGCTCCGTGTGCCCAGTGTCTTTGCTTTTCTCTTTGGTTTCGTAGCCACACTGATCAGTGTGGGAATCTATTATTGGGACCGGCGGCGGGTCTGGGAAGCCCAATCGTTGTACGCCGATTATGTGCAGGATACCGCGCAGAAACGCCGTCACTTTTTACGCCGGCTCGACCATGAGATCAAGAATCCGCTTACGGGGATGCGCGCCGCACTGGTCAACCTCAAGGAGGAAAAAACCGAGGAGGAACGTCAGCGTGCGGTGGGGAATGCCGATCGTGCGGTACAGCGCCTGACGCGCCTGCTGACCGACCTGCGCAAACTTTCCGACCTGGATGACCGCGCCATCGAGCGTCTCCCGGTCGATGTGCCGGAACTGCTCGATGATGTGGTGACCGCCGCTCGGACCATCCCTGCCTATGAGGGACGCAACATCACCCTGCTGATTCCAAAGATCCCATCGCCGTTCCCGATGATCACTGGCGACCGTGACCTGCTTGTCCTCGCTGTGTATAACCTTGTTGAAAACGCGCTCAAGTTCACATCCGCGGAGGATTCGATCGAGGTGCGTGCGCTGGAGGATGGGAGGTCCATTCTGATCGAAGTGGCGGATTCGGGTGTGGGCATTCCATCCGAGGATATTTCCAGGATCTTCGATGAGTTGTATCGCGGCTCGAATGCCCGCGGCACGGAGGGGAGCGGGCTGGGACTGGCGCTTGTGCATCGTATAGCCGTTTTGCACGGTGGCGGAGCGGGCGTTCGCTCCAGCCAGACCAACCCGCGCGGCACGGTGTTCACGGTCCGTTTGCCGAGGCGGTAGCGCAAATTGCCAATTTGTGCAACAAGGGCGTGTTACAAAACTGTAACATCCCTGCGACAAGCCTGTAACACCGGGGGAGTATTATGGATATATGAAGAATATTCCAGGTACCGAGACCATGCTCATTCTCAAGGCGCAACGCGGCGATGTGGAAGCTTTCAACATGCTTGTGCTGGAATACCAGGATATGCTGTACCGCATTGCCTGGCGCATCCTGCAGGACGAGTTTGCCGCCGATGATGCCGCGCAAAACGCCATGATCCAGGCGTTCAAGAACATCCGATCGTTCCGGGGAGGTTCATTCAAGAGCTGGCTGGCGCGTGTGACGGTCAATGCCAGTTACGATGAAATGCGCCGCTGGAAACGCCAGCCCACAATATCGCTGGAACAGCATAACAGTGATGGGGATGAGATCGAGTCCCCGCTTTGGATGCGGGACCCGGCGTCGGGTCCGCAGGAAGCGGCAGAGTCCTCCGAAATGTCCGCCGCGATTCAACATTGCCTGCGGAGGCTGGTCCCGGACTATCGAACGGTCGTCATCCTGGTGGATATCGAAGGCATGTCGTATGAGGAGGCGGCGCAGGCGGCGCGCATCCCGGTGGGAACGGTGAAGAGCCGCCTGGCGCGCGCACGGATGCAGATCCGCAGGGCGCTCCGGTCTTTCGATGGATTGCTTCCGCCCGCCTATCAGGTCGAGATGCCTGCCTTCGCTCATGCGTAGCAAATGGGAATGTTCGAACGCTTTTCCGAAATTCAACACATCCCTTGACTCTCCCGTCGCTGGAGGGTGTATAACATGCGTCGGAGGCTTCCAAGTACATGATACGTATCGGAGACTTTTCAAAACTCAGCCGTATCTCGGTGAAGACACTGCGTTACTACGATGAAATGGGTCTGCTCAAACCCGTCAGTGTGGACCGCTTTACAGGCTACCGGCTCTATGAGTACAGCCAGTTGTCGGTGTTGAATCGCATCCTGGCGCTCAAGGAGTTGGGCTTTTTGCTCGAGGAGATCGGCCGTCTTCTCGATGACGGATTGTCCGTGGAGCAGATGCGGGGGATGCTCAAACTGCGTGAAACGGAAGCCCGGCAGAGGGTCCGGGAGGAGGCGGAGCGTCTGGAGCGCATCGAGTCGTGGCTGAGGCAGATCGAACAGGAGAAGATTATGTCCAAGTATGATGTGGTAATCAAGAAGGCCGAGGCGGTGAAGGTCGCTTCGGTGCGGGATGTGGTGCCGCTGCCGTCCGAACAGGGCGGGCTGTGGGGCGAACTGGAAGGATATCTGGCAATGAACCGGGTGCGTCCGAAGGATGCCTGCTTCACGCTCTACCATGACGACGAGTTCAAGGAGCGCGATTGGGACCTGGAGGTGTGCGAGCCGATCGAGGGTGACCTGAAAGAGTCAACGCGTGTGAAAGTGCGGACGCTTCCTGCCGCATCTCTGGCTTGTACCCTGCACAACGGGTCTTTCACTACCATTGGCGAAGCCTACAACGCCCTCGGCAAATGGATCACCGATAACGGCTATCGCATCACGGGTCCGTGCCGGGAGGTGTATCTGAAACCGGCAAAGAACGGCAGTCAAACCGACCCCGAAACGGTGACGGAGATCCAGTTCCCGGTGGAGAAAGCATAGCACGTGTAACGCCAAAAATTGAAATGCGCCCAGCCTTCAAGCGGGCGCATTTCTTTTATGAGATTCAGTTCTCTGCTTGGATTGAAGAGTGTGAAGTTGTCAGACAAAAGTCAGCATTGCAATAAAAACGTAACTTATTCCTCGTTGTAATTGCCTCCAGAATTTGCTATGCTGTATACGGAGGGATGCTCAATGAACAATCTTTGGGGAGGTACTAGGGGATAATTTTTTTCACCTGCATATCCATTCAGGCAGCAATGATCTGATAACTTAACTTGGACGCTCATGAGTTGTCAGGGAGCCAATAGCGAAACCGGCCGTTCTGGCCGGTTATTTGTTTATGTTCCGGGAGGGACGCTATGAACGCAAAATTTTTTGACAAAGTCTTTCGTATTTTTTTCATCCTCGCATTTGTGCTGGGGACAACGGGGATGCCAAAAGAAATAGTAAAAGCGCAAGATAGTAGCTGGGAGAACAAATCTCCAATGCCTACCGCGCGTAAGTGGTTTGGTGGAACGGCGATCGGGGATAAATTCTATGCGGTAGGCGGAGTCTCAGATGCCTGGGGGCTAACATTTCTGGACACTCTGGAAGTGTATGATCCGGTTGCTGATATGTGGGAACTCAAGACCCCCATGCCTACTCCGCGAAACCGGGTAGAAGTAGCAGAGCTTGACGGCTTGCTTTATGTTGTGGGAGGCAGGAAATACGATCCCGGGTATTCGGAGGGGGTCGCTGTCGGCACACTCGAAGTGTATGATCCTGCAACTGATTCCTGGATAACTAAAACGTCCATGCCTACCCCAAGGTCATGGGCGGTCCTTGGTGCTGTGGATGGCAAGATCTATGCTATGGGCGGCTTTGATGATCAAACTAGTCAGAACGTGGCCATTGTGGAAATGTATGATCCTGCCACAGATGCATGGACAACAAAAGCACCAATGCCGGTAGTCATGCGACAGCACTCGGCTACAGTAGTGAACGGGAAAATTTATATAATTGGAGGATATGCCCCGAATGTTTACATGTACGACCCCGTTTCTGATACTTGGACAACGAAAGCCCTCCTTCCTGGGACCGGTCGATTTACGGACGCAGGCACAGTGGCTGTGGGGGATAAAATTTATATCATTGGTGGATACGATTGGCTGACAGGTGTAGAGTTTGATGAAGTCTGGGCATATGATACTGCAACAGATAGTTGGGAAAGTTTAACAGCCCTTCCAAACTCACGCCGTTACATCCAAGCAGGGGTAATCGATGGTGTAATCTATGCCGTTGGCGGAACATCCGGGAGTAATATCTATAATAGCGAAATAGTTCCCACTGGGGTTAATGAGGCACTTGATATGAACATCCCGGAGCCAATCCCGGCAATTGCTGCTTATCCGCCCGATATCATTCTAGGCGGTAGTTGGCCACTTGGTGTTCCTGTAACATTGACCATCGATAATCCAGAGAATGGTGTTGGTGTTGACTACTCTGATGTCATCGATCCTATTACATATCCGTGGATAGAATTCAGATTGAATGAATTTGATTTGCTTCCCGGTTACCTTGTTACACTTTCAAATGGTGTTACCACGAAAACCCTGATCGTCTCAGGATTCAAGGTTACTGTCGCTGATCCGGAGCATGATACTGTTTCTGGTACAGGGATACCGGGAGATAGTATTCAAGTTTGGGTGGACAATGTAAGCCCCTGGCCGGAGCGGAATACCATTGTTGGTCCTGATGGCAACTGGAGCGTAGATTTTTCAGTAATCAACAATCCTTGGGAGGTTACTGCAAACCTTATTCCGGGTTCCATGGGACAGGCAAAAGATACCGAGGATGACAACGATGGCGATGTTACGATGCAGGGGTGGCGCATTCACAACCCTTCGTTTGGCGCGCATTTCCGTTTGGACGGTAACCAGGTCCATGCCTATGATTGGCCAGTCGGTGAATCTCTTACATTGACCATTGACGATCCCGCTTTACCGGAAGAGAGAGATTATTTAGAAGTTCAAACTGTTTCTGATAATTCTATGCTGTATGGCACAACATGGACAGTTTTCACACTGGACGGTTTTGAACTTAAACCTGGCCAAATCATCACAATGACAGATGGAACCACCACGAAGACTCATGAAGTGAGAACGGTTAAGGTGACTTCCGTTGACCCAGGCACAGATACAGTATCAGGGACGGCAGAGCCCAACTCTCCGGTTGGTTTAAATGCGCACTATCAACCAGGAGGAGATTGGGTTGGTCGCAGTTTCTATGCAGATCAAAATGGGAATTGGTCTGTCAACCTTTCCATCCCGGGACCGAATCCCGGCGAGGAGAGAACGTATGATATCCAGCCAGGAAGTTGGGGAACGGCACATCAAAATGACAATGATAACGATACCACTTTCTACGAATGGCGCGTACCTGAACCCGTGAGTGCGTTTATTACTGCTTATCCTGCTGAAAACGTTGTAAACGGTGAAGATTTTCAGCAAGGAGAAGTGGTGACTCTGACCATTGATAACCCATCCAATGGCGTTGGCATAGATCTGACCCTGCAGGGTGTGGTGGATCAAACAGGTGGCCGCTGTACCGGCTGGTGCGTGGAATTCAATCTCCCCGAATGGTTCCAGCTTGCCAGTGGTCAATTGATAACCATGAGCGGCAGCAACTCAGGTACGGTCTCTTATACCGTTTCCGGTCTGACTGTTGAAAACGTTGATATCCTTATGGATACCGTTTCCGGGAAGGCTGCCCCGCTCAGCATAGTAGATGTAGTTCTGTGGTTTATAGATGCCCAGCGGCGTGTGACTGCTGATACGGAAGGAAACTGGAGTGCTAATTTCTCTTCGCCAGGAGCAGATCCCTTCGATACAGGAGTATGCGATTTCGGTGTTGACTCGAATTGCGCAGGTATGGCACTCCAGGCTGATGGAGATACACTCCAGCCGCATGGAGGCGGGAGAACGCGGGTGGATTGGAATGCTCCCGTGCCCGCCATTGCTGTACATCCGGTGGATGGGATCGTGTTTGCTCATGGGTGGCCGGCAGGCGCTACCATTACGCTGACTGTCGATGATCCGCAAAATGGGACAGGGATTGATTACACATTTACCGACCAAAATGATCATCAAGAATGGGGCATGTGGGGATCCGATGTGGCCGTATTTGAGATTGGAACTCAAGTTGGCTCGTTCTTTGGAAAGACTCTTTCTGCTACGAATGGCTCCATTTCGGTGACCTATACGGTCAAGCGCCTGACGATTGACTCTATTGATCCAGAGATAGATACGATCTCAGGAACCGCAGATCCAGGCGCGATAGTTGGAATTAACACTTGGGCTCCATTCTTTGTAGTAAGAAATGTGGTTGCCGATTCGATTGGAAACTGGACTGTTGATTTCTCTGTTCCTGGCAGTACGCCGGAGGAACAGCAGACTGTGGACTTTTCATGGGGTGATAATGGCAGGGCCTTCGTTGCAGATGGAAACAATGTGACCCGAATTGAGTGGTGGGTGCCTTTGCCTCCTACAATGGATGTATATCCTTACCGGTTTGGCGACGGTGTCAGCAATGAGGTCTTTGGTAATGACTGGCCTGTGGGTGCTGCAATCAAGGTTCAAATTGATGACCCGAAAATCAATGGCACAGGATGGGATTACACCGATACGCTGACCGCCCAGGCAGGCGTAAACTGTTTTGCGGGCAATCAATTATGCTTCCAGCCGGACCCCAATGTTTTCAAGATCCTGCCCGGACAACTCATCCGCATGACCGATGTAACCCATAACACTTTCAAAGAACATGTTGTTACCAAGCTCAATATCCTTACATTGGATTTTACTGAAGACACAATCAGTGGTAGCGCCTCCTTGGGGTGGCACTACTTCCTCACAGTATTCTCTGAAGATGGATGCAACACAGGTCGCTGGGTTACAGCCGATATGATAAACGGCGATTGGTCTGCGGATTTTGGTCATTCAGGCAGCAACTCAGGCGAAGAGCAGACCTGCGATTTCAAGGAGGGTGTATTCCGGTTGTTCATTCCCGAGGACACCGATGCAGATGGTGACGCTACCAAGTTATGGACAGGTGGGCCTTTCACTGGCGGTTCGATTATTGCATCGCCTCCAAGCGGGGTGAATGGAGAGAATTGGCCTCTTGGTGAAGAGGTCAAGATGACTATTCATATTCCCGACGATGATCCGGACAACGATAAGATTGCCATTGGGTTGCCAGAGCAGTCTGAATGGGATCATTTCCAATCCTGGATCCATTTTGACCTTGGGAGTTTCGAGCTAAGGCCCGGCTATGAAGTTACATTTGAAAGCCAAAGTTACATTAAAACTCATGAAGTCCTTGATCTGGCAGTAATATCGATTGATGTTGAGCACGACATAATTTCCGGGATAGCAGACGCTGGAGCAAAGATCGAAGTCTGGGAAGATAATACTACGATCAGGCGTATCACAACTGCCATTGGAGGAAATTGGAGTGTGGATTTTTCGGATCCAGATAATGGTGAAGGAGGACAAGGACAACCCATCTTCGATATTAAGCCGTGGACAAGCGGTACAGTAAAAGCTTATATTTCAGATGGGGACAGCAGCACCCAAATCAGCTGGTTTGCGCCCGTCCCAGAATGCCAGCCCGGAGACTCCGTCTCTGGCACAGTCTTTGAAAGCGACGGGATCACGCCCCTACCATCCGCTAATATTCAGATCGAAGATTTCATCACGGGAGAGCCGCTGTTCGTTACTAGCATTGACCAAAATGGTCAATATGCCTGCTTGCTTCCTGATGGGGAGTACCGTATTCTGGCCACGGCAACCAATTATGCCGGGGAATATTACTTGGAAACAGATCTGCCAGAGAATGCCAGCGTGCTACATATGTACCCCGGCGCACAACTCACAGGGATCAATTTCACCCTAACAGAAAGCTTTGCCATCGAGCATTTCACCTTCAATCTGAGCAACCCGCTCTTGCAAGATATCGCTGTCCGACAGGCAATCGCGCTTGGAACCGACCGCCAGCGTATCTTGAACGAGGCGTTTCTCCCGAATGGCATTTACGGGATGGTGTCCAATTCCATTGTCGGACCCGGACACTGGGCTGCTGCTCCAGACTCAGAACTGACCGTTTATCCGTATGATCCAGCCCAGGCTCGCGCGATATTGGAGGCTGCAGGTTGGATCGACCGGGACAGCGATGGGTACCGTGAAAATTCCGCGGGGGAGGAACTTACATTCAACTTCAAAACAGTGAATAGGCCTTTCCGCATGGCTTCAGGCGCGATCTTTACAGAGAATATGGCAACCATAGGCATTAGGATTAACGCTGTATATTACCCTAACCTTTCTGGACCAAATGGATTCCTGGATCAAAGCGACTTCGATATTGTTGAATTTGCCTGGGGCGGCACTGTTGATGATGCCACGCCATTGAACGTATATATTTCAACTGACCTTCAAAACTATAGCGGATACAGCAATCCGAGTTTTGATACGGCTATGGCCAATGCCTCCGCGGCCCCCAGCAACGCGGAGAAATTACCTTATCTCATCGAGGCGCAAAAACTCCTCAGCCAGGATTTGCCTATCCTGCCACTCTTCACGCGATACTCTGTAAATCCAGTCTCGGTCCCAACTGGCAGCGATATAACCGTTTCGCTGGAAAGTTACCTGACTGTCCATTTCGATCAAGTGGAGACAGCCGGACAGACTGCCGTGATCTCAACCGATTCGAGCACATTCTCATTGCCGCAAAACTTCCAACTGCTCGGCAAAGTGTATGATATCGGCTCCAACGTGCAGTTCACCAATGCCCAAGTCTGCTTCTCTTACGATGATACCGACCTGCTTCCCGCGCAGGAATCCGCCATCCGGCTCTTCCACCTGGAAAACAATTCCTGGACCGACGTGACTGACAGCGACAATCCGGATACCGCCAACAACAAAGTCTGCGGTACAGTGACTAGTTTCTCGCCGTTTGCAGTGATGTATGCTAATGACATCATGCCGCCGGTCATCACCTGGGTCGGTTCCATCAATGATGGGGACAGTTTCCACTTTGGCTTCGTGCCTCCTGCTCCCACCTGCACAGCCGTGGATGATATTTCAGGCGTGGATGGCGTCTGCACTGTCACCGGCTATGCCACCACGGTTGGAACGCATACCCTCATTGCTATGGCAAAGGATAAAGCCGGAAACCAGGCCACAGAGACTCGTTTCTATACTATTTCTCCTTGGACGCTGCAAGGCTTCTACCAGCCGGTGGATATGAATAGTGTCTACAACACCGTCAAAAACGGAAGTACCGTGCCTCTCAAGTTTGAGATCTTTGCAGGTAACACTGAGTTGACTGATGTTGCTAAGGTCAAGAGTCTCACGTATGCTCAAATATCCTGCGATGCGACAGCAACCACGGATGAAATTGAGACAATTGCAACTGGCGACACCAGTCTGCGCTATGCGGACGGTCAATTCATCTACAACTGGAAGACGCCCAATACTGCTGGAACATGTTACCGCGTAACGATGACCACCCTCGATGGTTCGTCACTGGCGTCCTACTTCAAACTCAAATAATTCTACAAAGGAGAATTGGCTGTAAAGAAAAGCAAAATGCAGTAAATGAAACAACAGCCTGATGGGCACATAACCTGTCAGGCTGTTCTTGTTTTGGATATATGGTCAGTTAAAGTTGTCAGACAGCAGTCAACATTGCAATAGATACGTAACTTATTCCTCGTTGTAATTGCCTCCAGAATTTGCTATGATGATTATGGAAGGAAGTTGTATGAAAAGTCGCAAAGGAGGTGTCAGGGGATAACGATTATTTACCTTGACTGTATATTCTTGTTCTGGCAGCAATGAACTGATAACTTAGTTTGGACGCTTACGAGTTGTCAGGGAGCCAATAGCGAAACCGGCCGGTCGTGGCCGGTTATTTGTTTTCTGGGGCTTGTCCCGGGAGGAACGAAATGAATGCTCATAAACTCTTCACCGTTTTCATAATCGCTGTAGTGACAGTTACGATGGTGGGAGCACCAATAACAGCATCGGCTCAAGGTGATACGACAATAACATTGGATTTCGAGGACGGTCAACTTCCCAGCGCGCATGGATGGCAGAAAATTTCAAATGGCGATGAAGGTACTCACATTATCACCGCTGGGACAGTCCCCGGCAATAGCGGTAGCCAGGTATTACAAATCAGTGGTTATAACAAATGGGGTTGGTGGTTGGATCTGAATGGGATTGCGGAACTGGATGAGGATTGGACGTTTAGCATTGATATGCGAAGCATTGGTGGATCTGGGTCAAATGATATTTTGTTTTTTCGCATTGGACAGGGAAATAATGCTTATATTATTGGTAACTTGAATGACGGCTCTTGGCACAACTTCAAGATCACGCTAAATCATTCAAAGAATGAAGTTGAAATCTTTATTGATGGTATTTCAAGCGACACGATGCCACCCGATAATGCGCCATTCTATGCTATATACTGTAACTATTGCACAAACGCTGTAGGATTTCTCTACAGTAATATGACTCAATACCGCTCAGCACAGTTCGATAACATATATTTCGAGAGTTACATCCCAATTCCAGTACTTTATGCCACACCCGGCGGATTGACCAGTGGCTTGTGCGAGAGTTGGGAAAATGCATGTGAGTTGAGCTATGCGTTGAGCAGTGCCGTCCCGGGTCAGGAAATTTGGACTGCCGAAGGGGTGTACAAACCAGGGACAGACCGTACAGCCAGTTTTCAACTCAAAAGCGGAGTGGAAATCTATGGTGGCTTTGCTGGCACCGAGATCATCCGTGAACAACGTGACTGGCAATCTAATGTCACCATATTGAGTGGCGATATTGACAACAATGATGTAAACCTGGATGGTAACTTCATCGCCGAGACAGTTGGAGACATCCAAGGCGTAAATACCAACCACATTATTTACGCCAGTGGGGTGGATTCAACCGCTGTGTTGGACGGGCTCACCATCACCGCTGGTTATGCCGATTATGCTGCCTGGCATGGTGGGGGGATGTATAACGACTATAGCAGCCCCACTCTGCGGAATATAGTTTTTATTGGCAATCGGGCGATCTACGGCGGTGGATTGTACAACAATTACAGTAATTCAACGTTGACGAACGTCATTTTTGTTGCAAATACTGCATCCGTAGCAGATGGTGGAGGCGGTGGAGCAATATGTAATAACTATAGCAACTACACATTGACAAACGTCACCTTCCGCGAAAATACAGGCTACTATGGTGGTGCCATACACAACGGCTGGTATAACTATCCAACAATGACCAATGTCACTTTCGATGGTAACCACGGAGCGCTCGGAGGTGGTATTTTCAACCAATGGAGCATCCCAACCATGAAGAATGTGGTCTTCGTTGATAATGTCGCCACGGAGCGCGGCGGCGGAGTCTTCAACTGGTTTCGAAGCCATACAGTGCTCAGCGATGTCCTCATTACAGGTAATTCCGCTCCTTTCGGCGGTGGCATATACAACCACGGGAATAGCAATCCATCTTTGACGAATGTTGTCATTCGCGGAAATACGGCCACTTACGGAGGAGGAATCTACAGCTACTCTTGGAGTTTCCCAACACTCAACAACGTAACAATCAGTGGAAACTCTGCAGAGTATGGGGGCGGTTTGTTCAACACGGACATGAGCCAGCCAACGGTCGTGAACACGATCATCCATGGCAACAATGCTTCGGTAGATGGAAATCAAATTTGCAATAATGCCACGATAGACGGGAATCCGAGAGTGGTTCTATGTCAAAATGTTGCCAAGCCCATTATCTCTTACAGCGATATCCAGGGGAGTGGAGGCTCGGGCGCTGGATGGAACGTGTTATTGGGAACCGACGGCGGGGGGAACATCGATGCAGATCCGCTTTTTGTGGACGCCATGAATGGTGATCTGCATCTGCGGATTGGTTCTCCCGCTGTTGATAGCGGTCGAAATGCTGTTTGTCCAACCGCTGATCTTGAAGGTACTTCCCGCCCTCAGGATGGAAATGATGATGGCACGACTGTTTGTGACATGGGCGCCTATGAAGTCGTTCCCATTATTGATTCGACCCCACCCACCATTACTCCGTCCCTGAATGGCATTGAGGGTAACGAAGATTGGTACACAAGTGACGTTACTGTCAGTTGGAACGTGAGCGATCCGGAGTCGGGGATTGTCACTTCTGTTGGGTGTGACCCAACCACACTGACCACGGATACAGTGGGGGACACATTGACTTGTTCTGCCACAAATGGCGCTGGATTCTCCAATTCCGCTTCGGTGACAGTAAAGATTGATAAGACTCCACCAACAATTGTCGCGGCCGCGACGACTGATCCCAATACAGCGGGTTGGTATAAAGATGATGTGGCAGTTCATTTCACTTGCACTGATGCGTTGTCAGGTATCCCGGCTGGCGCATGTCCATTGGATCAGGTTTTGAGCGCGGAAGGCATGGCAGTTGCATCCACCACGCAAACGGTAACGGATGTTGCTGGAAACATGAGCGGTGATAGTAACGTGGTCACGGTGAGCATTGATAAGACTGTTCCAGTCGTTACATGGAGTAGCGCAATCAACGATGGTGACAGTTTCTACTTTGATTTTGTCCCACCTGCGCCGACTTGCACGGCAACGGATAGTCTCTCAGGCTGGGGTGGCTCCTGCGTTGTAAGTGGATATGCAACCACGGTTGGAATTCATACACTCACCGCCGCGGCAAAGGATTTTGCAGATAATGAAGCAACCGAGTCTCGCTACTACACCGTTCTAGCCTGGACATTGAAAGGTTTCTACCAACCCGTGGATATGAACGGTATCTATAACATCGTAAAGAACGGAAGTACTGTGCCATTCAAGTTTGAGATCTTTGCAGGGAATACTGAATTGACTGACATTGCAAATATCAAGAGCCTGACCTACGCTCAAACAACCTGCGATGCGACTGCAACCACGGATGAAATCGAGACAACAGCGACCGGCGATATCACCCTGCGCTACGCGGATGGTCAATTCATCTACAACTGGAAGACGCCCAATACTGCTGGAACATGTTACCGCGTAACGATGACCACCCTCGATGGTTCGTCACTGGCGGCCTACTTCAAACTCAAATAAATTCAGTTATCCTGGAAAATAAAGGAGACTCGATCACAATTCATAAATAGAAGCAAACACAAATAAATGAGGCAACAGCCTGATGGGTCATGTACTCATCAGGCTGTTTTTGTTGCCAGAAATCGTCATATTCACCCCCATAATTTTCACACAACCTTTTCACAGCCGCATAACACCCGCAAGATAAGATGGTTGCAGGTTGGCGGCACGAAGCCCCAGCCAACAAAACAAAGAATGGAGATAAAAATATGAAAAAGAAAATTTGGGTATGGATCGGCGGTTTATTGGTCGCGCTGATGATCGTGGGCGCGGTGGGAACTGTTGCGGTGTACGCGCAGGACTCAACGCCTCTCTCGGGACTGGGAGATGGTCACGGACCCCGCGGCGGGCGCGGACTTGATGGCGCCGCACTCGAAGCCGCCGCGAAAGCCCTCGACATGACGACCGACGAACTGTCCACTGCGCTTCAAAGCGGCAAGACGCTCGAACAGATCGCCGCCGACAAGGGCGTTGACTTTCAGACGGTTCAGGACGCCATTCAGGCTGTTCGACCTCTCAGGCTTGGCACAACCGAATTGGATGTCGCGGCAAAAGCCCTCGGCATGACGACCGATGAATTGACGGCAGCGCTCAAAGCCGGAAAGACACTTGAGCAAGTGGCGACCGATAAAGGTGTTGATATCCAAACGGTGAAAGATGCGATCCAAGCCGCACATGCAGATGAGATGCGCACGCAGATCAAGCAGGCTGTCACCGATGGCACGATGACCCAGGCAAAGGCTGACTGGCTGAACGAAGGTCTCGACAAAGGCTTCCTCGATGGACCCGATGGGTTTGGTCCCGGCTTCGGCGGTCATCATGGACGCGGTGATGGTTCCGGTACGTTTGCCCCATCTGCCGGAGGCAACGGTCAATAATTCTTTCAGCAGATGAATAAAAACAGGTGAGTCGACTCCTCCGACTCACCTGTTTGTTTAAGTTCACAAAGATATTGTTTATGGGACTACGTAAATACCATCGATCCCGGCACCATCAGGATCGGTGGCAGGAGTTTTGATACGTATATACTGATATGTTCCGGAAGGTATCCAAGACATGGCGTCGATGTCAATGGTTATACCTGTACCGCCATATAGCAGTGTAGCATCAATTTCGCAATTATCATCCTCGTTAATACAAGTTGATGGATTTGTGAGCGGGAATGGTGGCAGCGGGATATTAATATTTGTGCCTGCGTTGCCGGAACCATCTCCCCAATTTAATATAGTGAACCAATTGGAACCGTCACTGATTTCCAAAACGATGCGGTCCATGAAGATACCGATTCCGTTGGGTTCTTCATAATAAATAATATCAATTCCTGAATGTCCCTTCGTTACCGGCGAACTTAGCGTAAGAATAATAGTTGTGTTTTGCGG
>JBFYRY010000029.1:0-25280 GCA_041302025.1 Chloroflexota bacterium | reverse complement strand
ACAGGTCGAGGCAAATGAAGCGGTCTTCGTCGACGACTTCTACGAAAATATCGAGGGTTGCGAAAAGCTCGGCATGAAGGGAATCCATTTCCAGAATTCAGAAACCACCTTGCGGCAACTCAGAAAAATACTTTAAGAGCGCTTGTCCTGCGCGGGCACTACCGTCCCTTCCAGGCATTCGCCCGTCAGGATCCAAAATGCTTACCGGACAAAAAACAATTTTACGCGACCTGGGGAACGGACTTATCATGCGCCGTTCCTCGCCCGAAGATGCAGATGCGCTTTCGGAATTCAATGGCATGATCCACGCCGAGGATGAAGCGGATCGCAAACGCCTCATCGCATGGACCCGTGACCTGCTCACGCGTCCCCATCCCACCTTCCACGCTGACGATTTCACCATCGTCGAAGAATCCTCCACTGGACGAATAGTGTCGACGTTGAACCTGATCCCCCAAACATGGAGTTACGAGGGGATCGAGTTCGGCGTGGGGCGACCCGAACTCGTCGGCACATTGCCCGAGTATCGCGGCAAAGGACTCGTCCGCGCGCAGTTCGATGAGATACACAAGTGGTGCATCGAGCGCGAGTTGCCCGTGCAGATCATTACGGGCATTCCGTATTTTTATCGGCAGTTCGGTTATGAGATGGCGCTCGATTTCGTCGGGCGGAGATTTGGGTATGAACCACAAGTCCCAAAGTTGAAGGACGGCGAAAAGGAAAAGTATGCCATCCGTCCAGCCGTGCCAGCGGACCTGCCTTTCATGGCCAGCGTATATAACCATGCCATTCGGCGGCACATGGTCAGTTGCGTAAGAAATCTTGAGATATTCGAGTATGAGTTGAACGGTCAGAGTTTGGATGCCATCAATCGTTTCGAGACATATGTGATTGTGCATGAGTCGGGCGAGTCTGTGGGTTATCTTCAACACTCAAATTATCTTGGGCTGACAGGTTTGACGGCGCTTTGGTACGAACTGAAGCTGGGCGTCTCATGGTTGGATGTGACCCCAAGTGTGGTCCGCTACCTTTGGAACAAGGGACAGGAGTATGCCCAGCGCGATGGCAGGAAATGTACCTCGTTCGGCTTCATGAGCGGTGCGGAGCATCCTGTGTATCAGGCGCTCGGACGCGACCTGCCCGCCGTCCGCGAGCCGTATGCATATCAAATACGTGTGCCTGACCTGGTTGGCTTCTTGAATCACATCAAACCTGCGCTCGAAAAACGGTTGGCTGAATCCATCGCAGTGGGGCATAGCTGCGAGATCAAGGTCAGCTTTTATCGCGATGGCGTGCGGATCGTGATCGAGAAGGGCAAACTTACGGCAATCGAAAAGTGGATGCCATCCCCCGAAGTGGGCGGTGACATCGCCTTCCCCGACCGCACCTTCCTGCAAATGCTGTTCGGTTATCGCAGTTACGAGGAGTTGCACGCATCCTTTGCGGATTGCTGGTGTGACCGCGAAGAAGTGCGCGTGCTGATGGATATCCTCTTCCCCAAGAAACTATCGGATATTTTTCCTGTGGCATGATTTTTTAACCACAAAGGGTCACGAAGGTACACAAAGTTTTTTTTGTTTTTCCTTTGTGTCCCTTTGTCTCCTTTGTGGTTGATTGATTTAAAAGGTGTTTATGTTCTCCAACTTAAAGTTAAACCCAAGAACTGTTTACATCTTCATCGAATTCAGCGCGTCGGTCTTCTTTGCGATGATGTTTACCGTCACATCGCTGTACGAAGCCACGGTCGCAAGGCTGACGCCTGTCCAACTCATCCTCGTCGGTACAACGCTTGAAATATCAGCATTCCTCTTTGAGGTACCCACAGGCATCGTCGCGGACGTGTACTCGCGCAGGCTGTCTATCATCATCGGGTACATTTTGATGGGCGTGGGCTTCCTCGTCGAAGGGTTCTTCCCGTCGTTCCTGCCCATTCTGCTGGCACAGGTTATTTGGGGATTGGGCTACACCTTCACTTCGGGCGCCACCCAGGCATGGATCTCGGACGAGATCGGTGAAGACGATGCCAACAAACTTTTCATCCGCGCCACACAGATCGGTCTGTTTGCCTCCCTCATCGGCATGGGACTTGCGACTCTCGTGGGTGCGAACAGTGTTGTCATGCCGCTTCGAGTGGGTTCGATGGGTGTGTTGATGATCGGTGTCATCCTGGCGGTCATCATGCCCGAAACGGGATTCCATCCCACGCCGCGCGAAGATCGAACAACCTGGGGACACATGCGGCACACCTTCAAACAAGGCGTGGATACTGTCCGTGCCAAGCCGCGCCTGATGAACATCGTCTTCATCGGTCTGTTCTACGGCATCTACAGCGAAGGCTTTGACCGCCTGTGGGTCAAGCACTTGCTCGACACGTTCGAATTGCCGATCATCTTTGGGAACAACCAGGTTGCGTTCTTTGCGGCACTGCGGGTGGCGGGTACGATCCTCACGATTCTTGCCGTCCGCTTTGTGGAGAAGCGCGTGGACTCGACAAGTCCGCTGGCGATCGGGCGAGCGGTTTTGGTCGTGACTGCTGGCATTTCCCTTGCGATGCTTGGATTTGCGCTCTCGCCGTATCTGATCCTGACCTTGAGCCTGTATCTCGTCATTGACGCCTTGCGCGACGTTCATATCCCTCTGCAGACTGCGTGGGTCAACCAAAAACTGGACTCCAAAGTCCGCGCCACGGTTCACTCGATGTTCGGGCAGGTGGATGCCATCGGACAGATGTTGGGCGGACCCATCGTGGCGGTGATCGCGGCATTCGGCTCTGCCGTCGCTTCGCTCGTGACCTCGAGCCTGCTCCTGACCCCCGCGCTGTTCTTCATCCGACGCGCCAACGCCCAGCACCGCCCTGAGCCTGACGAAGGGTCCGCAAATGAAGCGGATGGGGAGTAGGAAGTGGTGCCTGCTGAGTAGACAAAAAGGGCTCTACCGTTTTTAACGTGGCAACTCTTTTCAAACACAAAGGACACGACTGTCACAAAGGAAAAACCTATTGTCTCATCTGTTCGATGGTTACAAACTCAAACCCCATTGTCTTAAGTTGCGGGACAATGATGTCCGCGATTTGCGCGACCTTTGTCCCATGCCCGTGCCCATCGTGCAGGACGATGATCGAGCCGGGGACCACATCACCCAACACTTGTTTGACCGACCAACTCAACGGCTGTATCCAATGTTGCGGGATACTGCTCCACATGACCAGGCGATAGCCCCATTCAGTGAGCAGGGACAATGTCCGTTTTGAGAAAACGCCATACGGCGGACGGACATCGCGGATCGTTTCGGGGGAAATGCCACAGGCGCAGGCAATGGCGTTTCGAGACTGATCCAGTTGTCCCTTAAGGGTTGATGCGTTTTCCATCGGAAAGGGGAGATGATGATAACAGTGCAACGCGAGTTGATGTCCGCTTTGATGGATCTGTCTCACGAGATGCGGATACTGTTCGGCGCTTCGTCCGATCAGGAAAAATGTCGCATGGATGTTATGTTTTACCAGCACATCCAAAACCCGGGGCGTATCGCGCGGGTGCGGACCGTCGTCGAAGGTCAGCGCGATCTCGCGGCGCGATCCATCTCCCCGCAGCAGGATGGATGGATACGGGAATTTATTAATCCCCGCCATACACTTTGAACAGTTCAACCCTTGCCTGCGGGGCAATGATTTGCACGTAATCGCGTATGTCCTGCAGGTGTTGAGTCGCCAGTCGTTCACCGATCCCGGCAGGCGCGTAGACGGTGAACACTACGTTACGCGTCCCGGCATTGATCTGCGTGCGCTGGTCGGGACCGTAGATGATATCCGACGCGATGCCCAGCCTGTCGCGGATGTACATGTCGCCGGGTTTGAGTGTCTGCGTTTCGCCGCGCATCAGCACGTAACTTTCCGTGCCGTTCGATACATCGAGCGTGAGCGGCAGTTGCAAAATATCCAGATCGTGCCCGGCGGTCAACAACAGGTTCTTCATTTCCGCCATGAACATCGCTTCGACGAGCGATGCCACCGTAGGGATGGACTTCCCCTTCATCACGATGGACTCGAGTTGGAGTTGGACATGGTATGTCTTCTTGAACTGCTTGTAGTATTGCTCGTACACTTGCAGAACGGGATGACGTAAAAGCGCGCTTCTGTCCTGACCTTTGAACTGCTCCCGTACCCCGGACTCCAACTCCGCTTTGAGTCTTTCCAGTTCCGCGTGATGGGCGGGATTCGTCACATCCCTCATCGCCAATACGCCAACGTGCGCACCCGGAAACGCGGACTTCCATGCAGACGTGACATCAAACATCCCTGCCCTCCCATTCGTTCATGAACTGGTCGAGAAATTTCACCATGATGTCATGTCGCTGTTGTGCGATGCGTTTTGCAGTGGCGGTATTCATCAGATCTTTGAGCAGTAATAATTTCTCGTAAAAGTGATTGATGGTGGCGCTTTTGCTGTTTTTGTATTGTTCGAAGGTGGCGTGCATCTGCGGAGGCGAGTCGGGGTCGTAGAGCGGACGGTTTTTGTATCCGCCATAGGCAAAGGCGCGACCAATGCCGATCGCGCCGATGGCATCCAGCCGGTCGGCGTCCTGCACAATGAAGCCTTCGAGCGAGTCCATTTTGTTTTGCATGCCTGCGCCTTTGTAGGAGATGTGCGTGATGATGCGGCACACCGCGTCAGTTGTGGAAGGGTCAATCGAAAGCGAATCAAGCCAGGCTTTGGCGCGAAGCGGGGTTTCATCCCCCGAGTCGTTGAACTTCCAGTCGTCCAGGTCATGAAGCAGGGCGGCGAGTTGCACGATGAAGAGGTCCGCACCTTCTTGTTTGCAGAGAGTCGTTGCATTCTTCCAGACGCGATAGATATGCCACCAATCGTGCCCGGACGAATCGTCCGAGAATTCCTGTTTGATGTAGTCGGCTGTTTTTTGGATGATAATCTGTTGATCCATGCACCAATTGTAACTTGCCTCATGCCGCTTCGTCATGTTCAAAATGAGAAAATTTGCAGTGCTCGTTCTGTTCCTGCTCGCCGCATGTGGTCCTACACCCACGCTGGCTCCGCCGTCCAACCCTGCCCCGACCGACGAATCCATTCCCACTGCTGCGCCGCAGATCATCCCGACTGCGATCGTGCACCCCACCCTGGCAGGTGCGCCCGATGCGGCGGGATTTTGGTTTCAGGTCCTTTCGCCGCTGGATGAGGCGGTGGTGGACGCGCCCGAAGTGGAAGTGACCGGCTTTGCCCCAGCCGGGTCTGTGATCAGCGTCAATGACGAGATACTCATTGTGGGCGCCGACCTGCAATTCAAAACCACGATCTCCCTTGAGGAGGGACCGAATCTGATCGAGATCGTCGCCAGCGATGAAATAGGAAATGAGTTGACTGTCCTTTTGACCGTCACATACGAACCATGATCTTTCGGAGGAGAAGATGAAGATATTCCGTATTCTGCTGTTTGTGTTTTTAGGTATAGTCTTTCTGTTCGCATCCACACAGGCTTTTGCAGGCCCGACGAACTTTCCCGATGCGAAGAACACTCCCGGCGCCAAAGCCACTGAAAAAGCAACCCAAAAGGCGGACGATAAAGCCCCCAAACAAGCCGACAAGCAAAAAGGCAAACATGAAAACTTCAAAGGGACTGTCGCCGCTGTGGATTCAGCCAGCATCACGTTGAAATTGAAAGACGGTTCGTCCGTGACCGTTGGGCTGAACTCCGACACCCGGATCAAATTTGCAGGGAAAAAGGATTCAGCCTCAACCATTGAAGCCGGCATGACGGTAATGGTGCAGGCGATCCATGGCGAAGATGACAGCCTTGTTGCCCGCTCCGTGATGGTGATACCGGGCAAGCCGGGCAAAATGCATCGCGTGGGTATTGTCACCGAATACGCGGCGGGAGAAAATATCACGATTCAGGATAAAGATGGGAATACGTTCACATTCACGCTCACATCCGAGACCAAACTCCTGCCCGCTGACCGCGCTGGTACCCTGGCTGTCGGCTCTCACGTGACGATCATTGCGCCACGCAACCCGGCGAGTGGGGGAGTGACGGTGAATGGGATCGTGATCCACCCTGCCAAGTAATGTGATTGCGCCAAACTTGAAACGACCGATCTACCGATCTGGTGAAGGTGTGTTCTCATTTCTTTGACTCGGGTGAACGCGGATCGAATTTTGCAGAGACGGCAATGAGTTCCTTCAAGTGCTCCCACGGCGCATCTTCGTATGTCTTGATCCTGACGAAGCGTTTGGCTTTCTGGGTCCCTGTCAGTAGATGATGTGAATCGGGCAGGAACGCCCCGTGGATGAAATCCAGACGGATGGTATCCTCATGGATGCCGATCTGACAGATGCCCGCGCGCCCTTCGTGAAAATAGCTGAGTCCGCCCCAACGGATAACCTCCACCGCATCTGGAGCCACGGATGTGATGATGTTCCTCAACTCCAGGACGATATCCTGCAAATGCGCAGGTATGCGCTGAAGAAATGTTTCAACCTGATGGAATGGGAGCATGGTTTACTTCTGTTCAGCCAGCCTCACGAGGAACAAACCATGGATGCCGCCAACGATCGCGCCTGTGACAATCAATATCCCTGCCATGAACAGGATGGATTGCCACAGTGCGGACATTTTGAACGCGAGATCAATGCCCCAGAAGATAACAGGCATTCCACATGTCCATGCCAGCATGTTCGCGGGGATCCATAACCCTGCTCGTTTCACTTTGCCGCGCATCGCCAGCCATTGCGCAAAGGACAACACCACCCCGCCGACCGCGCCCATCCCCGCCGCCAGCAGGAGGACGATCCATTGCGGCGGTTCCGTTACCGGGGCGGAGGAAGCGGTCGCTTCGCCCATGCTCATGATCGTGGAGGGTAAATATCCCAGCACGTATGCGATCAAGGCACCGATCAGGGTTCCGCGCCACCAGGCTACCCTCTCGATGGTTGGGAACCACGGATGCATTGCCCACCATTGTGCCAGTCCGAGGATCGTGGCTTCCACGGCGCCGCTGGTCACGGCAAAGACAAAGGAAAGCAGGATACTTGTGATGGTCTGCTGATTATCCAGTTTTGAGAATGCAAAGCCAGTAATGAGAAAGGTCAGACCCAAACCAAACAGTTCGCCAAACGCGTTGGCGCCGATCCAGCGGAGCCAAAGTTGACGTTGATTTTTGGTCACGATTCTCTCCGGCAATTGTAAGTCCATGACGCTATTATACGCCGACCGTCTCCATCACATGGACTCAAGGTTTTGCTTGGCAAAAATAAATCTTAATTCAACTTCATCATCTCACATCAGACTTTCATTAACATCCCCGCTCATCCGGTTCATCGATGGGAAATCACAGTTTTGCACCAAAATCCCATTTTTGTGGAAATAAAAATAGTTCTGCAGAGGTATAAGGCGCTTCATATTGATGGCTATAATGAAGATGTACCGAAAAGGCAAACCCTCCGCGAGGCGGGGACGCAAAGTCATGGATCCCACCAGAGGGCGGGACCGCCAGACCGCCGAGTTGTTTTGTCGGCGGTCTTTATTTTTCCCTTGTTGAAAGGAGGCGGTGGACAACCAACTGATCTGATTGAAAACTCATGGCCACATTTCAAAATAAACTCAAGGAGAAAAAATGAAGAAAGCTGTCAGTGTGTTCTCGATTGTATTGGTTTTGACGCTCTCTGTTGTGAGTGTTGCAGGAGCAATTACCTGGGGGGTGCCTGATGCCAACGAACATCCGCATGTGGGCACTTTACTATTTGCTCAAAACGGAGTGCGCTGGTATTCATGCTCTGGCACCCTCATTGCCCCGCGGGTGATGCTGACCGCCGGTCATTGTGTAGAGGATTCCGGCAATATCAATGATTTGACCTTCGTTCGCTTCGATGAGGACCCCGTGGCGGATTATTATTCACCGACGATCGATTGGTTGAATGATAAATGGCTGGCAGTGGAAACGGTCATCCCTCATCCGCTGTATGACGATTCTGCTCAGTTTCCGATGACCTACGATATGGGTTTTGTCATTCTTGCAGAACCATACACCCCCCTGGATGGTGATGGCAACCCGGTTTTTGGGACTCTGCCTGAATTGGGTTTCCTGGAGGGATTGAACGGCAAGGATAAGAATTCCTTCGTGTCTGTCGGGTATGGTATGCAAGGGACGTTGCCGCCCTTCCTGCAGGATGACTACCTGCGCTATAAAGGCGATGTCCGTATGCTGGAATTCAACAGCTTCCTCAATGGCAAGGGCTATGCCAGTGTCAAATTCTCCAATAACCCTGGAACTGGAGGAGGCACCTGCTATGGAGACAGCGGCGGACCGACCTTCTATAAAGATTCCACTTTGGTTGTCGCTGTGACGTCCTTCGGTTGGGCGAAAAACGGCAATTGTGTTGGAAACGACTTCAGCTACCGAACCGATACACCGGATGCCATCAATTTCATTGAAGGCGTTCTGGAAGAGTACGGCGATTAAGCCTGATCGACACCCGTCATTGAGAAGCAAATCCCTCGCTGATCTTCAGCGGGGGATTTATTTTTTATGGTGTAGATAAACGATATACCCGAATATCAAAATGATCAGCGCGTATTCGTGGATCTGCCAGTTCGCGTATCCCCGTATGCCTGGGAGCAGGACAAAAAGCATGCCAATTACTACGTCGAGAAGGTAAGGACGAAATTTATCCATGCCAGCCTCTTGAATAGATGCCAGGTGGTTGTCTGTAAAACGGATTATAAGCCCGACGCTTGTTTATTCCCCATACACCTTGAGCAATTCCACCTGCGCCTGTGGAGCGATGACCAGAACATAGTCGCGCATATCTTCCAGATGATGCATGATGAGTTGCTCATCGATCCCCGCTGGTACATAGACCGTGAAGGCAACATTGCGCGTGGACTCGGTGATCTGTGTCCGTTGGTCGGGACCGTAGATGATGTTCGAGATGATTCCCGCTTGGTCGCTGATCATCATGTCGCCTGCTTTGACGATCTGAGTCTCACCGCGCATGACCATGTAGCTTTCCGTCCCTTGTGTGACATCGAGAGTCAGCGGCAATTGCAGTTTGTCCAGGTCATGGACAGCGGTCAGCAGGAAATTCTTCATCTCCCCCATGAACATGCACTCGACCAGCGACGCCACGGTGGGGATGGATTTCTCTTTCAGGACAATTGATTCCAATTGCAGTTGAATGTGATAGGTTTTTTTGAATCGTCTGTAATATTCCCCATAGACTTTCAAAACGGGATGACTCGCAATCGCGGCGCGATCCTGTCCTGCGAATTGCGAGCGGAGATGTTCTTCGAGTTCGGCTTTACGTTTTTCCAATTCAGCATGATGCGCGGGATTGGAAACATTGCGCATCGCCAGTACGCCCGCGTGCGCGTTAGGGAAGGTAGACTTCCACGCGGAGGTTACCTCAAGCATTTGATGTGTCTCCAATTGTCATGCCTGTGGATACCCTGACGGGTACAGGCAAACCCCACGGGCTATTCCTACGATGTTCGCTTAAGCGGACTCCCATGAAGAATTCTGTATCACATTTTTTTTGTTTCTACCGCTCTTAATAAAAGTGATTTTGCATCTGGATTGAACCAATCGAGCCAATTCTTTTCTTCAAGAGTTGTAGGAACAATACAATCATCTAACCTGATGGGTATAATGTAAATTTGTCCTTCGGGGACTTCATCAAGAATAGATATTGCTTCTTTTAACTCCTTTTGAACGTAGCCCTTTTGTGAAACAGAATTACTTGACAAGCATGCTACAAAAAAATCAGATGATTGAATATTCTTATGAATCTCAAGTTTCCAGTCATGACCAGGAAGTAAATCATATTTATCCATCCATGGAAGGCATTTGTTTTCACTTAGGAACTTATAGATTTCCGATGCCAGATCATAATCCTTCCTTGAATAAGAAATGAACACTTTTGGTCTCTTTCGGTGCTCAAATTCTAATCGAAGAGCATCAAGCCATTCTTGTGCATCCAAAAAAGATACTCCTGCCCCATTAGCAATTTCTATACTGCGTTCCAGAATTGATATTGCTTTTTCATATTCATTACGTACTACATGCGGTCTAGCTTGTTTGTATAGCTCTAGTGATTCGCGAGGAATGAAAGCTCTAGCTTTTTCATAGTTATATCTGTCTCTAGATTTTATTAAATACTCATTAGCCCTATTATTGTTGGGATTAAGAGACAAAACCTCCTCATACAATTTGACAGCATCAACAAATTGTCCTGCATAGTATTTGTCATCAGCAGCTATCAGCAACTCCATTTCGTCTTTTGCTGAAACCTTTGGACCGCCCAATGCGACAAGTAATCTTGATTTCCATTCGGGTGTTCCTGATTCGATCCATTGAATACCAGCAATTTGATATTGCCACTCAGGCGGGATTCCCGCTTTTTCGAGTCGTATTGGAATAATCCTTTTTTCCCACTCGTGAGCCAGATTCAATTCACGACGAACATTGTCAGATTTAATCGAACTCGATGAAATAAATAATATAAAGAATTCACAATCTCTGATTGCTTTAGCAATCTCATCTGCCCATAATGACCCTCCTTGGATGCCTTGTATGTCAAGCCAAACATCGACACCTAACTCTTGTAATTCCCCAGCCAATGGGAATACTAGATCCTTATCTTGACGAGCGTAACTGAAGAATAATTTTGGCATAATGTCTCCCGCGGTAGATTCTTCAATCGCATAGAACGTAAAAAAATCTGCATCCAGAATGCATACGATCTTCTAATTTGGATTGTTGCTATCGAAGCAATTATACTCGCACAGTCACATCAGACTTTCATTAACCTCCCCCTTCGTCCAGTTGCGGAATTAGTCCTCTTGTCTTATAGTCCACTGGTCCGCTGGTCAAAACCTTTACCTCTCAACGACCAGCAGACCAGAAGACAACCAGACTAGGAGACTACCTTATGTTCCACGGCGGCGCTTGGTTTCATGCAATGCGTTCGGGCGACGAAAAGCCCAAAGTAACAAGAGAACTTTTACTGCGTGTCCTTTCCTACGCGCGTGGATATTGGTGGCATATCGCGGGCATGCTCGTGACGATCTTGATGACGACGGGCTTGTCCCTGCTTACGCCGTTGATCTTCCGCAACATGATCGACGTGGTGATCCCCGCCAAGGACACGGGGCGGCTGATTTGGCTAGGTGTGTCATTGCTCGCCATTCCAGCCGTCACGGGCGGCATCAACGTCATCCAGCGGCGGCTCAACTCCACAGTGGGGGAGGGTGTCATCTACGATCTGCGCTCGTCCCTCTTTGCGCGGCTTCAGCGTATGTCATTGCGCTTCTTTACGAACACTAAAGCTGGCGAGTTGATGTCGCGCCTCAACAACGACGTGGTCGGCGCACAGAACGCCATCAGTAACACCATCGTCAACATTGTGACCAATCTCATCGAAGCGATCGCGTTGCTCGCCGTCATGCTCACGCTCGAATGGCGGCTCACCATTGTCAGTGTACTCATCCTGCCCCTCTTCATCATCGCCGCGCAAAAACTTGGAACCGTCCTGCGAGATATCGCCCGTCAGGGTATGGAGATGAACGCCCAGATGAACGCGCACATGAACGAGACTCTCAACATCGGCGGCGCGTTGCTTGTCAAATTGTTCGGTCGCGCAAAAGAAGAGGAAACTCGTTTCCGTGACCGTGCCGCCAACGTGCGCGATATTGGCATCCGGCGCGCGGTGGTCGGCTCGACCTTCTTCGTCATCTTTGGGTTGGTCAGCGCGGTGGGCACGGCGCTGGTCTATGGCCTCGGCGGCTATTACGTCATCACCGATGTCTTTACGGTCGGCACCATCGTGGCGTTCGGCTCGTATCTCGGTCAACTCTACGGCGCACTGCAAGGACTGGCTGGCGCGCCTGTTGAATTTTCCACCAGCATGGTTTCGTTCGAGCGTGTCTTTGAAGTCATTGACCTGCCGCAGGACATCATCGAGAAACCGAATGCGCCCGCCCTCATGCACGTCAAAGGCGAACTGCAATTCGATACCGTCTCTTTCAATTATCACGTGGACGAATCCAAACTACTCAAGGATGTCAAACGCTATGGGAGCATGGATAACGTCAAGGCGGTGATGTCTTTATCGGATAAAGGCAACGGGAAGAAGAAGGATGAAGAGCCCGCATCAGACTCAGGGGAGTCTGAAACGACATCCCAGGCCCGCGACGTCGCTTTGGAGGGAGTCTCCTTTACCGCGCGTCCCGGACAGTTGATCGCATTGGTCGGTCCCTCCGGCGCGGGCAAAACGACGATGACGTATCTCATCCCGCGCCTGTACGATCCCACCGAGGGAGTCATCCGCATCGACGGGCATGACCTGCGCGACGTGGCGCTCGATTCGCTTTCGTCCGCCATCGGCATGGTGACGCAGGAGACGTATCTCTTCCACGATACCATCCGCACGAACCTGATATATGCCAAGACCGACGCCACACAGGCGGAGATCGAAGCTGCCGCCCAAGCCGCCAACATCCACAACTTCATCATGGACCTGCCTGACGGCTACGACACGATCGTTGGCGAGCGCGGCTACCGACTCAGCGGCGGCGAAAAACAACGCATCGCGCTGGCACGCGTGATCCTCAAAGACCCGCGTATCCTAGTCTTGGATGAAGCGACCAGTCACCTTGATAGCGAGTCCGAATCCCTGATCCAAGATGCCCTGAAACGTGTCATGGCAGGGCGGACGAGCATTGTCATTGCACATCGCTTGAGCACGATATTAGCCGCTGATCTAATTCTGGTGATGGATCGAGGTCAGATTGTGGAACGCGGCACGCACGAGGAATTACTTGCGTTGAACGGGTTGTATGCCCAGTTGTATGAAACGCAGTTCAAGCGTGAAAGAGTTTAATCAACAACCTGTCGGCATGGATCATGTTTGTTTTGGCTGGCGCTTGTTTTTGGTAAATCGCTTTGCTATAATGAAATCATCCACTTGGAAGGAGAATCCCCATGCAGTCTTTTATCTTCAATGACGCGGTACGGTTCAAGC
The DNA here is from genome assembly GCA_041302025.1 of Chloroflexota bacterium. Classification (GTDB taxonomy): domain Bacteria; phylum Chloroflexota; class Anaerolineae; order Anaerolineales; family Villigracilaceae; genus Defluviilinea. The sequence goes on along the minus strand of JBFYRY010000029.1, from coordinate 12,252 downwards.
TGGTGACCCAGCAGGAGGATACGGGCGCCAAAGTGCAGGTCTTCCTCGGCGTATTCCTTGGGGTGATGTTGCGCTGGTTATACGGCGTGGTCGTGGTTGTGATCCAGGGCGGTCCCTGGGATTTCGGCAGTCTCTCTGTGATCATTGCCCGTTTCGTGGTTGCCCTGATCGTCACCATCTTCATCTTCTCCGGGTACTGGCAAAAGGTGAAGGACCAGCCCGCCGGGATGCGCTTCCTCAACTCGCTGGTTTACGGCATTTCAATTGATGCCCTCGTCGGTCCCTGGACATACTAAAAGGAGCATGCCATGAACTCGTTCGTTTTTGACGATGCGATCCGTTTCAAACTGGCAACCCAGCAGGAAGATACCAGCGCGAAAGTACAGGTCTTTATCGGTGTATTTTTGGGCGTGCTTCTTCGCTGGGTATACGTCGTGGCGGTGAATGTGATTCGCAACAATGCCCCCTGGTGCTTCGGCACATGGGTTGGCATCCTTATCCGTCTTGCTGTTGCGCTCATTACCACCTTTTTCGTTTTCTCAGGGTACTGGCAAAAGGTAAAGGACCAGCCTGCCAGCATGCGGTTTTGGAATGCCGTTGCCTACGGCATCACCATGGACGTGATCGTCAGTTCGTGGATACCCTCCACCTGCTAAATTACGCAATGTCATTCTGAGCCGCAGAGCGGCGAAGAATCTCCGCGTTTCCTGGTAGAGACTCTTCGCTAACACTCACATCGTCACGACACTTGCACCGGGCGCAAGTACGGTGTGTTCTTCGGGAGGGTGACATGCCAAAAGCCAAGCAGCATATTAAATCAAAAGAGAGAAGGCGCCTACCTTCTCTCTTTTTGTTATTCGCTCTTATCAGCGCTTTTCGACTCGCCGGTTTTTTCTGTTTCCTTCTTTTCAGGCTTGCTCTCACGGGACACACTGCCCGATGGAGACTTGTGATCGGTGGCATAGAACCCCGAGCCTTTAAAGATGACCTTGCTCGGGGTGATGACTTTTCTAACAGATTTCTTGCGGCACTCGGGGCAGGTCTTCAAGGGCGCATCATTGAATGATTGATGCTTTTCGAATTGCACACCGCATGAGTCACAGCGATAGGTGTAAACGGGCATTCTTTCTCCTTACTTCTCAATTACGTTTGAATTATAGCGCGCCCCAAAACACATGGCAAGGGAAACGAAATAAGAGTTCTGTTAACGGATGCCGCTGTCATAATTCACGATGACCTGCGTAAACTTCCCCGCTTCAACAGTAAACGACTGCTCCTGCGCGAACGGCATCACATTCGGGGATTCCGGATGCAGGATGTAATCCCCCGGCGGGAGCGGGATCTTGAATGTGGCGTCTGCCTCCGTCTGGACCTGGACGATTCTTTCCCCCTTCGGGCTGTTGACCGTTAAAACGGCTTGATACGGTTGGTCGGGACATTCCTCTCCGATCTTCACGACCGGGCACATCGGACCGACGAATACCTGCCCCTCCACGCCGCTATCGGGTGGTGTGGGATTAACGGATGCGCAGGCTGTCAGAACGACCGCAAACAGGAGGATGATTCGTTTGAACATGGCTGACTCCTTCTCCCATCAGACCTGCACAGGAGTTGAAAAATTCCCTACGGTTTGGGCGGCTTCGGTGTCCAGGTGGCGGTGGCTGTCGGGGTGGGGGTATCGGTGGGGAGGTAGGAGGGGTCGCCATGCCACGGCAAAAAGCGGATGAACGTCTTCGCGTCCTCGGTGCCTTTGATCTCACAGCGTTGCAGGTGGAAGAGGTTCCCCAATCCCTGGTCGGCTGTGAAACCGTCGGCGCCCATCGCCGCGATGTATTTGGCAAGATGCACATAATCGTACGATGCGGCGTTCCTCGACCCGAACGGGTAGGCAAACGTTTTTACCGGAACACCCAGCAGTTTCTCCAGCAGTTCGCGCGATTCAACGATCTCGTTGCGCTGTTGTCCCGGAGAAATGGTCTTCAAGTCGAAGTGGTTCATGCTGTGACTGCCCACCTCCCAGCCTGCCCTGACCATTTCAAGGATCTGCTCCCTGTTCATGTATTTGTCTGTGCCGACATAATTGTTCACCAGATAAAGGACGCCTGTAAAACCGTATTTCTGCATGATGGGGAAGGCATTGGTGTAGTTGTCGAGATTCCCATCGTCGATGGTGATGAGCATCGGGCGCGGCGGGAGCGACGCGCCCTTGGTGATCGCTTCGACCAACATCTCGGTGGTGATGCTCGTATATTCCCAGTCGCGCAACAGTTTCATCTGGTCTTCGAATTTTTCAGGAGGCACATAGTAACGGCTGTCTGTTTCTGAATAGTCGATGCGGTGGTAGAGCAGGATGGGCACCAGGACGGCTCCGGGTCCCTGCGCGACCCAGGTGGCGGTGGGAATGGGAGATGGGGTGGCGGTAAACGTGGGGGCGGAGGTCGGAGTCAGGGTAACGGAAGCAGTGACCGTCGGCGGAAGAGGCGTGCCTGTCGATGTCGGTTGCGGTGTCGGCGGGATGGGAGTCGGCTTGAAAGCCGATCCGCAGGCGGTTAATAGGAAAACAGTCCCCAGGGTCAGTATCAATATTTTTTTCATTCAAATCCTATAAAGGGTGATTTAGGTCCCAGAGAATTCGCAAGCCGTCGAGGGTGAGCCAGGGCGCGATGATCTGGATGACGTCCGTTTCCTGCGCGACGATGGCGGCGTGACCGCCCGTGGCGATGACCTTCATGCCGGGTCCGAGTTCCTTACGGAAGCGTTCGACCATGCCTTCTACCATGCTAACGTAGCCGAAGAGCAAGCCCGACTGCATGGCGTGGACAGTGTTGCGCCCGATGATCGAGGGCGGGCGTTGGAGATCGATGCGCGGGAGTTTGGCGGCGTGCGTGAAGAGCGCTTCGGTGGCGAGGTTGATGCCGGCTGTGATCGCGCCGCCGAGATATTCGCCGTCTTTTGTGATGGCATTGAAGGTGGTGGCGGTGCCGAAATCAATGACGCAGGCGGGACCGCTGTAGAGGTACATGACTGCCACCGCATCGGCGATTCGGTCGGCGCCCACGGCTTTCGGCTCGTCATAGCGGACTTTGATGCCGGTCTTGATGCCCACGTCCACCACGAACGGTTCCTGTTCAAGATATTCGCGGCAGGCCTGCACCACGCGCCCGGTTAATTGCGGCACGACCGAGGCGAGGCAGATTCCGGTGAGTTCCTTGACGTTGTGATCCACATTGTTCAACAATCCCTGGAATTGAAGACCGTATTCGTCGGGCATGCGGGCGTGGTCGGTGGCAAGCCTCCAGTGTGCAACGAGGTTGTTACTGTTATATAAGCCCAGGGTCAGGTTGGTATTGCCGAGGTCGATTGTGAGGAGCATGAACGGTCTCCGAAGGGATGAAGAATTATTTACCACAAAGGAGACTAAGGGTTACGCAGGGGAAAACAAAAGAACTTTGTGGTTGAGAAAGAATTAATGGCAACTATCCCTGATTATAGTCAGAAGTGGCGGGAAATTGAGGGTTTTTGTTCCGTTACAAAAATGGTTTCGGGGTCGGTGACGGAAACGAAGAAGAGGAACAGCATAGCAGGAAAAACATGCACCATCAGCCGGTACATGGAAGTGCGCAGGTGCCAGTCGATGTCGTGCGGTGAGAGGGCGTAGACCAGGAAGTAACCCATCAACTGCAAAAGAACTGCGACAGACGCCGCAAGGACGGGCTGGCGGCGGTTGTCAGATTTATCCAAACCGGCGATCATTCCGTAGATGGCGATCAGGAGGATGCTGAACTTTCCATTACCGAAGTCGAAGATCTGACGAAAGAAATACCAGGCGATGGCCGGGTACCGCTCAAAATTTGTGAGACGTTCAAGAAGACCTGCCGAACCTGCCGTGTCGAAAAGATCGTTGGGCGGCGTAAGGAACAATTTGAAATAGACGATGACCGCTAGGGGCAGGGCAAGCCCAAGCGCGTACCATTTCAACCCGCGCAATTGACCCTGCCGGTACAGCAGAATGATCCAGGCAAAACTCCCGGTGAGGAGGAAAAGCAAGCCTTCGTTTTTCGTCCATGCCGCGAGACCGGCTGTCAGCCCGGCGAAGGCGATCAAGACAGGTTTCCGGTCATTGTTGTAAAGGAACAAGAAAGCGAGTGTCGCCAAAATGAAGAAGGCTACGGCGATGTCCGCTTCTTCGCGGGCGGCGGTGTAATAAAAAACCGGCACGGCAAGCAGGGCTATCCCGGCGAGAAAAGATTGCCCGGCGGTTCGCAGGTGGGCGATGGCTCCCATCAGCAGGCAGAAAATTCCCAGCAGGAAGTATGCGCTCTGTGCCTGCGGTGCGCGCATGATCTCACTGCCCAGTATGTTCCATGCGCCTGCCACATTGACCGGCACCAACAATGGATAGTCGGCGTGGAAGAGCCAGTACAATTCAGGTGAGAGCGTGTTCTGCCAGTTGGCGGGATCCCGGTAAATGAATCGCGCCGTGCGGTTGTAGATCATCCACGCATCGAAGCGACCGGTGGGTGTCATGACGGCATAAATGGCGTAGGCGCTGGCGGTCACAAGAAGCGCCAGGACGAAAACCCCAAGGATGGTCTTTTGTAAACGGGTGAAAGTAAATCGTTCGGGTATGAGCGGATTGTTCTTCCAATTGCGCCAGGTCAGCACAAGTCCGCAGGCGAGCAGGGTGAACTGGATCGCCATGAAGCCGATGAGTCTGTTCGTGAGGAGCAGGATCAGGAACGTGATGAGCGAAGTGAGCCCGAGCCCGAGCCCAATGCCAAGACCGAACTTGAAGAGCAAACGCCCGGGCTGAGATCCATGCCACAGTCCATGGACCAGCAGTCCCCCCGCGAGAACCGCAGGCAGGTATACCAGAAATCCCAAAAGGTAGTTCATGGCTTGTGCACCAGAAAAAGCCCCAGCGGATATTTGATGATTTCGATATCGACAGGCTGGGTTGCCGCCCAGGTCTTGAAATCCCTTGGCGCGAGGTTGACGATCAGCCACTCCTGTTCATCGTTACGCGCCACGATCACCGGCGCCATCGTATATTGTGTCAGCACATATTCGGTCTCGTTGTTCGGGTAATCGTATTCGGGCAAAACGTCCCAATCGGAAACATACCCGACCACCTTCACATCCGACGGCAGGTCGGCGCGCAGGGCAGACAGGCGTTCATCCCAGTCATAGACCCCGTCATTCGTAATGAGCACGGGATTCCATGCCTGCACATTGTCGATCAAATACGAAACGCTGGAGTATAAACAAACAAGGATGAACAGAAAGAACGTCAGTCTCTTGAAGAACGGATTCATTGCCTGTTATTTTACCGCTTCGATGATCTCGGCGACCATGTCATACTTGTGGAATTGGGGCATGATGTATACGCCTCCTGCCCACGCCTTGACCCGCTCCACCAACTCGACCGCGATCTCCACCCCGGCTTTGACCCCGTCTTCTCCCGCCGCTTCGATCCGTTTCCGCGCTTCATCGGGGATGAAAACCCCCGGCACTTCGTGATGCAGGAAACTGGCGTGTTTCATACTGACCAGCGGCAGGATGCCCACCAGCACCGGTTTGTCGAATTTGCCGTGCTTTGCTTCGTAGGCTTCGATGAATTTCGGCCCGTCTTCGGGACGATAGATCGGTTGCGTGAGGAAGAAATCCGCCCCGGCTTTGATCTTGCGGTGCAGGTTCTTGATCTCGGTCTCCACATCCGAGGGGACCAGATTTAACGCCGCGCCGACGAAGAAATTGGTCGGTTGCCCGATGCTCGTGCCGGAATGGTCCATGCCTTCGTTGAAGCCCTGCTTGATCAGTTTCAGCAAACCGGATGGAACGAGATCGTAATTATCCATCGCTTCAGGGTAATCACCAATGGCGGTCGGGTCGCCCATCACCACAAAGATATTGCGGATGCCAAGTGCGTGCGCCGCGAGCAAATCGCCTTGCACACGGAGCAGGTTGCGCCCGCGCGTGGGGAAGTGGAGCGTGGTCTCGACTCCCACTTTGCGTTGCACCACATCGCACACCGCCCACGCCGACATGCGCATGCGTGCCATCGGCGAATCGGCGACGTTGATGACATCAGCGCCCGCATCTGCCAGGAGAGAAGCGCCCGCCAGCAGTTTGTGGGTCGAGAGTCCGCGCGGCGGGTCCATTTCGACGGCGATGGAGAAGTCGCCGCGTCCCAATTTTTGCGCGAACTGCGTCGGTGGCTCGACCTCCGGTGTTTCCGTGGTATCAAAAATATCCGGGGTCTGGGTCAACACCGCGATGTGTTCTGAAGAAGCCAGTGCTTTTTTCATCACCGCGATGTGTTGAGGCGTCGTTCCGCAACACCCGCCCACCACACATGCCCCGCTCTCACGGAACGACAGCGCATAATCGCCGAAGTACTCGGCATCGGCGGGGTACATGATACGTCCGCCCACCTGTTCGGGCCAGCCCGCGTTGGGCTTGACCCAGAATTTACCCTCGGGCACGGCTTGATGCATTTGCTTCAACAACCGCAGGAGTTGTGCCGGTCCGCCGGAGCAGTTGACGCCGATCACATCCGCGCCCGCGTCGCGCAGGGTGCGCGCCACTTTCATCGGTTCATCGCCCAGCAGGGTTCGGTCATCGCGCGTGAACGTGACCGACGCCACCACGGGCAGGTCGCAGGTTTCCTGCGCGGCTTTGATCGCTTCGCGGATCTCATACAGGTCGCTGAAGGTCTCGATGACGAGCAGATCCGCCCCCGCTTCGCTCAATGCCCGGATCTGCTCCGCGAACGCCTCTCTCGCCTCTTCGGGTTGCACCCGTCCGAACGGTGCGATCCGCACCCCAAGCGGACCGACATCCCCGGCAACCAGCACATCCTTGAACGATGCCGAGATGACGCGCTACCGAAGGTGTTGGTGATGATCAGTTGTGCGCCCGCTTCGATGTACTCGCGGTGCACTTCCGCCACTGCGGCGGGATTGGTAATGTTGAGTTCATCGAAACACTTATCAAATCCCACACCGCGTGCGTGGAGCATCGTTCCCATCGCGCCGTCGGCGAGGATGGTTTGGGATGCGAGTAGTTCTAAGAATTTATTCATTGGTTTCTCCAACAGTAGACAAGTAGACAGGTAAACACGTGTGTACTTGTCTACTTGTTTCCGTGTGTACCTATTTCATCAACTGCTCAACACGTGATTCGCCAACACTGTAATACTTTGCCTGCGGGTGATGGACAATGATCGCGGCAGTGGATTGCTCGGGGATTAACTGTCCCGAAACGGAGAGACTCATGCCAAGTTCGGATTCAACGGCGGGTAGCAGTTTGAAGATCTTGAAATGGTCTTCCAATTCTGGAATGGCGGGATAGCCCCAAGAGTAACGTTTGCCTTGGTTTTCAGGGATGCCCATTTCGCGGCGTAAGTGCTCATGCAAATAATTTGCGGTCGCTTCGGCAGTCTGAACGCCAAGACCGTGGGTGAAGTAAGCTTCGGTGTAATCATGGGCAGCTTGCATTTTCTCGAACCGCTCGCTGGCTTCCTGCCCAACGGTGACGATCTGGAAGGCGACTACATCCATTTGACCGGATTCGACGGAGGCATAGTAGTCAGCCAGGCAGAGATGCTCATCATAGGGTTGGCGCGGGAAGGAGAGACGAGTCAATACTTCGTCGAGATTCTCAGGACTGTAGATGATGAGGTCATCGCCTTCGGCTTGGCAGGGGAAGAGACCATACACGGCTTGTGGATTCAACCACTTCTCGCGCATGGCTTCACGTTTCATCTTATCGAGGCGCGCATCGAATTCGGTTTTGAGTTTGTCCCATTCGGCGCCGTGGGTGTTTTTCGCGCCCCACGAGAGACGGTAGAGTTCGTTGATGTTGAGGTGTTGAAACACCATTTCAAGCGGCATGTTTTTGACGACCCTCATGCCGAATTTGGATGGCGATAGCGTGAGAGGCGCAGGGACAATGTTTGAACGTTCGAAGGTTGGAACGTTGGCAGGTTTGGCGCTGGCGCGTCCCAATTCCATATCCGCTTCTTTGCGGACTTGTTCGAGCAAAGCGGGTTTGCGATTCGAGTCGATGAGTTGATCCATCGTCTCGAGACCTTCAAAGGCGTCTTTGCAGTAGAAAACACCCGGCTCGTAGAAGTCTCCACTTTCGGTTTGGAGGATGCGGCGTCCAAATCGACGGTTGATGGCTGCGCCGCCGACCAGCACAGGGATCTTGTGTCCACGGCGATGGAGTTCGTTGACAATGAGCGGCATTTGCTTGGATGTGGATACTAACAACGCGGATAGACCGATAGCTGTCGCGTTAGCTTCCACAGCCTTGGTAATGATCGTCTCTGCTGGGACTTGCTTGCCGAGGTCAATGACAGTGTAGCCATTGTTGGCGAGGATGGTTTTGACGAGATTTTTGCCGATGTCATGCACATCGCCGTAGACTGTCGCGATCACAACCGTGCCCTTGGTGACGCCTTCCATCTTTTCTAGATAATTTTCGAGATGAGCGACGGTCTTCTTCATGGCTTCAGCAGATTGAAGCACGAAGGGCAGAATCAATTCGCCCGCGCCGAATTTGTCACCGACTTCTTTCATGGCAGGGAGGAGGGTGTTGTTGAGGGTATGGACGGCGACTTCGTGTTGCGCGGAACGTAGAGCGTTGGGCGTACGATTGATGATCTCATCAATATCCGCTTCGACGCCTTCTTTGTGACGATGGACGATCTTCCAGTGCAGACGTTGTTCGGGGGTCATGCCTGCGGTGGGATCGGCAAGAGTCGATTCGGTTGTTGGTGTGACGTTTTCGTAGTGTTCGATATAACGTTGAAGCGCGTCCTGGCGGCGGTTGAAGAGCAGGTCTTCGCAGAGTTCTTTTTCTGCGGCAGGGATATCGGCATAGGCGGTGACGTGGGCGGGATTGATGATCGCCATATCCATGCCAGCTTGGACGCAGTGATAGAGCATGATCGAGTTCAAAGGCGGGCGGGCTTGGGGTGCGAAGCCAAAGGACAAATTGCTCACGCCGAGCGATGCCATCACGCCGGGTAATTCTTGTTTGATGAGACGAATGCCTTCGATGGTTTCGATGGCAGAGTTGACGAATTCTTCATCGCCGGTGGCGAGGGTGAAGGTCAAGGCGTCGTAGACCAAATCAGACGGCTTGAGTCCGTGGTCGTTGACGGCGATGTCATAGATGCGTTTGGCGACTTCGAGTTTTTTCTCGCGGGTCTTTGCCATGCCGTTTTCGTCAATGGTCAGCACGATGACGGCGGCGTTATGTTCTTTTGCTAACTTGAAAATCTTATCGGCTTTATCGCGACCGGATTCAAGATGTGTTGAGTTGATCAAACATCGTCCAGGGGCGGTCTTGAGCGCGACCTCGAGAACATCGAGTTCGGTTGTATCAATGACCAACGGAACATCTACGCCCATTTCAAGTTTCTTAACGACCTTGCGCATAAGTTCCACTTCGTCGGCGCGTTCGGTGACGGCGCAGGAAATGTCGAGGGCGTGTGCGCCGAATGCAACTTGTTCACGCGCGATCTCCAATATTGAGTCGTAATCTTCTTCGAGCAGGAGTCGCTTGAACTTGCGCGAGCCTTGTGCGTTGAGTCGCTCGCCGAGCAGGGTGGGAGGCGGGTCTTGTCGCATGTCCAAGGCTGACATGGCGGAAGCAAGCTGAGGCGTAGAGTGAAGCGGTCGCTTGGGATGTGGATGCTGATTCAGCTTGTCAACAAGCAACTTAAGATGTTGAGGCGTCGTGCCACAACATCCACCTACAATTGAAATATTATGTTTGGTCACGAACTCGTACATATCTTTTGCGAACGGTTCGGGCTCGAGCGGATACACGGCTTGACCATCGACGTTGAGCGGCAGACCCGCGTTGGGGATGCACGAAACCGGCAGCGTGGAATTTTCGCCGAGGATGCGGATGGGCTCGCGCATATGCTCGGGTCCGGTGGAACAGTTGAGACCGATGACATCGATGCCCATGCCTTCAAGGATGGCGAGCGAGGCGTTGATGTCGGTGCCGAGGAGCATACGACCGGTCGTATCAAGCGTGACCTGAGCCTGGATCGGCAAATAGACCTGAGTCTCGTCCATGGCTTTGTGCAGACCGATGATGGCGGCTTTGACTTCGAGAATATCCTGCGAGGTCTCGATGAGGAGCACATCCACGCCGCCACGGATCAGACCAACAGCTTGCTCGCGAAATGTTTCAGAGAGTTCATCGAAGCTGACGTTGGAGAGTTCGGGGTCGTTGGTGGATGGGAGCTTGCCTGAGGGTCCGATGGAACCAGCGACGAAGCGGGGATACGATATTCGGGATTCGGGATTCGATATTCGAGAATCGTCATTCGTGCTTCGAGTATCGAGTATCGAATATTCGTCTGCTAAACGACGCGCTAGTCTTGCGGCAGTTTCATTGATTTCAAGCACTCGGTCTTGTAGACCGTATTCCTTCATCGTGATGCGGTTGGAACGGAAGGTGTCCGTTTCGAGCACGTCCACGCCGACTTCGAGGAACGAGCGATGGACTTTTTCCACGGCTTCGGGATATGAGATGACGAGGTAGTCATTGCATCCGTTATATTGTTCGCCGCCGAAATGTTCGGCAGTCAGGTTTTGCAGTTGCAGGCTCGTGCCCATCGCGCCGTCGAAGACAAGGACTTTCTTTTCGAGGGCGTCGAGGTAGCGGCGGTTGGTGTATTTGCGATTGGTCATTAAGTTCTCCTAAGGTGTAAGTAGGGATGATCATTTTTGTGATAATGGATATTTATAAAGTTTATTATCTGCAACTATCCATAAATTATGGTCTTTGTCTTCAACAACGGGACTTGAATAGGTGGTGAACAAACACCACTCTCCAATTTCTGGGTTAAGCCGTACAGTTCCTATACCTCCCCAAAACCAAAACATACCATCAGAACTTTCAGACAACCCATACGGTCTGGTTCTGTAGAAGTTGCCCACCCCATCTACCCACGCATTCATAAATATTGGGTCTTGAATAATACGATACCAAGATGGTCTTTCAGATGCAGGGTTGCTAAGCCATCCCTCATTGCTAATCCAAAGGCGATTTGCACTATCCAGAAGTAATGGGGAGTACGGTGAAATATCTAAATTCGGAAAATCTTCACTTTCAGGCGCATAACTAAATGTACCTTGATATGGTTGCAAATCCCCTGTTTCAGGAAAATACCTCAACAAAACCGTTTCTCTAAATGGATTGAATCTATACCCTAATATCCAAATACTCCCATCTTGTACAGGCATGAAACGTGTAAATTTTATGTTGTCTGGTGTCGCAAGGAAATAATCTGCCTTTTGTGTGTTTGGGTCAAACCGATACAGACCAGTTTCACTAAACAAAATCCAGATTTTGCCTTGATTATCTTCTTGTATATCCACAACATCGTAGATGTAAGCATAATCGTTGCCCATCAAAACACCATCTTTATCATTTATTAATTCAAACACTCCCCTAGAGCGATTGTATTTACTTAATAACGATTTCTGCTTGTTGTAACCCACTCCCCATAAAGATGTATCCCTTGTTGCCAATAACTTTTGTGGAACGATTTCATTCACTCCGCCCCGATGGATACGACCTTGATTTTCGCTTGTATTGTAAACAAAGAAACTTGTACTGCCTGAATAGTTAATATGACCTGTAATCCAGATTTCATCACCAATGCTCTTTATTTCTTCATGAGACAAATGACCAAATTCGTCAGGAATAGAAACTTGAAATTGCCAATTGCTCGGGGGCAAAGTACGAGGATGTGGCGTGACATTGCCGAGGTTGGTGATTACTCCAACAGGAAAGGCGAAGTTAACTAGTGGCGATAGGCATTCATTCTTAGGCTGTCGTGTTGGGACTGAATATAAAGCAGGGCTAGGAGATTGTGGTATTGGGGTAGATGTTATTGCCGATTTTGTAAACATAGGGGTTACTGTCGGTAGCAAGTTATAAGTTACCGTTGTAGGTGGCTGAAATGTTTGCGATGGTGCAGGAGTCAAAGTTGGGGAATCAGCAATAGTTGATTGTCCACAGCCTGCAGAAAGAGCAATGGCAATCAATAATAAATATTTCAGGATGGATTGAGAATTATGTTTATTCATGATTTGCCTCCAAAATAGAGGCATCCTATCCTTCAAAATCGTTCCAGTTCAAACTTCCAATCCTTACACATCTTCCAGCGCGGGGTTCGGTGCGGACTAAAGTCCTGCCTCAGTGCATGGAAGTCCGCTG
>JBFYRY010000223.1:0-6701 GCA_041302025.1 Chloroflexota bacterium | reverse complement strand
ATCAAGCAGAGCCTGCCGCGTCTCCACGTACATGCCGTCTTCCACGCTGAACTTGTACGGTTTGATATCGCCCGCAGACGTGACCAATGCATCGGTCCAACTGGTTTCCACGTTGTCGCGCTGGATGCGACCCAGCGCCAGGCGGACAGCGGTTTGGAAATCGATGGGCTTGATCTGCGGGAAGAGTTTTCGCGCCGCGTCATCCCGGACAATGAGGCTGGCTCGCAGACCTTCGATCAGCGGCAACACGACGCGCCAATGGATGGGCGTGATCATGTGAACCCAATAGGCGGAAAGGCGCGGCGCGTTGACCGGGGTGCGGATGAGGTAACGTTTAAGGTCGCGTTCCTTTGCATATTCGCTCAGCATCTCGGCATACGTGAGACGGGTTGGACCTCCGATCTCGATCAGCCTGCCATTGCTTTCCGGGGTCTCGATTGCCGCGATCAGGTAGAAAAGGACGTCCCGAATCGCGATGGGCTGTGCTTCTGAGAAGAACCATGCCGGACAGACCAGGATGGGTTCGCGTTCGGCAAGGTAGCGGATCATCTCGAACAAGACCGACCCGGAACCGACAATCATGCCTGCGCGGAATTCGGTGACAGGCACGCCGCCATAGCGCAGGATGTATCCGGTCTCGTGGCGGGAGCGCAGATAGGGGGAGAGGTCGGAAGTGGGGTCGACCAGTTCGCCAAAGTAAATGATGCGTTCAATATTGGCTTCTTCCGCGGCGTGGGCGAAATTGCGCGCCACGGTCAGGTCGCGTTCGGCGTTGGATTGCCCGCCCTGTTTGCCGTGGATGAGATAGTACGCGACCGAGACGTCCATCATGGCTTCGGTCAGTGTACCCTCGGTGAGCGCGTCGCCGGTGACGACTTCCACCTGTTTCAGCCAGGGGCGTCCCTGCAGGCGCGCGGGGTCACGGACGAGGACACGCACGCGGTACCCAGCGTCGAGCAGGCGCGGCACGAGCCGTCCGCCAACATAGCCGGTCGCGCCGGTAACGAGGATGAGTTTGGGTGTGGGCATAATCATTTCCGTCATTGCGAGCGACCGAAGGGAGCGAAGCAATCTTCCAACAAGGTATGGGATTGCTTCGTCGCCAAAAGCGCTCCTCGCAATGACGGGTAAAATTGTATCCTCCCACTCGAATTTATGCTATGATGAAAGGCATCTATGCAGGCGGCTACTCCTTCTCTTTTCAGTCGCATCAAAGAACAATTGACCAATCAGCCGCCGCTGATGTGGTTTTCGCTCCTCTTCCTTGGGGGCATCGTGTTGGGGTGGATCGCATCCCTGCCGTTATGGATTTGGATCGCGCTTGCCGTTCTTGCCGTCTTTATTGTTATTCTTTTACAAATTTTTGCCGCCAGACTTCAGACTTCTGCCTTCCGCCTTCCGCTCTTTTCTTTCATCCTTCATCCTTTCTCCTTCATCCTTCTCTTTTCCCTCTTCCTCGGCGCGGCGCGTTATCAATATTCCGTCCCCAATTTCGACGCGTTCCACATCGCTTTTTACAATGACCGTGATTACGATTTACTAATTACGGGAACTTTGGTCGAGCCGCCCGACTACCGCGACACCTACACCAACCTGCGCGTGGAAGTCGAAAAAGTGGATACAGGCGATGGCGACCTCTCTGCGCATGGCTTGATTCTTGTGCGTGCTTCCAGCAATCAACCATTCGAATATGGGGAAAGAATCCGTTTGCGCGGCAAGTTGAAGACTCCGCCGGAGAACGAAGATTTCTCGTACCGCGATTATCTTGCCGCGCAACACATCCATTCGTATATGTCCAGTGCGAAAGTAACGGTCCTCCCCGGCAGGGGCGGCAACCTGATCGTCGCGGCGTTATACAGGATCAAAGAGAAATCGCTGGAAAATATCTATCGCATGTTCCCCGACCCGGAATCGTCGTTGATGGCAGGCATCCTGCTCGGCGTGGATACGGGACTTACGAAAGAGTTACAGCAAGCCTTCAAAAACACCGGCACGGCGCACATCATCGCCATTTCGGGATTCAATATCAGCATCATCGCAGGAATTTTCTTCGCCTTCTTCAGCCGTCTCTTCGGCGAGCGGCGTGGCGCGGTGGTCGCCATTTTGGGCATCGTCCTGTACACTTTCATCGTCGGCGCGGATGCGGCGGTGGTGCGCGCCGCTGTTATGGGAAGCCTGGCATTGTTCGCCAAACAGGTCGGGCGCAGGCAGACCGCGCTCAACACCCTGCTGGCAGTCGCCATGTTAATGTGTATATGGAATCCGTTGTACGTGTGGGATGTGGGATTCCAACTCTCGTTCTTTGCAACGCTCGGTCTTATCCTGTATGCCACACCGTTCTCGGAATTTGCGAACCGCATCATTACGAAATATTTCCCGACCTCTGCCGCAGAAAAAGCCGCCGAACTCTTTTCTGAGTTTGTGCTCCTCACGCTTGCGGCGCAATTGACTACAATCCCTATCATGGCATATCACTTCCAGCGTATCTCGCTCGTCTCGTTCATTGCCAACCCGTTCATCCTTCCGGCGCAACCGGCGGTGATGATCCTCGGCGGGCTGGCAGTGCTGTTGAGTCTCGCCTGGCTCCCGCTTGGGCAACTCGCGGCGTGGATCACGTATCCGTTCGTCGTGTACACCATCCGCATGGTGGAATTGTTCGACCGCGTGCCGCACGGGACTCTGTTCCTCGGCGAACTCTCCATCTGGATCGTGATCGGATTCTACGCGGCGCTTCTCTTCGTGACGTTTGGCTGGTCCAGTTTCAGGGAGTGGACTCGCTCCCTCGGGCAGAGAGCAGGCACGGTCGGAGTCGGAAGCGTGATCGTCATCCTGGGCATCGCCCTCCTGCTGGTGTGGCGCGCGGCGGTCGCCATCCCCGATGGACTCCTACACGTCACGTTTTTGGATGTGGGTTCTGCCGATGCTGTCATCATCAAGACGCCCTCCGGCAAAAACATTCTGGTCAACGGCGGCGAAAGTGTAACGACATTATCCGATCAACTTGGCAGACGACTCTCGTCGTTCAACAGAAAATTGGATTGGTTGATCGTTGCTTCGACGAATGAAGAGCAGGTCGCCACACTGCCGCGCGTGCTCGAGCGTTATCCGCCGGAAACAGTGTTATGGAGCGGGAACAAACAGGCATCGTTCTCTTCGCAGGTGTTGAGCGAATATCTCACGTTGCAGGGAATTCATGTGATCGATGCGAAGGCGGGAGAAGTGCTCGACCTGGGCGATGGCGCGACCCTGAAAATGCTGACCGTGGGTCCGCGCGGTTCGGTGTTGCTATTGGAATATCAGAACTTCCGTGTTGTACTGCCGGTGGGTATGAGTTTCGAAGCGCTCGATGAACTGCAAGGCGGTACAAACATCGGACCGGTGAGCGTGCTCTCGCTGGCGGATTCAGGCTACCTGCCTTCGAACCCGCCGGAGTGGATCGAGAACCTGAACCCGGAACTGGTCATCTTGAGCGTGGCGGCGGGTGATGAGAACGGCATGCCCGATGCGGATGTGATGGAATCGGTAAAGGATTATGCCTTGTTGCGCACCGACCAGAACGGCTGGATCGAGATTTCGACCGACGGCTCACGAATGTGGGTGAACGTGGAACGGCAATCACCTGAATGAGTTCAACGCCCGCACGAACGTCTCGACCATCTTCCCGATATTGATCTCCTCTTTCACGATCCGGTACGACTCTTCCCCCATCTTTCGCAGGCGCGCCACATCAGTGAGCGCGTCTTTCATTACGGCGACCAGCGCATCGAAATCATCGGGCGGGATCTGCCAGCCATTCCCCTCGCGGACGAGATCATCCTGCGTGCCGTCTCCCTGCGCCACGATGACGGGGAGTCCGTAACTCATCGCTTCGTGGACGGCAAGCCCGCCGGTTCCCGGCAGGACGAAGAGGTCTGCCTCCGTGAAATGAGGTTTTAACTCCGCCCCATGTTTGGCTCCGATAAACTCCGCGCCCGGAAAGATTTCCCCGGCGAGAGATTCGAGCGCCGCGCGTTCCGGTCCGTCGCCAACGATGACCAACCGGACGTTCTTGATTTCAGCGCAGGCGCGTAAAAGGGAATCGATACGTTTGCGGGCTTGCAATCTTCCGACGAACAGGACCAGGGGTTGAACGTTGAACGTTGAAGGTCGAACAGGCAACGGGTGAGAAGGAGCCGGTGAGACCGAGTTGTGCGCCACGAAGATCTTCCCTTGCGGGAAACCGAGAGCGGCATATTCCTCCGCGCCGCGCTGGCTGTAGGCGATCATGGCATCGAAGCGATGGATGAAGGATGACCAGACCCTCGCCCCAACCCATCTCCCTTTGGGCGCGCCCAACCCCCAGCCAATGACTGGTTTACCGTGTTCGCGAATCCATCTCACAGCGGCAGGTGTGGAAAGATAACGCGGATTGGCTTCCATGATGAAGGCATCGGGATTCCAGTCCCTGAGCCAATCCAGCAATCCGCGCTGATAACACAAATACAGACTTCCATCGAATAGATGAATATTCTTTCCCAACTTGTAATTTGCAACTTGCAGGTCTTCCGCCACATTGACCGCTTCGATGGCGCGCGGCGATCCCGTGAACAGACTCATTCCGCCGTCGCAGGCGGAGGCAAGCAGGTCGAAGAACGGGGCGCGGTAATGAGGCAGGATGCGTTGTCCCACCGCGAGTTTGCCGGGGAATCGGTTCATGACGGGATATGCGGAGCCTGCCACGCAGGCGATTTGTGCACGTGGACCACTTTCCATGCGCCGTTCAGTTTTATCATTACACGGCTTTCGTTGTGCGAAGCGACCTTCACCCCGTCGGGCGATGCCGTGCTGATGAGCAGGGTGTAGCTGGCGATGACCGTATCGCCGTAGTTTTGGATGTGCAGGTTCGAGAGGTCAAACCGTGTCGGTGATTTCGCCTTTCCTTCCGCGCCGAAGACTGTCCCGCGCCCGGCGTTGGATGTCATCATGAACTCGTGGAAGGGGAGTCCGTCGATGCGGTGCGGGGTGATCCACCACTCGTACAGCGTCAGGTCTTCGGCGGTGGTTTCGTTATAGATTTGTGTGTCGTTATCCTGGATGCACTGCAAATGCTTTTTCAGGAATGTGATGATTTCGTCGTTGGACATAATGCTCCTTGTGAATATGTCATACTGAGCGAAAGCGAAGCATCTCTGACAATATAGTAGACGATCCTTCGGTTACAGCAATCGCTCCCTCCGGATGACATGATTACAGTAACACTTTCAAGTACCCATCCACCATCTTGTCCAGTCCCAGCGCCTTCTCCGCATGTTCCCTTGCGGACTTTCTAAAACGCGGCTGGTCCTGCAAGATTTCCACGGCGGCATCTGCCAGCGGCTCGACCTTCGGCGGTTCGATCTGCCACGGATCACTGCCGTAGGGAACGACCCTGCCCGCATCGCCGATGACCAGTTCGTTCAACGCGCCGGTATCGAACGCCGCCACGGGGAGTCCGCAGGCAAGCGCTTCGATGACGGAATTCGGACAGGCGGCATTCAGGTCGGCAGAGAAAAGCAGGTGCGCGGAACGGTCGATCTCGGGGATGCGTTCACGCGGCACGGCTCCCATCCAATTAATGGAAATGTGAGTCTTCGCCTGGATGCGTTTGCGGATATCGTCGGTGATCTTGCCGACCACCATCAACTCCATGGGAAGTTTATGTTTGTCCTGCAATATCTCGGCGAGACGGATGGCGTTGTCGAGTCCCATGTCGTATCCGCCGCCAAGACTGCCTTCGACGATCAGAAGTTTATATCTGTCGCAAGGCAGGATGGCATCCCGCCCCACGGAATACACATTTAAATCCACCCCATTATGAACTACCTCATACGGCACGCGCGTTTTGCCGTACCAGTCCTCCCACCATGTACGCGAGAATTCGGATTGGTAGATGATATTCGTCGCGATGCGCGAGCGGATGAGCGACAGGTTGAAGTTACCGTATTCGGCGCGCAGATAATGCTTGAGTCCGGTGTTGCGTTTTTTGTGCACCCAGTTGATGCCGTCGAGGCGTTGCACGATTCGCTGTCCGCGTGAACGCGCTCTCCATAACGGGAGCAGGTTCCGGGTCCCTGCGAGAACGAGGATGGCATCCGCTGGCTGGTCAGGGTTACGAGTCACTTCGATGCCGCGGGCGCGGAGTCCGTCTTCGAATTTAAGTCGAAAAGATGCGCCTCCGCTAAATCCTTCCACATAAGGGACGATGCAGATTTTTGGCATGGGGGTATTATACGCGTTGAATGTCGTTGCGAGGAGGAGCATAGCGACGACGACACCGTACTTGCGCTCGGTGCAAGTGAGCAATCTTCATTTAACGGTTAACTCTCGTCGATTAGTTTGATTCCGTTAACAGGAGATTGCTTCGGGCTCCGCCCTCGCAACGACATATTAGAAGAATCTGTGGTTAAATTGGAACAGGAGGCCCACATGCCAAATCCCGATCCCGATTTTGTTTCGTTTCTCAAAGCGTATCCCGCCTATCCCACAACGCACATCATCGATGACCTGCGCTCGGTCGAATATGCGCGGCTCGATGCAACCGGACAGATCTATCTCGATTACACCGGCGGCGGCTTGTATGCCGACTCGCAATTGCGCCGTCATAACAAACTGCTTTCCGAACATGTCTTCGGCAACCCGCATTCGAGCAATCCCACGTCGCAGGCGGCAACGCAACTGGTGGA
>JBFYRY010000222.1:0-6726 GCA_041302025.1 Chloroflexota bacterium | reverse complement strand
TCGATTCGACATTGGTCATCAGCATATCGCGTGCGGTTTTCCACGGCATATTGTTGAAGTATCCGTACCAGCCGAAGCCCGCGTTGTTGACAAGCACATCTGCCACACCAATCTTATGGAAGATTTGAATCCGCTTCTCCTCGGACCTCAAGTCTGCTTCGATTACCTCAGCCTTTCCTCCAGCTGACGCGATCTCTGCCTGCAATCCGAGCAGTTTCTCCAGCCGCCGTGCCACAAGGACAACATGCATCCCCGCCTTCGCGAGTTGACGCGCCGTAGCCTCCCCAATTCCGCTCGACGCGCCAGTGACAACAGCCACCTTATCTTTCCAATCCATTCGACTCTTTCTTCTTTCCTCTTTCTTTTTCACGAAGGAAAGAAGAAAGAGGAAAGAAATTAAACTCCTCTACGCCCCCAAATCTTCCATCAACTCCATCGGCACCACCGCCGCGCCCACAATACCCGGACCAGTGTGCACGCCCAATACAGGCGAAATGCGCATCACTTCCAGTTTTGCGATGTTGAGTTTTTGCTTGAATTCTTCGGCAAGCGTTTCCGCCTTTTCCCCGAAACGTCCGTGCAGAATAGTGACCCATACAGGCTTATTCCCGTATTTTTCAGCCACGTGGCTGGCAATCGCCTTCATGGATTTACCAAGTGTGCGCTCTGTGGTGACCGTTGTGTACTTGCCGTCCGTATCCACGCGGATGACGGGTTTGAGATTCAACAACGCGCCAGCAATCGCCTTGACGCGCCCGATGCGCCCGCCGCGCGCGAGATACTCGAGGGTGTCGAGGGTGTAGATCAGCTCGGTGTTTTCGCGGATCTTTGCAAGACGTTCCTGGATGGCCTGGTATGCCCAGCCTGCCTTGGATGCGAACGCCGCCGCCAATACCTGAAAGCGTTCACCGCCTGAAAGGCTGAGCGTATCCCAGTGATTGACACTCGCCTCTTCCTTCACCTGTTCGCCGCCATCGCGCGCGGCATTGATCGTTCCGCTCAAGCCAGATGAGATGTGGATCGACAGGATGTTCTTTTCAGCCTGTGCGACCTTGCGATACAACTCCGCAAAGATTCCACCCGAAGGCTGTGCTGTGGTGGGGATCTGCGGACGCATGGCTTCGAGACGGTTGTAGAAATCATCCGCTGAAATATCGGCGGAGTTCACTTCGCCTTCAGGGAATTGGATGAAGAGCGGAGCCTGGACGATTCCCAGTTTTTCCAATTCTTCAGTTGGCATATCTGCCGCGCAGTCGGTTACGATTTTCATGTTCTTTTCCTTTACGATTTATTTTTTATTGTTGCAAATGCTTTTTGATGCAGGAACCACTTCACGGTATCTGCAATACTTTCATACAATGTGCGCGGCTGGTATCCCAATTCGCGCGTCGCCTTGGAGTGACTGATGTTCGAGTTGCTTCGCAATACTTCCAGTGAATAGGGCGTAAAACGCGGGGACGATTTCGTCCAGCGGTAATAAAATGGCGTGAATTGTGCCGCCCATTTTGCCATTTCAAATGGCATCTTCATCAACATGAAACCCTGCCCCGTGATCTCTCGCACTGTTTCGAGCAGGTAGCGCACACTGATCCGTTGCCCCGAAAGGATGTAGCTCTCGCCGCGTTTCCCGTGCTCAGCGGCAGCGATCAAACCGTCCGCCACATCACGCACATCCACGAAATCATACGCGCCGTCCACATACAGCGTCGGCTTCTGTTCGGCGGCAGTGCGGATCACATGTCCCATCATCGAGCCGCGAAAATCATAAGGACCGATCACGCCCGTCGGGCAGGCGATCACAGCCTCCAGTCCGGAATGAGCCGCCTGTTGTACATCCAATGTTGCCTGTGCCTTCGAGCGGTCATACGCGCCGTACGGGTTGTCCGCGTCGTAGGGTAAAGTCTCATCGATCACGCCATCTTCCGCGCGTTTGATCGCATGGATCGAACTCGTGTACACCAGCTTTTGAATTCTCATTTCCTTCGCAACGCGGATCACATTGCGTGTGCCATCCACATTCACTTTGTGGACGAATTCATTCGACCCCGGCATGATGGAAATGACTCCTGCAAGATGGAAGACGCCGCGGATGCCCCGAAAGGTTTCGAACAACGAATCGAGATTCAGGACATCGCCCTCGACCGCTTCGACATCCAAGCCGGAAATTGATTCCACGCTTTCGCCGGGCAGGATCAACGCCCGAACCTTTTCCCCGCGTTCCAAAAGTTTCCGCACAAGGACATTGCCGATATGTCCCGTTGCACCAGTTACAAGCCACATGTTGATTAGTCCTTTACTTCTCGGTTGCAAAATAGAGTGCCAGTTTTCCAGGCGTTGTTTGCTTGATCGATTCTGTTTTGACGCCAATGACAAAGATCGTCGCGAGCAATGCGACATGGACAAAGCTGGAGAGCAGTACCAGCCATAAAATGTTATTGTGCCCGCTTGAGAGCGTGAACAGGATGTCGGAGAGATGGAAGATCACAGGGACAACCAGCACAGGATAATCATCTTTGATGCTGAGCGGTTGTTTCATTTTCCCGCGCCAGAAAAGAATGAGCAGGAGTGTGGGAAATGTAAGATGAAAGGCAAGCATGATCCATTCCGCATTGCTCCCTTTGGTGCCGAACGGGGCAAGCCACAACAGGAACTGTGACAACGGGCTGACCATGGCAATCAGCGCCAGGAATATGGCAATGAACGGATAGGCATAACCCACTGCTGGCTTATAGCCCGAACGCTTGAACCACCACCTGCCAAGCAGAATAAATATGGATGCGTACAGCATGATGAGCATCCAGCCGGGGAAGTTGTAGACGGGAATGTCGTAGATATTGACCATCCATTTTTCGATGAGCCACGTCCAGCGTCCGCTGGTCACTTGCTGGCTGTTGAACACTTGTCTCACAGCAATTGGATCAAGCGAGAAATCCTGCAACATGCCAAAGAGACCGACGATGAATGGCTTGCACCATTCAGGGACCTGCATTTTTTCGAGAATCCACAATCCAGTGACAAGGACGCACATTTCAATGAGCGGCACGGAAAGCGGCACGTCACCGATCATGAGCAGGGAACGACCATACACGTACCATCCCTGCACGACGGCAAAGTTCTCGAACACGCTGGCGTACAGGAAAACAAAGGCAAACGCCTCCAGCAGGATGACGATGGGGTATTTGCTTCGTTTGATGATGAATGACAGCAGGAACAGCGAGACGACCAGTGTCAGCAGGTCTGCCAACAGCCAGGGAATGGGGATCAGGTTATCGAATAGGTATTGCATATTATTTCCTCCTTAGGATTTCCGTAACAAACTATTCACCAGCATGGTTGTGCTGTCACGTGCGACCTTTTCCCAGTTGGCGCCTTTGGGATCGAGCAGGCTTTGCAGTAACAAGCCCATCGCCGTGGAAACGATCATGCGTGAGGCAAGTTCGGGGTCCACTTCGACGAACGAACCTTCGTCCACGCCTTTCTTGATGAGCGATGTGAAGTACTTGTGATAGCGGCGGTAGGGCGAAATGCTGGCTTCCCAGATCTTTTTGTCGCGGCTGGCTTGCAACCAGAACTCGAGGAACATGGGCAGACCATCGCCCGCGGTCTCGAAGATATAGGGGAAGGCAGTGGTCATTTGCGTGAAGGTTTCAGGTGCGGTCAACTCTTTCGAGACTTCGATGGCATTATCCACGGCTTGAAGCCATCCATCGAGCAGTGCCAGGAAAAGTTCCTGCTTGCTCTTGAAATGATGATAGAACGCGCCTTTGCTGATTCCCGCCTCAGTACAGATGTCGTCCACGCTGGCTTTGTTGAATCCTGTGCTGGAGAACAGCTTGATCGCTGACTCCATTATCTTTGTGCGAGTCTCTTCACTGCGTTGCTGCATATTCTTCTTATCTTTCCTTCCCCTCTCGCGCTGAGCGGAGCGTCAGCGAAGTCGAAGCGGGGCAGGGATGATGGAATAAAAACCGACCAGTCGGTTTGTTTTTACCCCCGAAAGATTGCACTGTCAAGGTGACGAAGATTACAACGAGTAACAGAAAAACACTGGTTGACCATCTTGTCGAAAATTATTGACTTTTGTTTCGATCTACCCTATAACATCGTATGAAACCCAACACGAGGAGGTAGTCATGATGACAGACAACCCAAAACGGATCCTTGTTCTTTCAGGCGGCGGAGGGCGTGGTGGATTCCATGCCGGGGTCTATCAGTATTTAATGAAATCGGGTAAAAGCGGCGTGGACGATGCTCATGCCGGTCCATGGAAGCCGAACATCGTGGTGGGTACGTCCATCGGAGCGGTGAACGGCGCGGCAATTGCCCAGGGCATTTCTGCCGATGAACTGGTGAAAATCTGGGAGAGGCTGGTGGAACAGGATATTCAGGGCATCCCGCCAAACATGCGCTGGCTGGCGCGTAAGGTTGTTTCCCGCCTGTTTGGGCTGGTGGGGAATTCGGGACTACAGCCGGTGAAGGATGGCGCAACCTCGCCGGTTCCCGTTGAATTCTGGCGTCCGCTTCCATTCCTTTCCAATTGGTTCTCCGAGCGCCTGTTGGGGCGTTGGATCAATTTGCTTGATACGGGTCCGCTTAAGAAAACGCTGTACACCGAATTCAAATTTGATCCGCAGAAGATCGCCGATAGTGAAACCGGATTGCTCATCGCCGCTACGAAGGTGAAGACCGGTGGGCGTATGTTGTTCAGTAACCGCGATGTATTCGACTATAAGCGGAATCAGGACCGCCAGGATGTGGCGAAAGGCATCACCGCCGAGCGGATCCTGGCTTCCTGTTCCATCCCGCTGGTCTACCCGTGGACGGAGGACGAAGCCACAAAGTCATTATATTGGGACGGCGCTCTTGTGGCGAATACTCCGCTCGGCGCGGCGCTGGATCTGGCGGGTAACGACCCGGAAACCCCTGTGGAGATCGTGATCGTGCTCATGACCCCGTTTTGGGAAGATGAAAAGTCCGCGCCCGCCGATCTGCAGGAGAAGCCTAATTCCTTCGGCGATGCGGTCACCTGGATGCTGGATTGGATGTTGCTGGCGTCCTTTCGCGAGAACCTCAAGATGGTCCGCGCGTTCAATAAGGTGGCTGAATATGAGCGCGAGAAGTGCCCGCCGCCATACCGCTACCGGGTGGTGAACCCTATCATTGTGGCGCCTAAAAACTTCATGGGCGCGGAACGGATCATCAATTACGATTTCACCGATACGGTTGAGAATATCAAGCAGGGCCGTGAAGCCGCGGAAGAGGTATTCAAAGACGTCTTCAAAAAAGCCGCGTAGTTAAAGATTGCCGGGATGGAGACCACTCCATCCCGGCGAATTATTGATCAGGGTTGAGCGTCATACACACAACGGATGCCGACATCTGCGAAGGAGGAGTGCGGGAGTCGCGACCAGCGGTTATCCACGCGCAGTTTCCAGTAAAGTCCCTTGTAATCGGCGTAGGAACCTCCGCGCATGATCCGTTCCTCCTTGTCATCCGAGACCAGTGGATTGGTGATGGAGCCGCTCTCGTAGCAACTGGTCCCGTCGTACGAATCCTGCACCCACTCGTAGACGTTCCCCGCCATATCCAGCAACCCAAACGGACTCGCACCCTGCGGGAACGTTCCAACCGGAGCCGCATACTGGTAGCCGTCATCCTCGCGATAATCGCAATACACGCACTGAAAACTTCTCTCGCCGAAGTTCAACAGGTTGTCACTTACATCCCCCATGCCCCAGGGATAAATGCGCACATCCTCGTCGCCGCGGGCGGCGCGTTCCCATTCCGCTTCGGTGGGAAGCCTGCCGCCCGCCCATTCACAGTAGGCGGTGGCGTCAAACCACGAGACCTGCGTGACGGGATGATTCTCGATGCCGGTCGTGTCGCTTTTTCCGCCGAGCGGCTTCTTCCAATTCGGTCCCTTGCCCATGGATGAGAATTTTTCCCAATCGTTGATATCGTAACTCCAGATCCAGCCGGAGTTGCCGTTCTTCTCCGCTTCGGTAATGGAGCCGGTGGCGTTCACGAACTGGCGGAATGCGCCAACCGTCACTTCGGTTTTGTCCATCCAGTATGTATCCAGCGTGACCTGATGCCGGGGTGTGAGGCAAAATCCCTTGCGTTTGTTGTAATTTTCATCGGCGCCCATCGTGAACGTGCCCTGTGGGATGTACACCACCTCCATCCCGTTGATCGGATTGACGGACACGCTTCCAGCCGGGACCTCGGTTGGGGGCACTTCGGTGGGCGGGACCGTGGCTGTAGGCGTATCCGGGATCCGCGTGGGCTCGGGCGAGGCGGTTGGAGTAGCCATGCCTGCGAGAGCGGCGCAGGCAAGCATAAGGAAAGACCCCACAGTAAGAAGAAAGCCATTTTTTCGTGTCTTGGATTGCATGCAATACCTCCACCTGGGTTTTCTGGTGATTGTATCACCAGGCAATCACCTCATCACAGCAGAGTGCGGGGGGCGTCGCAGTCCCGAACCGCCCGTCATGCCCACAACAATGTCATGATCGCTGCAACTGCGGTGATGACAAGTGAAATGACGAAGGTCACGCGCAGGACGCCTGCCTCCTCGCCGATGCGGTCGATGGATGCGGAAGCGTTCTGTAATTTTGCGGGTGAGATGACACTGGCTAAACCTCCGCCGATGCCGCTTGCCGCGGCAATGAGCAATCCCGCCGCGCCGATCTTTTCCGCGGTGGAAAGATGCAGGGCTGTGAACAT
>JBFYRY010000221.1:0-13944 GCA_041302025.1 Chloroflexota bacterium | reverse complement strand
GCCATAATGCAAAAGGCACCTACCTGTAAATATAAGTTTGACCTTAACGCTGGTACGATCGATATTTACGCCCCATAATACCGTGACTAAAGTTGCCGTAGCCATGTCTGGAGGAGTGGATTCCTCCGTTGCCGCCGCCTTGCTCAAAGAGCAGGGCTATGAAGTCATCGGCATGATGATGCGCCTGTGGAGCGAACCTGGCAAGGAAGAATCCAACCGCTGTTGCACACCCGACTCCATGGCGCAGGCGCGTCGTGTCGCCGCGAAACTGGACATTCCCTTTTATGTGATCGATGCGAAGGATGTCTTCCGCGAGACGGTGGTCGAATATTTCCTCGAAGGATATGCGCGCGGCGAGACGCCGAATCCGTGCCTGATCTGCAACCGCAAGATCCGCTGGACGTTTTTGTTGGATCATGCGCTGGCATTAGGGGCTGAATTTATGGCAACGGGTCATTATGTGAGGATAAAGAAAGATGAAAGAGGAAAGAGTGAGTTATTGAGGGCTGTGGATAAGAGCAAGGATCAGTCCTATGTTCTGCATGTGTTGACACAGGAAAAACTCAGACACGCTTTATTTCCAGTGGGGGATTATCCAAAGACAGAGATTAGGCAGATTGCCGAGAAGCATGGACTTCCCACCGCATCCCGCAAAGACTCGCAAGACCTGTGCTTCCTCGCCGGAGAGGATTATCGCAACTTTATCCAACGCAACGCGGCAGAGATGCTCAAGCCCGGCGAGATCATCACGTGCAATGGGAAAGTAATGGGCGGACATAATGGACTTGCCAATTACACCATCGGTCAACGCAAGGGATTGGGTGTCGCGTCGCCGGTGCCGTTGTATGTGCTCACGAAGGACGCAGTACGCAATACGCTCATCGTCGGCACGCAGGATGAACTTGGCTCAACCGAATTGACTGCGCGTGATGTCAACTGGGTGAGCGGTGAAGCGCCGACAGAACCGTTCCGCGCAGAGGTGAAGACCCGCTACACGGCGAAAGAGGCTGAGGCGTGGGTCACGCCGCTGGATAACGGGAGCAGTGTCCGGATCCGGTTTGAAGCGTCGCAAAGGGACGTCACAGCCGGGCAGGCGGCAGTCTTCTATCAGGGTGACCTGCTGATCGGCGGCGGGATCATCGTCTAGTTCTGCGCGTAGGCAGAAAAGTGCATTTATCCGGTTCGATGCGTTTTCAAGGTAACATCCAATGACACTACCCACTCTTTTATTCGCACTTCTCATCGCTTTGTTGTATGGCGCCCTGTTCCATTTGATCCGCGGCGGGGGATTCTGGAGATTGCTTTACGATCTTGGACTCGGTCTGCTTGGCTTTTTTCTGGGTCATCTTATCGGTGCCTGGCGCGGATGGGTCTTCATCCCGGTCGGTTCGCTGAATTTGGGGATGTGTTCGGTGGGCAGTATCATTGTGCTCCTCATCGGTGACCGGCTGAGCCGGATAAAGATCGAGCGGGAAAGCAAGGTATAATCTGCGTCCGTTATCAAAATTCTGAAAGAGAGTACTAAAAATATGGAGTTACTGAAAAGTCTTATCGACCTTTTCCTGCACCTGGATGAATACCTTGCACAGATCATATCGAATTATGGCGCCTGGACGTACGGCATCCTGTTCGTTGTGATCTTTATCGAGACCGGACTGGTGGTCACGCCGTTCCTGCCCGGCGATTCATTGTTGTTTGCGGCGGGGACGTTTGCCGCGCTGGGTTCCTTGAATGTCTGGTTTTTGGTCGGGTTATTGATGGTTGCGGCTGTGCTTGGCGATGCCGTGAATTATTCCATCGGTCATTATCTTGGCGAACGTGCCTACAATATCAAATGGATCAAGAGAGAGCATCTCGAAAAAACCCATGCCTTCTTCGAGAAACACGGCGGCAAGGCGATCTTCCTGGCGCGCTTCGTTCCCATCGTCCGCACGTTTGCCCCGTTCGTGGCGGGCATCGGGAAAATGAGCTATGGCTATTTCGCCACCTATAACGTCGTGGGCGGTATCACCTGGGTGACGACCTTCACCCTGCTTGGTTACTTCTTTGGTAATCTCGAATTCGTAAAGAAGAATTTTGAGCTGGTGATCATTGCCATCATCCTGGTCTCCGTGGTGCCGATGTTCGTGGAGTGGTGGAAGGCGCGGCGCGAAGCGAAAGCAGGAAAAGTCAAAGTGGAAGCAGAGACGCCCTAGGGCGTCTCATTTTTTATGAAGCGGCTCGCCGTACTCTTTGGTTTGTTCGTCGTTGGGATCATTGTCCTTGCCGACCTTGGTCTGCTCGAAATCCTTGGATTTGTGAACCGGATTCCCCATGGCGACAAGGTGGGACATTTCCTCCTTTATGGGATTCTGACCCTGCTGATTGACCTTGCCCTCATCCGCTCGCTTCCTTCTCCCAGCCGACACCTGCTCGTGTTTCGAGTTGCCTTGATCCTCGCCCTGTTGATCGGACTCGAAGAGTTCTCCCAGCAATTTTTCGCCAAACGGACGTTCGATCTGGTTGACCTGGCGTTCAGTTATTTGGGTGTGATTATCTTTTCGTGGGTTGCATTAAAAACGTAGGGTGGGATTGATCCCCCCTGCCGTTTTACACTGGGAGTTCGTGCGGCGCGGTATGCTTATGAAAGGATGGTTTCTGAGAACCCTGTGTTGGGCGGCCGGATTATACTGGAGCGGGATTCGAAACATCGGGCGTGCAGTTGCTTTTTACTATTATCGATGGATTGCCTGAGACAACTGAGTAAGGAGGAATGTCGTCAGTAACAAAAGCCCCTCCTGCAACCCTACTCCCTCGCCCAATTGTTATTCCACCAACAATGATGGCGTGAGGCCCAACCCAAACTTCATCTTCAAGTACTGGATACTCAGTCAGGCGCTGACCTTCACGAGAAATTCTGTCGCGGCGACCTAAAGTAACGCCATGGAATAACGTAACGTTCTTTCCAATTTTGGCTTTCGGGTTAACAACCAAACCCCATCCGTGTGTGAGGGCCAAGCCACCTCCGATTTCCGTGCTCCAGGAAAGATCCATTCCGGCCCTGTTGGCTGCCATGTGATGCAGCAATCTAAAAATGGGCAATGTCATCCTTAGCAAACCACGGGAAGTTGCGACACCCTGACATAGCCTCATTGTTACAACCACACGAAAGGTTCTGCGTGTGACAGCCCCCTTTACCAAAGACCAAAGAGTGAACTGACCGTATTGGCGGTATGTGTCAGCTTTCAAAGCGATCCATGGATTCATTTATCTCTCCAAGAGTGCGTTACTGTTGCCGAATGGCTGGCGCTAGCCGCTTGAGGGGGAGCGTGGACTCACCATCGAAACGGAGAAAACTCAAAGCCGAGAAAAATGCTCAAAAAACGTGGCGTGTACCCCAGGTCGGCTGCACGCTGTTTTACTGCTCTTTTTGATCTTCTTGTGGCTTATCCCTTGACACTACTGTTAATCGGTGGGCGGCGTTTGTATCACGTAACACCAATAACTGGCTGTTCTAATCCAACAACACTATCTTTGATCATTCTATCAAGACTTGCACCAAGAACTAGTCCAAATAAACTGTATGCAATTACCCAAAGACTGTTAGGGATAAGTCGGTATGTGAAAAAGGAATAACCTGAAACATTTTTTATCAGGCTGATGTTCAATACAAAACTCCAAACGACAGGAAAAACTCCTATAAATGCATAACCGATTACGTTTGCCAAAATCCATAAGTAGGCATTTGTATAACGCCTCCATAATACAAACCAGACGGGGACTGCACCCAAGACGCCCATGATTACTTTGTCAAAAAGATGAACTGGCGACGGTTCAGGGAAGATAAAACCACGAATTATCCAAAAGGACATTGCGTACAACAAACTTCCCCAAAAAACTGCGAGTACCCAATTTTTTACTTGTATCTTACATTCAAACGCTAACCAAAACAGTAGCACAAACTGAAAATGCTCCATAAAAACCAGAGTTGTTATCCAAAAGGGCACATTGATGCTCACATTTCCCAAATTGTTATAGCTATATGAGCCTATTGATGTTCCTAATGCGCCAATTAATGCTTGTGCCGCCGCATCTGTCCGAGTTGGACGAAGCCGCACGGTGGAGCCGCTGTGGCTCAAATCAGGCTAGGGAATTGAACCGAGTTCAATCCATGCAAGTGGTGCGATTGGGAGAGATTATACGCTTGCAGAAAGTGAAAGGCAAGAAAAACCGAATTTAAGAAGGGCAAAAACAATGGAGCGGTCTGGCAGGAGAGTAACGCGAAGATTAATCCCGCCACGTAGCCTGTCAGGGTGCCGAAACGATGCCCTAATTGTCGACCAGTTCCTTTATCAGACCCTCGCCAGTTTTTACGATTTCGGCAAATCGACTGAGGAGTCGTGCGGCGGGGGCGCCGTCGACAATGTCATGGTCGAAGGACGCAGTGATGCAGAGATGCTCTCTTGAAACAAACTCCCCGTCCACTTCGAGCACTTTGTTGGTGATACTTCCAACGCTGATTAAAACCCGTCGCGCTCCCATGGGGGATGAACCAGACCGCATCCTTGCTGAACATGCCGATGGCTGTCACAGCCACCTTTCCGTACTTCACTCCCAGTTTGACGTTTTTATCCGCAATGCGGATGAAGGTCTTGAGCAGAAAATCAGGGATGAGACGAAACCACTCCATTCCTGAAAGAGTCCCGAGTTGATTGCTTGTCGTGTTCTTTGCCTCCCTGATTTCCCTGTGTATCTCGCGAACTGATTTTCGTTGCGCCTGCTGGATGCCGATCGGTTCAGGGACCTTCTCTCCGTCAATTTCCCGTTCGACCAGGACGCTGATCGTCACATCGTCAAGGACGACAAGTTTTCTACCATTGATGAAGGAATTGAATTGCGGAAACTCCGTCATGACCTGCGCGAGACATGAAACGATATACGCAGTGAACGATAATTTTTCACCTGTCCGTTCAGAATACTCCTTGAGAAGACGGCGGGGAATCGTGATGTCAATTTCAGTAAGACTGTGGATCGTGTTCTTTTCTTTTGTAACAGATGCCGAAGCCCTGACCGCTCTGCGGTTGAAACTTAACGGGGATATTTTATATCCGCTGGTGTTCTTCATTCAAACCTTTCTGGTCACGGCACCATCGGCACCTTGAAGATCAGTCCCACCACATAGCCTGCCAATGCGCTGACCGTGCCAATGACCGCCATTTCAATTCCACTGCGGAAGGGCTTGCCGACCGTCACGCGGGCTTTGTACACGCCGACGACGAACAAGGTCAGGGCGGCGATAATGACAGCGATCCAGATGCTCAAGGTCACATTGAGGAAGAAGAACGGGAACATCGGGATGAGGGAACCGATCAGGGCGGAGAATCCAACCAGCAGGGCGGAACGAACCGCCTTTGATTTTTCCGGCGGCGTCATCTGAAACTCCTCCGACATCATCACATTGACCCACACATCCGGGTTGGCGGTGATGACATCCACGATCTTTTCGAGCGTCTCACCGTCGAATCCCTTTTTGCGGTAGATGTCGCGGATCTCTTCCACCTCCACATCCGGCGCGAGATGGATGTGACGATATTCGCGCTCTCGTTCGCTGTGATACAGGTCGTTCTCCGCCAGACGGGACGTGTACGCGACCGCGCCCATCGAGATGGATTCAGCAAAGGTCGCCGCAAGACCCGCCGCGATCACGATGCGGGCGTCCGATGTTGCCGCGGCAACCCCAAGGATGACTCCGAGCACGTTGACCAATCCATCCTGCCCGCCGAGGATCACATCCGAAAGACGGAACTCGCCGTGATGCGGGTCATGATGGTCGTGGATGCGGACTTGTTGAATGAGGGCGCTTTTCCCCTGTGCTGCAGGTTCTTTTGACATTGCTGTTACTTCTTTCTGGTCTAGCGATCCAAATTTATATCTTCCATGGAGAGGTGGTCTTCTGCGGGTTCAAGGTGTGTGAAGACGGTTACAGCCTCTCCGAGTGCCGCGCGTATGTCGTTTTCGAAATTTTCTACAATGTGATGTGCATCGTGGACGGTGGTGTCGCCGGGGACGAGCACATGCACCGAGATGAACCTGCGCGCGGCAGCCTGCCGTGTGCGCAGTGCATGGAAATCAACACTTTCTTTGCGGTATTTTTCCATGACATCCTGGATAAGTTTTTGCTCGTTCCTGGGCAGAGCCTCATCCATGAGACCTGAAACCGAACGCCTCACGAGTTGGAAGCCCGTCCAGACGATATTGAGCGCTACTGCAATGGCAACCAACGGATCAAGGATACTCCAACCAGTGAAACCAGCAAGGGCAACGCCTCCGATCACCCCGACGGAGGTCCACACATCGGTCATGAGGTGATGCGCATCCGCTTCGAGCGAGATGGAGTGACGCGTCCTGCCCGCATTCAGCAGGATCCGCGAGACGACGAAATTGATCACGGACGCGGCGACGGAAACTGCCAAGCCGATTCCCAGTTGTTCCAGTGGTCGCGGATCGATCAACCTTTGAACTGCTGTAATGATGATGCTGATTGCCGCACCAAGGATGAGGATACCCTCGCGCCCCTGCCAGATTGACAAGCGACTCGATGGCATCCGATAGAAGACCGACCGAG
This sequence comes from Chloroflexota bacterium, assembly GCA_041302025.1. GTDB lineage: Bacteria > Chloroflexota > Anaerolineae > Anaerolineales > Villigracilaceae > Defluviilinea. The sequence goes on along the minus strand of JBFYRY010000221.1, from coordinate 7,340 downwards.
CTTGTTAGAAAATACGCACCTGTTTTGAGCGCAATGGTCGCAACTGCTGCGGCGATGGAGAGCCAGGCGAATTTTGTCAGCGATGCGCGGCTCTGCATAAGATCGTTGTTTTTGTTATTGTTTTGTGTCATGGGATTATCATACATGTCTGCGAGGCTGTTGGGAATGGATGAATGTCACAATTTCAAAACAGACATCCGCGTTTACGTCGGAGGTCTGGGAGTTACCCTTTACTTTCCCTTTTCTATGATCTCGCGGATCTCCTTTGCGTGGGTCTCTTCGTGTTTGGTGAAGATCTCCACCAAATCCTCGATGGTGCCGCTATCGCCCCACGGAAATCCAAAAGGTGTATGCAATTGCTCATCGGTCATCTTGTGGAGCAGGTCCAGCAATTCGGTGCGGGATGCCTCCCATTCACGCTGGGTCACTTCGTAGGGGATGGCTTCGCGCGAAGTAACGGTCTCCGCGTTGTAGGCGTCGATGCCGCGGGATGCGGGCGTGGCTGGGACTTCTCCCGCTAAAAAAGATTTGATGGAAGCGATGACCGCATCATCCCACCCTGTGATATGGTCCAACACCTCTTTCATTCTCCACGGCTGATAGATGGTCGGGTTCCCTTTTGCCAGCCTGACGATCTCGCGCATCTCAGTGCGGGCGGCTTCATACCGTTTGATATAGATTTCTTTATCGCTCATGGTTCATCCATTTGTATGGTGGCTTCGCGTATTTCACTGCCTTACATTCTAATCCAACAGGGAAGAAAGAAAAATTGCTTCTTGAATCTGATTCTTCAAAATGCTATACTGTTTTCAACATGTAGAGCAAGGAGGTGCGCCCTCGCAGAGTATCATTACCTTCAAACAGGCGTCGATTCGTTATTCATCCATATTCGTCATCGGAGGAAACAATGCGCAAGATAACCCGCTCGTTCGTTACAATTGTTCTATTGTTTGTGTTGCTTGCCACTGTGTCAGGCACAGCCTTTGCCGCCCCAGCCGCACAAGCCAAATGGACGGTGATGGTTTACATCTCGGGGGATAACAATCTGGAAGATTATGTTGTATTGGACATCGAAAGTGAACTTGCCCCCACCGGTTCCAGCGCGGATGTGCAGGTCGTGGCGCTGGCAGACCGCGGTCCGGGCTACGACACCAGTTACGGTGACTGGCAGACGACCAAACTGTTCCACGTCACGCAGGGAATGACCGCCGCGCCTGAAAATGCCGTTGCCGACTGGGGGGAGCGCAACATGGGCGACCCGCAAACGTTGGTCGAGTTCGTGAACTGGTCAAAAACCAACTATCCCGCCGACCACTATGTGTTGTACTTTTGGGGTCACGGCTGGAACTGGCATCCTGGCTATGTCATGCTGGATGATACCGACGCGGACACTCTTGATTACCACGAAATGAAATCCGCACTCCCCTCGCTCGGATTTATTGATGTCGTCGGCTACGATGGCTGTAACATGGCGTCCATTGAAATATTCGATCTGTGGCATGGTTACGCCACCGCGGTGACCGGTTCACAGGAATATGTGAACTGGGAGGGCATTCAATACGATCTTGTCCTTGCACAACTCGCCGCCAACCCGATCATGACCGCCGAGCAGGTGGCGATTGCCACCAGCCAGAGCGCCACCGACGACAAGACCTGGTCCGCTGTTGTTGTGGACAGCCGCTACAGTGCTTTGAAGACGGCTGTGGATCAATGGTCAGTTGCCCTGAAGAATGGATTGGGTGCAAACCGCAAGAAATATGACCGTGCCTTTGGCGCGACGCAGTCCTTCTGGCAGGCGCCCATGGACAAGGACCTGTACGACATGGCATATGAGATCAATCGTAATGTTGCAGATGCGAACATCAAAGCGAAAAGCCAGGCGGTGATGAATGCAGTCACTGCTGTGGTATTGCATGAATACCATGCGTCAACCTATAGCGGCGCACATGGCATCACGATCTATCACATCTCCAAGGCGAGTGAGAAGGATTCGAATTACACGTACTACCGCTCCACGATTGATTTTGCCTTGACTACAGCATGGGATGAATTTTTGGACGCATATGCCATTAAGTAACAAACAGTAAACACATGGACAAGTAACAAGGCTCCGGGTTTGTCGCTCGGAGCCTTGTTAGACTCCCGAGTTCTCGAAGAACTCAGAGGTCTGTGTTTAATATCTGTTCACTGATAACTGTTTACTTAATCACACCCAACTTCTTCCCAACCTTCGCGAACGCCTCTAGACCTTTTCCTAAATCATCATTATCGTGCGCGGCGGAGATCATCACGCGGATGCGAGCTTTGCCCTTTGCCACGGTGGGGAATCCGATGGACATCGCGAAGACACCCTCCTCAAATAACTCGCGGCTGAATTGCTGAGCCAGCGGCGCTTCTCCGAGCATGATGGGCGTGATGGGCGTTTCGCTGACGCCGGTATCGAAGCCGAGTTTCTTCATCTCCTGCTTGAAGTATCTGGCGTTTGCCCACAGTTTATCAACCAACTCGGTCGATTCTCTGAGCAGGTCCACTGCCGCGAGACATGCCGCCGCATCGGGCGCAGTGACCGCGGACGAGAACAGGAACGGTCGTCCGCGCTGGCGCAGCCATTCGATGATCTTCTTATCGCCTGCAACGATCCCGCCCACCACGCCGAAGGCTTTGGACATGGTGCCGACTTCAATATCCACTTCGCCGTGTAAACCGAAATGGTCCACGATGCCGCGTCCGCCTTTGCCAAGGACGCCCTCCCCGTGTGCATCATCCACCATCAGCAGGATATCGTATTTTCGCGCGATCTCTGCAAGGGCGGGGAGGGGGGCGATATCGCCGTCCATGCTGAAAACGGAGAGTCGGCATCCATCAATGATCGAAGCGTGGTTTAGTCTGTCGGAAAAGATCACATCCTCTTTGCCGACGAGTGCCGGGATGGTTGCCAGATTGGCTGTGAACCCACTCTGAAAAGTGAGTGCAGCTTCACAGCCTTTGAACTCAGCCAGTTTTCTTTCGAGTTCGATGTGCAGGTCGTTGGTGCCCGATATGGTGCGTACCGCACCGGGTCCAACACCGTATTGTTCAATGGCTTTTTTTGCGGCTTCCACCAATCGCGGATGATTCGCCAGACCAAGGTAATTATTCGAACAGAAATTCAGGACATCCTTCCCATCGATGACCAGCCATGGTCCTTGCGGCGAACTGATCGTCCTGATCTCGTTATAAAGCCCTCCGTCCTTCAATGTTTGAATTTCTTCCTGCAACCAGCTTAATTGTTTCGACATTCTTCACCTCAACGATTGAGAATTGGTTTCTTTCAAAAAGAAAAAGCATCTCCCGATTAATCAGGAGATGCCTGTATTGTATCAAAGGTTTATCTACATCCCTACATCCCGTGCATGGCAATGATCTCCTCCTCGGTTTTGCCAAGGATCTGGTACTTTTTCCCGACTTTGATGAACGCCTCCAGGGCCTGGTCCAGGTGATGCTTTTCATGACCGGCGGATAACTGGGTTCGGATCCGTGCCTGTCCCTTTGCCACTACAGGGAAGAAGAACCCGATGGCGTAAATCCCTTCTGCATAAAGGTCACGGGAGAAATCCTGCGCCAGTTTGGCGTTGAAGAGCATGACCGGCACGATGGGTGTATCCCCTTTCTTGAGAACAAACCCCGCGTCCGTGAGTCCCTTCCGCCAGTAGCGTGCGTTCTCTTCCAGTTTATCCCGCAGTTCAGTACTGCGTTTTAGGATCTCAAATGCCTTGAGAACGCCCGATATGATGACAGGTGCCATGGCATTGGAGAAGAGATAGGGACGGGCTCTCTGGCGGCACATTTCGACGATCTCGCTGCGCCCGGAAACACATCCGCCTGATGCGCCTCCGAGTGCTTTGCCGAATGTGGTCGTCAGAATATCGATCTTGCCAACCACGCCGCATTTTTCGTGCGTTCCGCGCCCGGTCTTGCCGATGAAGCCTGATGCATGTGAATCGTCCACAAAGACCATCGCATCATACGCCTCCGCGAGCCGGACAATCTCATCCAGTTTTGCGGTGTCGCCGTCCATGGAGTAGACGCCGTCGTTGATGATCACCCGCAGACGTTTATCCTGAAATTGCTGCAATTTCTTTTCGAGATGGTCCATATCGCCGTGTTTGTAGGTATCACGTTCGGCACTGCACAGCCGCATCCCATCCACAATGGAGGCATGGACCAGCCGGTCGGAGATCATGATGTCATCCTTGGTCAGGAGCGCCTCGAATACGCCGGCATTGGCGTCCATGCAGGATGGGAAGAGGATGGTGTCCTCCGTGCCCAGGAATTCGGTCACCACTTTTTCCAATTCCTTGTGGATATCCTGCGTACCGCAAATGAACCGCACGGATGACATGCCGTAGCCGCGGGTATCCAATCCCTCATGCGCCGCTTTCAATACTTCTGGATGGCTGGAAAGACCGAGATAATTGTTGGCGCAGACATTGATCACTTTCTTGATGTCGGCGCCGGTTGGAAATTCGACATTGATATCGGCGGCTTGCGGCGAATGGATGAAACGCTCCTGTTTGAATAGACCCGCCTCTCGAATGGTATTCAGTTCCTGACCGTATATCCCCCGGACGCGATCGCTATAACTCATCGTATGCTCCTTTCATGGATTGTTCCATTGAATGCAGGACGAAACGCACCTTATGATGGATAAGGCATGGGTCCCGGCGACCAGACCCATTATTTGGAAGTGAAGCGCAGGACCAGGTCGGCGATCTTGTTGACGCTGTCGAATGCCTCGGGCGAAGCGTCTTCATCCGGGATGGAAATCTTGTATTTCACTTCCAGGAAGCGCTTTAGTGAGACCATGGAGAAGGAATCCACCAATCCGCCTGAGATCAGCGGACTTTCATAGGTGAGCTTGTCATCCTCGTCCGCATATTCTTCGATGACATAATTCAGGATGGTTTCTTTCAGGTTGTCCATTTTGTTCTCCTTATATTGAGTTGAACGGGCTAATCGTTTTCAAGGGTGGATGTATCGCCGATCTCCTCGCCCCATTCCCTGGCGTGGAGCAACCGACGCATGATCTTCCCACTGCGCGTCTTTGGCAAAGCGTCGACATATTCGATCTCCTGAGGCATTGCCAGGGAGGAGAGTTTTTTGCGGATGAAATTCATGATATCCAGTTCCAATTCCTCCGATACGCTAAAACCGGGCTTCAAGGTCACAAAGGCTTTGACAACCTCCATGTTGATCTCATCCGGCTTGGAGACCACAGCCGATTCCGCAACCGCCGGATGCTCGAGCAGAGCCGATTCCACTTCGAACGGGCTGACCAGATGTCCCGCCGTATTGATGATGTCATCGTCCCGTCCGATGAACCAGAAGTAACCGTCGCCATCGATCCGTGCCCGGTCACCGGGGAGATACCAGCCATTCTTGAATTTGCCTTGATAGGTTTCTTCATTCCTCCAGTAGGTTCTCATCATGGCGGGCCAGCCGGGACGAAAAGCGAGCAGACCGATCACGCCCGGTCCCTTGACAGGCTCATAGGTTTTGGCATCGACCACTGTGCCGATGATGCCCGGAAAAGGTTTGCCCATGGAACCGGGTTTGATCTTCATCCCTGGATAGTTGGAGATCATGATGGAACCGGTCTCCGTCTGCCAATAGGAATCGTGGAAGGGGAGTCCGAACACCTTTTCGGACCAGATCACGGCTTCCGGGTTGAGCGGTTCGCCGACGCTGATCAAATGCCGTAAACAAGAGAGATCGAACTGCCGGACGATTTCATCCCCTGCCTTCATCAGGGAACGGATCGCGGTGGGCGCGGAATACCAGACGGTGACCTTGTATTTCTGAATGAAGCGATACCAGGCTTCAGCGGAAAACCCGGCATCCAGCACGCATTGAGTAACACCCAATGCCCAGGGAGCAATGATCCCGTACGAAGTTCCCGTGACCCAGCCCGGATCTGCCGTGCACCAGTAGATATCATTCCCGGTGATGTCCAGCACCCATTTTGCGGTCAGATATTGCGAGATGAGCGAATAATGAACGTGCTGAACGCCTTTGGGCAGACCGGTTGTCCCGGAGGTGTAGTGCAACAGGGAGGGGGATTCCGCCCTTGTCGGGTGGACCTCCAATTCCTCCACTCGTTCCGATGCCATGGAAAAAGCGAACTCCCTTTCCTTGAGTTCCTTTTTCCCATCGTGATCGACGATGATGATGTGTTTCAGGTTGGGCAGTCTGTCGATGATCTTGCGGACTTTCGATACGTGTTTTCTTTGTGTGATGATCGCGGATGTGCCCGCATTTTCCAACCGCACAAAAAGGGATTCGTCGCCGAATGCCGAAAAGAGAGGCTGGGCAACTGCCCCGATCTTCAGGATGCCCAGCAAGCCAATGTACAATTCCGGGATGCGATCCATGAAAAGGCAGATGCGCTCTTCGCTCTTCAAACCTAATGTGCGAAGGAATGCGCCGATCGTATTGCTATACAGCCGGATGTCGTTGTAGGTAAAACGTTTTTCTTCACCGCTGGCATTTTCCCATAACAGAGCCAGCTTATCTCCCCGGCCCATCCTGCAGATTCGGTCCGAACAATACCATCCGATGTTGATGACCTCTCCCTCCTTGTACTCAAGTTCCCTCTCCGCGATCGACCAATCGAAGTCTTTCAACCGCTCTTCATAGGGTCCGATGTTCGACATGGACTTTCTCCTTTATGCTTCAAGAATGATGACGGCAATGGCGCAGTCCCTGCTATGGGATATGGAAACGGAAGTCTGTTTGATTTGGTGATATTCAAAAGACTCCTTCACCCTGCCGTGCAATAAGACCCGGGGTTTGCCCAGTTCATCGTTAACCACCTCGATCTCGGAAAAAGCGAGACCGTCACGCCAGCCTGTCCCCAATGCCTTGAGGACAGCCTCCTTGGCGGCATAGCGTGCCGCATAGTGCTCGGATTTTCTGGCTCTGGCTTCACAATATTCGATTTCTTTTACCGTGAAAATGGTATCTAGATATTGCCGCCCTCTGGCAACCATTTTTTCAATTCTTTCCACCTCAATGATATCTGTTCCGATTCCGAAGATCACGCAGACACTCCTTCGTTGCGAGCGCAATATCGAACCGATCATAACGTAAACCCATTATAGCGATTTTGTGAAAACGATTGTCACCTTTTGCCAGTGACAATCGCTCTATTTTGTTTCAGTTATATCCTCCGCCAGCAGACCCAGTTCCGTCAACGCCTCCATCACTTTTTGGATGGCTCCGCCTTTGACGATCACCGCGGTTGGACTTAACACGTCGCCCAGATATTTTGCCGCTTTCGACTTGCGCATCTCTTCCAGGAT
>JBFYRY010000220.1:0-11151 GCA_041302025.1 Chloroflexota bacterium | reverse complement strand
CAATTCCATTCTCACCGCGCGAAGTCTGGGGAGCAAAGCCGCGTTACCAAGTCACGGGGACCATAAATGGGATTCCAGTACGCGGCACGCTTGGCGCATCGGGACAGGATCATTTCCTTCGTTTGGGAGCAGCATGGATGCGAGACAGCGGGATTGAACCCGAGACAAATGTAACGGTGCGATTATCATTGGATGCCAGAAACTCGGATCATCAAAACAAACTTATAAGGAGACGTAATGACTGAACATCTTGACCCAGCCCTGCTCGCACCCATCGAGAAGGTTGCGCGGTTCATAGAAACCGGAGACGAATCCCTGCTTTCAGCTTTCGCCAACCAGGGCGTAGTGATCATCGAAAATTTCGCACCCCATCTGTTTGAAGGGGCAGACGCCGTAAAGCGTTGGTCGCAGAAAATATTGTCATGGCATGAGCCGCCCAGTGACCTTGTGCTCAAGCACAGCTTTGGTCCTGTTCAGGATCTTAGCGTTCGTGATGGTCTCGCCTTTCTGTCCCTGCCCACGCATTGGACGATTTCGCAAAACGGCAACAGTTTTGAGGAAGACGGCGGATGGGCATTCGTACTGGTGCAGGAGAATGGCGAGTGGCGGGTCCGCTGCTACGGATGGGCTGTCACACTTATAGAAGACTAGGCGCGCCGTTGTTGCAGAGACATGTCACAGCAAATCACTGGCTTTGCTGTGCTTTGGTAGGTGCGATTCTTGACCATTTCACCATGTGTGGCTTCGGGCTTTTCCTGCTCCCAAAGTTGGTCAGCGTTTCGGCGGCGGTATCTCCTCAAGGATATGCTCATGCCATACCATCCCGTAGCGAAGCGGACATCCCACACAATGACATTCTAATAACACTCGCCGTTGGGTGCTGACTTTGTAAACGAAAAAATGTAAAGCATGGATAGCAGCAAATTGCCTCCGCAAAAGCATCGGAGAATATTCTCACATAGGCGAAACAAAAATGGCTGGAATTAACAAAGGAAGTGTGAAATGAGCGAAACAGCAGCAATCTCGAAAGAAGTGCAAGTCTTGGAAGATATTAGGAAGTATTTTGAATTCTTATTCGAGAGGGGGTATGTGATTTACTCAAAACAAATATTCAGCGTTGAATTCGATGCTTGGGAGGTGGTTTTAAAAAATCAGGATTTCTTTATAAAATTTGAGGAAGAGAAGGGCGGGCTTGATTTATCCTTCGGATCCCCATCCAAAGGTTTTATGAGAATTCGCGCCCTGATTTATTACTTGTCTAAAGAAAGAAAATTCATCGGACTTCCATCAACCATAGAAGAAGCAAAGCTTGCTGAAGACAGGTATTACAGAAAAATAACAGGATAGAATTCACTTTTCTGCAACTGATGAAAAGTACCCAACTACCCAACACAGCGTGCAATGGATTGGCGGGATTCTGCGACACCTACGGCAAGCATTTCGCGCACGCGTGGCTTTAGACTTTTCCTGCTCTCAAACATTTTCCCAGCCCGCCAGCCGTTCGGCGGCGCTCTCCGGGGAGTGACTATGAAGATTACGATCTGCACATTCGGCTCGCGTGGCGATACTCAACCCTATGTGGCGTTGGCTTTGGGCTTGCGGCAAGCAGGGCACCATGTGACGCTGGTGGCTTCGCGCGATCTTACTGAGTGGATCCGGTCATACGGTATAAACGTGCATCCACTGCGCTTCAGTCTGCAGGAATTTATGCAAAAACCCGAGCAACGGGATGCCTTAAAATCCCGCAATTTGGTACGCGTATTGCGTGATTTTCGTTCCGGGTTTGAGACGTACCTGGCGGGGGTGATGGATGATTGTTGGCAGGCGGCGCAGGATGCCGAGTTTCTGGTGCTGAGTTCCATCGCAAGTATTGGCGTGGACATTGCCAGACAACGCGACATCCCGCTGGCTGTGGTCTCTTTACAGCCGTTGTTTCCGCCCACCCGCGCTTTTCCCATGTTCATGTTGCCGTTTCGCTTTTCGTTAGGCGGCGGTTACAACCACCTGACGTATACACTGTATATGCGCCTGGGATGGTTCTTCGTAGGCGGACTGCTCAACCACTGGCGCACCACGTCCTTGGGACTGCCTCCCTGGCGCTCGATGCGCGAGATGGTCTACACCCTCGGCGACCGTGGCACGCCCTGGCTGTATGCCTACAGTCCCCAGGTACTGCCCAAGCCGCCAGATTGGTCGGACAATCTCCACGTCATGGGCTATTGGTTTCTGGATGCTCAACCGAATTGGCAACCGCCCGTGGAGTTGCTACGCTTTCTGGAGAGCGGTCCGCCGCCGATATATGTCGGCTTTGGCAGTATGAGCGACAAAGACCCGGAACATCGAACTCGTCTGGTTTTGCGCACCCTGGAACTCACCGGGCAACGGGGCGTGCTACTGACGGGCTGGGGCGCGGTGACTCGTCTGCCCACCTCTGCGAGCGTATTCTATGCGGATGATGTGCCGCACAGTTGGCTGTTTCCACGCATGGCGGCGGTCGTGCATCATGGGGGTGCAGGGACCACCGCCGCGGGTCTGCGCGCCGGGGTGCCGGGCATCATTACCCCTTTTCTATTGGACCAATATTCCTGGGCTGATCGCGTGGTGAAATCAGGCGTTGGGCTTCGTCCAGCCGATGGCAAAAGACTCACAGCCGAAAAACTGGCGGATGCCATCCACACCGCCGTAACCGATTCGGCGTTGCGGGTGCGTGCCGCCGTCTTCGGCGAGAGCATCCGGGCGGAAAGTGGCGTGGCTCATGCCGTGGAGGTGATTGAACGTCATGCGGCAAATTTCAGCCGCTCACAAGAGAATCCCGGCTCCACCGTTTTTAACGGGAACCCCCAAAATCCTTAGCCACGGATTGGTGTCAGCATAAAGGTGGTACGGACATCATCATTTATTTCGACCCATTACCAGCATATAATATGACAACTTAAATCCAAAATACGGAGTTGCCATGCCGCCCATTTTTTTGATCGCAGGTTCCCCCGCCTCCGGGAAAAGCACCATCGCCCGACTCCTTGCACAACGCGCGGCGAAGGGACTGCACATCCCGGTGGATGATCTGCGCACCATGGTCCACGGCGGGGTCGTCCACCCGGGACCCGCCTGGAGCGCGGACTTGATCGAGCAGTTGGACCTTGCCCGTAAGACCGCCGCCGACATGGCTCTGCGCTATCACAGCGCAGGGTTCCTTGTCGCCGTGGATGATTTCTTCGACCCGTATTCCGGCTTGGGTGAGTATGAAGCGCTCCAATCCGCGGGAAGGGACTTTCACCGCGTCATCCTGATGCCGCATCCAGATGTTGCCATTGCCCGCCTGCGGGTGCGCCAGCCGCATTCCGGCATGCGCGACATGATGGAGGAAGCGATCCGCGCCCTTCACGAGAAAATCACCGCCTTGGAACCCACTCTCACCGCACAGGGCTGGCATCTGATCGACACATCCACCGGCGTACCCGGCGACCATGCCGATCACATCCTGGCCCTGAATGGATGATGCACTGTGAAGCGCCCACAACTCCCGCCCAATCCAAAGTCGGCGGGAGTTTTTGATTACAAATGACACATGAAACAGCGGGGCAGTTGATATATCATTCTTATGAAAGAATAAACAAGGAGCGACACCATGTCACGTTACACAAAATGGGCGCAAAATAAGCAAACGGAGACCAGAAGAATACTGGCTCTTCTCCCGGCAGGTGTGCTATTCCTATACTTGCTTCCGCTTGCCATCAGCAGGGGCGGCGCATCCATCGACCGAAAGCTTGGACTGCCTCCTCTCGATTTCGGCACGGTCAATCTCATCCTCGGAGGATTATTGATGGTCCTGGGGTTCTCCTTCGCCCTCTGGTCGATCTATGACCAATTTGCGCGGGCAAGCGGCACGCCTTTGCCAATGCTACCCACCCAGAAACTGCTGGTAGGCGGACCGTTCCGCTATTGCCGCAACCCGATGACCCTCGGGACCGTCACAGCGTATCTCGGTATCGGAGTTTATGCTGGCACCATCGCAGGCATCGGCATCGTCATGCTCTTCGGGTTGTTGCTGGTGCTCTATCTCAAACTGCTTGAAGAAAAAGAACTGACCGAGAGATTCGGTGAAGCTTATCTGGCATACAAACGGGAAGTCCCCTTTATCATTCCGCGGCTTCCCAGACGTCGATGATTGCGTTTGCACAAGGAAAATGACGATCATGAAATATGGCATCGCCCTCCCCTACACCACCCCACGCGTTGTCGCGAAATTGTCCCAACTGGTTGAAGAATCCGGTTGGGACGGTGTTTTTCTTGGCGATGCCGTCTGGTGCGAAGACCCGATGATCGGGCTCGCCGCCGCGGCGATGGTCACAAACAAGATCCGGGGAGCGGGAGCCGTCTGGATGGGCTGGCAGGCTTTCCCCGACGAAGTGACCGATGTCAAATCCCGCGCCGAGATGCTCGACGAGACCATCGATATCCTAACCCTGTTATATCGGCGGGAACCGTTCGATTACGACGGCAAGCATTATCACTTGAAATTGACCTCACTGGATGTCATGTATTATCCGCCCAAGCCGGTGCAACAGCCGCGTATACCGTTATGGTGCGTGGGCATCTGGAACCGGGACCGCTCGATGCAACGTGCGCTCAAATGCGACGGCGTCATTGTCGAAACGCGCAACGCCGCAAACCAGCCCGTCGACGTCACGCCAGCGGATGTGCGCGGGATCAAAGCCTTCGTATCCGCCAACCGCGATCCATCCAATCCGTTCGACATCGTCCTGAACGGCAATGTCTCCAGCCTGGACCGTCACCAACTTCAGGACAAACTCCAGCCGTTGAGCGAAGCCGGTGCAACGTGGTGGATCGAAGGATTGTGGGATGCCACCGAAGAAGCCGCCGTCGAACGCATCCGGCGCGGACCGCCCTCGCTTGTTCCATAACACAGCCATTTCTCTATAAAGGATGAACCATGCAAGAACTCACTGCCAAACAGGTTCACATCAACGACCCGTTCTGGTCGCCGCGGCTGGATGTCAACGCGACGAGCGCCATCTTCCATCAATGGAAACAACTTGAAGACACGCTCTGCCTCGATAACTTCCGCGTTGCCGCGGGGGAGAAGGATGGATTCCGCGAAGGCTGGTTCTTCGCCGATTCGGATGCCTACAAATGGCTGGACGCCGCATCACGGATTCTTGCGCTTCATCCCGACCACAGGCTTGCCTCCCTTATGGATTCGTTGATCTCGCTGATAGCACGGACTCAAACCGACGACGGCTACATCTTTACCTACAACCAGATCCACTTCCCGAATCAGCGTTGGGTGAATCTGCAAGTGGAACATGAATTGTATTGTCTGGGACATCTCATCGAAGCGGGCGTCTCGCACTACGAAGCCACCGGTCGCCGGGACCTGCTCGATATCTGCATCAAAGCCGCCGACCTGCTGGTGCGTGATTTTCTCAACGCCTCCAACGACAAGACCTGTGGACATGAAGAGATCGAACTCGCGCTCGTCCGTTTGTATCGCGTGACAGATAAAGCAGACTATCTCGAACTGGCTCGTCGCTTCGTTGAGCGCCGCGGACGGATTCCATTTCTCCCGATCCACTTATTACAACAATTCAACAGTTTCAATCAACGCAAAGCGCATGTGGACGGATTGCGAAAGGAATATATTTCACAACATCCTGAACGCGCATCCTTCCGTTTGCCCGGCGATAACTACACTCCCAAACCGCGTTTCAGCCGTGCCCGCTGGTACATCAATGCCCTGCGTGGACTCTACGCCCAACAACATACGCCGATCCGCAAGCAGACAATCCCTGTCGGTCATTCGGTGAGATGGGGCTATCTTGAAACAGCGAATGCGATGTTATGCCGAGAAAAACCAGACAAGACTCTGCTGTCCACGTTGGAGCAAGCCTGGGAGCGCATGGTGACGCGGCGCATGTACGTCACCGGCGGCTTGGGCGCCGTCCCCGGTCTGGAAGGATTTGGATCCGATTATGAACTTAATCCCGAATATGCCTATGCCGAAACGTGCGCGTCGCTGGCAAGTCTGTTTTGGAATTGGGAGATGGCGCTTCTCACGGAGAATGCCCGTTACAGCGACCTGTTCGAATGGCAACTCTACAATGCCGCCAACGTTGGCATGGGGCAGAACGGCGACACCTATCTCTACAACAATCCGCTCGAAGTACATCACGGCGTGACGCGTCAGGGCTGGTTCGTCGTCCCATGTTGCCCGTCCAATCTCTCACGCACTTTTGCGGACTTGGGGAAATACATTTACTCACATGACGAAAACGAAATTTGGATTCATCAATACATCAGCAGTGAAACGAAGATCAACAACGTGAAGATCAAAATTGAATCGGATTTGCCGTGGAGTGGAAAGGTGAAAATTTATATTCAGCCTGAAATGCAAAAAGCATTTACGCTTCACTTACGCCAGCCCTCATGGAATCTTTCCAGTTTGCCAGTAGCTAAATCAAAGCAATTAATGGATAAAGATTTTTCTCATATTAGGGATCATGTAACTGGTTTTGGTACTGTAATACCATTTCTTACTGAAAATGCTACGAGCAAAAACTATGAACCCAGACTAAGTTATTTTATATCGACTAAATTGCAATGGGAAGATGGTGATGTTATTGAATATGATCTTGATTTGTCCATCAAACTTCGTCGCGCTCACCCCAAAATGAAGGGACATGCAGGCAAGGTCGCCATCACGCGCGGACCGTTGGTCTACTGCCTCGAAAGCGTGGACAACCCCAATGTGGATATTTTCACCGCCCAACTCGACCCTGCATCTTTGCGCGATGAATTCCTCCCTGACCTGTTGGGCGGATGCGTCCTCATCCACGGCAAAACGACCGATGGCAAGCCGTTGAAATTCATTCCCTACTTCCTGTGGGCGAATCGCGGCGAATCGCAAATGACGGTATGGGTGAATTCGAAATAAATGTGGTTAAATAACCCCACTGATCACTGTTCACTGATAACTGGAAACTGAAACATGCTCATCCACTCCTCCTCCCAACTCCTCACCCTCGCAGGCGGACCCCAACGCGGACATGCCCTCGGCACGCTTGGCATCATCGAAGACGGCGCGGTCGTTGTGCGTGATGAAAGAATCGTCGCGGTCGGCACCACGGCTGAACTTCGCGCCTCCTATCCCAATGAACCGACCCTCGACGCGAACCGGTGCGTCCTCATGCCGGGGTTTGTCGATCCGCACACGCACGTCATCTGGGGCGGCGACCGTGCCAGTGAGTTTGAGATGAAGATGGCAGGCAAACCTTATCTTGAGATTCTGGCTGAAGGCGGCGGCATCCTCTCCACGGTCCGTGCGACGCGAACCGCTTCCATCGAGTCGCTTATCGCGCAGGCACGTCCGCGTCTCCTGCGCATGTTTCGCAGTGGCACCACCACCGTCGAAGCCAAAACGGGATATGGTCTGCAAACTGCCACCGAACTTCGCCTGCTCAAAGCCCTGCTCACCGTTGACGATGAAACTCCCATTGATATTGTGCCTACCTTCCTTGGCGCGCATGCCATCGCTCCCGAATACAAGGATGACCCGCAGGGCTATACCGATCTCGTCAGCGGGACGATGCTTCCGCTTCTCAAAGAATGGTGGGAGACTCACGCGCCGCGGCGGACTCTTCCCTTTGTAGATGTCTTCTGCGAGACGGGCGCGTTCACCCTCGAACAATCGCGTCAGATCCTGACCAAAGCTGGGGCGCTGGGATTCCCGCTCAAGATCCACGCTGACGAGTTCGACAATCTCGGCGGTGCCTCGCTCGCAGTCGAGTTGGGTGCGGCGTCCGCAGATCATCTGGTGAAGACCTCCGATGCCGACATTGCCGCGTTGGGGAAATCAGATACGGTCGCCGTGTCACTTCCCTGCACGCCCTTTGGACTCGCCGAAAAAGACTACACCCCCGCCAAAAAGATCATCGAAGCCGACGGCATCTTCGCCCTCGCCACTGACTGCAACCCCGGCACCACATGGAACGAGTCCATGCAGTTTGTGATCGCGCTTGCCTGCCGCACGATGAAGATCACCCCCGCCCAGGCAATCGCCGCATCCACCATCAACTCTGCTCATGCCATCCGTCGCGCTGATACGGTTGGTTCCATCGAAGTCGGCAAACAGGCGGACATGTTGATCCTCTCCGTGCCCGATTATCGTCACCTCGGCTATCGCTACGGGACAAATCTCGTAAAGCAGGTCATCAAGCGCGGACAGGTCTACTCGGTGGACGTGGGGTATTACAGAACGGCATGACATTCTGGAAGGTTTTCCGTGGTAATTGATCTTTCCGGCTCCGGTTCAAGCCCTTTCTTCTGGTGGATCGCTGTCATTATTTCAGCCGTCATCCTGTATGTAGCATTGAAATATTTCCTGCACATCATCGGTCATCTCATCGAGATCTTTTGGCGGGGATGTGTGGTTGTAGTGTTGATCCTGATCGCAATTGCCATCTTGAATCATTTCGGGGTGATATAGTTTCTTTCGGGGTACAATCCCCCGTGTTGTTGTAGTTAAAACCCGGACTGCATAGTAAAATTCATCCGGCGGGGATAACCCGCCGATTTATTTCCAGAGAGCAGGAGTCCTTCCCTTGGATGCCCGGTGGGTTGTTTTTGCAGTCATTCTCATCCTGAATGCGGTGACCGCTGTGTTAGTCGCGATCTTGTTGAGCCGCAGGCATTCTGCCCACGGGCGTAACGCCATGATCTGGATGCTGGCAGGACTGGCGGTGTGGGCGTTTGCCTATGCCATGATCACACTCTCTCCCTCCATCGAAGAGAAAATCCTGTGGCTCAAGATCGAGAATATCGGCATTCTCACAGTGCCGGCGCTTTGGTTCATTTTTACCCTTCAATACACCCGGCTCGATCGCTGGTTAAACCGCTATACCGGCGCCCTGTTCTTTGTCATCCCGCTCATATCGCTGTTATTGCTGTTTGTCCCCGGTTGGTTCCATTATTTTTATTCATCCGTTCAACCGGTTTCCGGGAGCGGAGGTCCCCTGGTCATCTCGCGTGGATCTTTCTACTACGCTCCATTATTCACGGCGTACCTGCTTAATTTGACCGGCATGGGTCTCCTGATCTGGCGCTTCATCCAGTATCGGAATATCTATCGCAGTCAATTGGTCATTCTTATAGGGGCGATCTTGATACCATTACTCGTCAACGTCTTTTACCAACTGGCGCCGAGGATCATCCCCTCTTTTACCTTCTCCGTGGATCTAACCCCGATCTCGTTTACCGTCACCGCGCTTCTTCTCAGTATGGGCATCTTTGGCTTGCGCCTGTTCGACCTGATCCCCATTGCCCGCCATACAGTGATGGAACATATCCCGGAGATGGTCTTTGTTGTCGACGCCCATGACCGGGTGCTGGATGCGAACTCGGTCGCCCAGAAGATACTCGGCAAAACCATGGATGAGATCATTGGCAGGGACCCACTGGAGGTGTTCCGCGAATGGCCCCAATTGCTCAACCGTTTCCTGATCGCCAATGAAACGCATGAAGAGATCCAGATCCCCGGCGACCCGCCCCGCACGCTCGAACTGGTCGTGTCTGCCTTATATAACCAGTTCAACCAGCTCGAGGGACGCATCATCGTGGCTCATGATATCACCGAGCATAAATGGCTCGAGAACGACCTCAAGTACGCCAATGAAATGCTCACCCGTCAACTTGCCGAGATCGAAAAACTGCGCGCAGAATTGCAGGAGCAGGCGATCCGCGATCCGCTCACGAATGTCTATAACCGCCGTTACATGGCGGAGTTCCTCGATAACGAGATCGCCCGCGCCGGGCGCGACCAGACTTCCATTTCTGTGGTCATCATGGATATGGATAATTTCAAACGGTTCAACGACACCTACGGGCACAAATGCGGCGATGTCGTATTGCAGTTCTTCGCGAACTTCCTTGTGGAACATACCCGGCGCGGGGATGTGGTCTGCCGATATGGCGGTGAGGAGTTCGTTGTCTTGATGCCCAACGCCTCGTTCGAGGTCGGTTATGAACGTGCCGAGGCGTGGCGGCAGACTTTTTCAGAGATCGCAATTGACTATGATGGCATGAAACTTTCTACTACATTCTCTGCCGGAGTATCGTGCTTCCCCATACACGGAGGGACAGGTGACGCGCTCCTGCAAGCGGCGGATAAAGCATTGTATTACTCCAAGAAGCATGGGCGCAATTGCGTTACCAGATATGACAAAGAAATCAAATTTTGAGAGGTAATCATGCAAATAGACATTATCGGTGTGCCGATCGACCTTGGTGCGGATCGCCGCGGCGTGGATATGGGTCCCAGCGCCATCCGCTACGCACATTTGCACGAGAAACTTCGCAACCTGGGATACACCCTCGAAGACAAGGGCAATATCGAAGTGCCCATTCAGGAAACATGCCGGATCACCGATCCCAAACTCAAATACATCGATTGCATCATCCCCATGAGCCGCCGCATCGCGGGCGCGGTGGGGACATCCATGCAAGGCGGACACTTCCCGTTGGTGTTGGGAGGCGATCACAGTCTCTCGGTGGGGTCCATCCGCGGCGCGGCGAAACACAAAAAACTCGGCGTCATCTGGATCGACGCGCATGCCGACTTCAACACCGCCGAAACGACTCCCTCCGGGAACATCCACGGGATGCCTCTCGCGGCATTGTGCGGATTCGGCGACCCGCGCCTGGTCTCGTTATGGGATGAGGCGCCTCCTGTCGTGGACCCGAAACGGGTCGCCGTTATAGGAGCGCGCGATCTCGACCCGGGCGAAAAACGCAACCTGCGCGAAGCTGGTGTGATGGTGCAAAGCATGGAACAGATCGACCGCATCGGCATGGTCGCCACCCTGGAAAAAGCCATCGACCGCGTCACCCGCGATGTGGACGGCATCTATCTCTCGTTCGACATGGACTCGCTCGACCCGCGTCACGCGCCGGGGGTGGGGACACCGGTCCCCGGCGGGTTGTCGTTCCGTGAGGCGCACCTTGCGTGTGAGGTGGTGGCAGAAACGGGAAAACTCGTCGGCATGGACATGGTCGAAGTGAACCCGATCCTCGATGTGCAGAACCAGACCGCCATCCACGCGGTGGAGTTTGCCTGCTCGGCGCTGGGCTCGCGGG
>JBFYRY010000219.1:0-6792 GCA_041302025.1 Chloroflexota bacterium | reverse complement strand
GCATTTCAGATCCTCCTCAGTATTTTGCTTGTTTCGTCACTCGCAATTGTACCGAGAAGGATCTACTTTTTAACTTTTGTCAAGCGACCTTGGAATCACCATAACGCACTCGTCCCTGTGGAAAACACCACTCGCATGGCGAATGCCCTGGCGCAAGCGGGCGTGCCGTTTAAAGTCCACATTTTCGAAGAAGGGATGCACGGTTTGAGTCTTGCCGACCAATCCACTGCCGGTTCTTTGATGGAGCTCAATACGGACGCCGCCAAATGGATCGACCTTGCTGCGGCGTGGCTCAAAAAACGATTTGCATTATCGCTTATGGAAAAAACCATCTGGATGACGATGGCGGAATCCAACAACCCAAAATAGGATGTGAATGATGAAAGAATTTAATTCCCCAGCGCGTATTGGCTGGGGAATGTGGCACGCGCCAATCGTTTGCAGTCCTGATGGGATGCAGGAGATTTGTCAGCGTGGAAAATGTCTATGAAACGGTGGCACAAATGGCTGGGTGGGAAAGTCCAGATGGGGAGCGGGTGTAGGTCTATTTTCAAGGTTATCCGGTTTAACGGGAGTTGCATCCAGTGTAGACATCCACAGAATAAGTTTGGTTCGAAATGCCCTCAGGAATTGGGGGCATTTTCATTATAAATATTGACAAGAAATAGCAAATATCTTATATTTATTTTGTTGATTTCATTAAATATCAACAAAATTCAACAAGGATAGTCTGATTTGACCACTTACGAGCGCCGTCAATCTCTGCTGGATTTACTTCGCAAGCAACCGGGCTTGCGTGTGCCGGAAATTGCAGACCTGCTGGGGATTTCTGAAGGCACAGTGCGCAACGACCTGAATGCCCTTGAGACAGATGGGCGGTTGGAGCGTGTTCATGGCGGTGCGATTTTGTTGGAACCGAAAAATATCGGTAACACATCCTTTACCGATCGTCATCATGAACATGCCGTAGAAAAACAAGCCATTGCTCGTACTGTTGCCACTCTGGTGCAGGATGGCGACTCGATCCTGCTGGACGCCAGCAGTACAGCCTATTACTTTGCGCTTGCTTTGACCCAGAAACAACGTCTGCGCGTGGTGACAAGCGGATTGGATGTAGCCCGTTTGATGGCGCAGAACACAACCAATACGGTCATTCTGATCGGCGGCATTCTCAGCCCGGATGGTTCATCGGTCACAGGTTTGTTGAGCGAGCAAGTCATTGCAGAACTCCACATTCAGAAAGCATTCGTCTCTTGCAGTGGTTTCAGCATCGAGCGCGGAATGACCGAAGTCCATCTGGAAGAAGCACAGTTGAAACACAAAGCCATCGAATCGGCAAAGCAGGTTTTTGCGCTGATCGATTCGAGCAAAATGGGACACGAAGATTTAACGCCTTTTGCGCGTCCATTGCAAATTACGCATCTTTTCACCGATGCGGACATCAGCGATGAATGGAAAACCCGATTGCAGGGGGCAAGTATCCCGTTTACGGTGTGTGGAGGGTAACCATGAAACGAGTCGGTTTCCAGTTCAAGGTCCGGCAGGACCGCCTCGCAGAATACAGGGAACATCACAAGCATGTCTGGCCCGAGATGCTGGATGCCCTGCGCGAGACTGGCTGGCATAATTACACATTGTTCCTGCGTGAAGACGGATTGATCTTCGGTTACTTCGAAACGGAGGAAAGTCTCTCCGTGGCGCAGGCGAAAATGGCGGCTAAGGACATTAATACGCGCTGGCAGAAGTTTATGTCTCCGTTCGTGAATGCGAACGCGCGCCCCGATGAAACCTTTGTTGAATTGGAAGAATACTTTCACTTGGATTGACTTATGACAGCCGTACGCAACTACCTTGCCATTGATCTCGGTGCCGAAAGCGGACGCACCATCGTCGCTTCATTCGCGGACGGGAAGTTGACTCTGTCCGAAACGCATCGCTTTCCCAATGCGCCTGTCCGACTGATCGACGGCATTCATTGGGATGTCCTGCGCCTGTGGTCTGAGATCAAAACGGGGATCGGACTCTCCTCGACGAAATTCGACAAAAGCATTGACAGCATCGGTCTCGACACCTGGGGTGTTGACTTCGCCCTGCTTGATAGGAACAACTCGCTATTATCCAATCCATTTCATTATCGTGATGAGCGCACCGACGGCATGTTGGACGAAGCATTCAAACGCATGTCCCGCGCCGAAATCTTTTCCAATACGGGCATCCAGTTCATGCAGATCAACACGTTGTATCAACTGCTGGCGATGTCCGTGCAGAAGTCGCCGCTCTTCGACGTTGCGAAAACTTTTGTCACCATCCCGGACTTATTCAATTATTGGTTGAGCGGCGAGATCACGAACGAATTCACCAATGCGACAACGACTCAATGTCTCGACCCAAATAAAAGGGACTGGGCAATCAATGTGTTGAATGCGATGGAAATCCCTTCGCATCTTTTCAAGCCGGTAACTGATCCCGGAACCAGGCTTGGGACTTTGCTCAAGCCCATCGCCGAAGAGACAGGCGCGGGCGGAGTCAGAATCGTCGTTCCCGCCTGTCACGATACGGGCTCGGCAGTGGTGGCGGTCCCGGCTCAGAATCAGGATTTCGCATGGATCAGTTCGGGAACGTGGTCCATCATGGGAGCCGAAGTCCGCGAGCCGTGCGTGAATGAGATGGCGCTGAAATGCAACTTCACCAACGAAGGCGGCGTGTTCGGCACATGGCGCTTGTCGAAGAATATCATGGGCTTGTGGCTGGTGCAGGAATGCAAGCGGACGTGGGCGCACCAGGGCGACGACTTGCCTTACGATGAGATCACGCGCCTTGCCTCCGAAGCGAAACCGTTCCTGGCTGTGATTGATCCTGACCATGTCTCTTTCCTGCACCCCGGCGACATGCCCGAACGGATACGAAAATATTGCGTGGACACGAACCAGCCCGTGCCGCAGACAAAAGGCGAGGTGATCCGCGTAGCGTTGGAAAGCCTGGCATTGAAATATCGCTGGGTTCTCGAAAGACTGGAAGAACTCACTGCAAAGAAATTCGCGCCGGTGCACATCATCGGCGGCGGGACGAGGAACCGCCTGCTGAATCAGTTCACCGCAGATGCGACGAAGCGCGTCGTCGTCACGGGTCCTGTCGAAGCGACAGCGATCGGTAACGTGTTGATGCAGACGATTGCGCTGGGACAGCTTGGTTCGTTGAACGATGCGCGCTCGGTGGTGCGCAATTCATTTGAAGTGGAAGAATATCATCCCACTGACCACAGCGGCTGGGATGACGCCTATTCGTTATTGAAGAAAGTGATGGAGCCATGATCCAGGAACCTTATCCCGAACTTGACGACCTGCTCACCATGATGGGTGAGGCGGGCAGACATCTTGCCGAGATCGAAGCCAGTGAGGGGGCGGCGGGGAATATTTCTGTATGTTTGCGCTGGGATGTGGAGCCGCGCAACTTATTCCCAACGATCAATGAAATCGAACTGCCACAGCCCGCTCCTGAGTTGGCAGGCGCCACCTTTCTTGTCAGTGGCTCGGGGCGGCGGTTACGCGAGATCATCGATGAACCGACCGCCAGCATTGCCTGCATCGTTGTCAACGAAGGCGGCAAGACCGGAAAGTTGTATACATCCCCACACCGCCGCTTTGAGCGTGTGACCAGTGAATTCAATTCGCATCTCGCCGTGCATTACGACCAGATCTGTTCAACCGATACGAACTTCCATGCAGTTGTTCACGCGCAACCTTTGCACATCACGTATCTTAGTCACATCCCGCGCTATCAAGACGAAAAATATTTGAACACGCGTCTCCTGCGTTGGCAGCCTGAAACCATCATCAACCTGCCCGAAGGGATCGGCTTCATCCCCTTCCGCATTCCGGGTTCGCCCGAGTTGATGGCGGGCAATATTGATGCACTGCGCAATCATCGGATCGTGATATGGGCAAAGCACGGCGTCATGGCTCGCTCGGATATTTCCGTCAAACGCGCGGCTGATCGCGTGGAGTATGCGGAGACTGCCGCCAAGTATGAATATCTTAATCTTCGCGTTGGCGAAATTGGTGAAGGCTTGAGTGCGGACGAGATCCGCTTGATCTGCGAAACCTTCAATGTACAACAAAATATTTTCTAGAGGCTATGATGACTGACCCAATTCAATCCGCATATGAACTTGCAAAAGAGCGTTATGCCGCATTTGGCGTTGACACTGATAAGGCGCTTGCACATCTCGAAAAAGTTTCCATCAGCCTGCATTGCTGGCAGGGAGACGATGTGGGCGGATTCGAGAATCCTGGTGGCGACTTGACGGGCGGCATTGCCGCGACGGGAAATTATCCTGGCAAGGCGCGCACCGCCGATGAACTGCGCAAGGATCTCGATGTTGTCTATGGTCTTCTGCCTGGTTTCCACCGCTTGAACCTGCACGCCATTTATCTTGAGTCTGATAAAAAAGTGGATCGCAACGAGATCGAGCCGCGTCACTTCACTGCGTGGAGGGATTGGGCAAAGGCGAACGGTCACGGCATGGATTTCAACCCGACCTGTTTCTCGCATCCCAAATCGGCAGATGGATTTACACTCTCGCACCGCGATCCCGCCATCCGTCAATTCTGGGTGGAGCACTGCATCGCCAGCCGCAGGATCGGGGACTGGTTCGGAAAGGAACTTGGGACTCCCGCTGTGACCAACATCTGGATTCCCGATGGATATAAGGACACCCCTGCGGATCGCACCACCCCACGACGCCTGCTTCTCGAATCCCTCGACAAAGTCCTCGCTGAGAAATTGACCCACAACCTCGATGCCGTGGAACCCAAACTGTTCGGTATCGGCTCGGAAAGTTATGTCACAGGCTCGATGGAGTTCTACACCGCCTATGCGGTCAGCCGCAAGATTTTGCTCACGCTCGATAGCGGACACTTCCATCCCACCGAGACCATCGCGGATAAGATCTCGTCCATGCTGATCTATCTCGACGAGTTACTGCTCCACGTCAGTCGCGGCGTGCGCTGGGACAGCGATCACGTGGTCACGTTCAACGATGATCTGCAAGCCATCGCCCACGAGATCGTCCGTGCGGAGGCGTTGGAGCGCGTGCACATCGGCTTGGATTATTTCGATGCCAGCATCAATCGCATCGCGGCTTGGACAATTGGCTCACGCAATACATTGCGCGCCTTGCTTGTCGCCTTGCTCGAGCCGCGCGACCTGCTCAAACAATACGAAGCCGAAGGAGATTTCTCCAGCCGCTTGGCATTGCAGGAGGAACTCAAATCCATGCCGTTCAGCGCGGTCTGGGACTATTACTGCTCGAAAAAGAATGTTCCCGTTGGCATGGACCTCATGAGTGTCATCAAGGATTATGAAAAAAAGGAGTTAGCCAACAGATGACAGTCACTTTCGAAGTGACCGTCACCTCAGGAACAAAATGCCCACAGTAAAGTTGTATGCCAACCTGCGAAAACTCGCAGGGACGAAGGAACTGTCCATAACGGGACCAACTCTCGGGGCGGTGGTGAACGTGCTCGTCCGGCAGAATCCTGCACTCGATGGAGTCGTCCTTGAGAATGGGCAGATTCGTCCGCATGTGGTCATCACAGTTAATGGGCATAACGCTGTTGATTTGGATGCCTCCGTAACAGAACAAGATGTCATCGCAATATTCCCGCCCATCGCTGGCGGTTAAGGAGAAAATGTATGAATGGTTGGAACGGAAAGATTTTGGAGATTGACCTGACAACACAGAGTCACAAGTCATATCCGCTGGATATGGAAATGGCACGCCAGTTCATCGGCGGACGTGGGTTGGGGACGCGTTTGTTGTGGGACATGGTCGGTCCCGAGGTTGACCCGCTGTCGCCTGAAAATGTGTTGATCTTTACGAACGGTCCGCTGACGGGGACGGGTTACCAGACGAGCAATCGTTTTTCGGTGACGACAAAGAGTCCGCTGACGGGAACCGTGCTGGATGCAAACTCCGGCGGCTTTTGGGGTATGCAGTTCAAGAGGACGGGTTACGATGTGATGATCGTGCGCGGCAAGGCGGAGAAACCCGTTTGGATCGAGATCAAGAACGGCGATGTCACTTTCCATGATGCGAGCGAGTTGTGGGGCATGCGTGTCTTTGCGCTCACCGAGAAGCTGGGACAGGACAACAACAAACGCAATGTGCTGTGCATTGGTCCCGCTGGCGAGAATCTGAGCCGCATGGCGGCGATCATGAACGACCGCGAACGTGCGGCGGCACGCGGCGGTCCCGGTGCGGTGATGGGCTCGAAGAATTTGAAGGCAATTGTGGTCGAAGGCAGGGAACGTCCTGTGATCGAAGACAAGGAACGCTTCAAGTTCATGTTGTATGAAACGCGCAAACTGCTGGCGGCAAGTCCGCTGACGAGTCAGGCACTGCCCGAGTTCGGAACGGTTGTGTTGATGAACATCATGAACAACATCGGCGCGCTCGCCACCCGCAACCATCAGCAGACGCAGTTCGAAGGCGCGGAGGCAATTTCGGGCGAGGAGTTGACCGAGAAATATCTCGTCAAGAATGCGGCATGTTGGGCGTGTCCCATTGGTTGCACGCGCATCAGCAAAACGGAAAAGGTCGAGGGCGAAGGTCCAGAGTTCGAGTCCACGTGGGCGTTCGGCGCGCAGTGCGGCATCGACGACCTGCCCGCCATCATCGAAGCCAATATGCTCTGCAACGATCTGGGATTGGATACCATCTCCGTTGGCTCGACGATTGCCTGCGCGATGGAACTTTCCGAAAAAGGATTCATGGATTCAGACCTGCGCTTC
>JBFYRY010000218.1:0-6818 GCA_041302025.1 Chloroflexota bacterium | reverse complement strand
TCCGTAGTTGAGCCGAAGCAGTTGAAAGAGTTGCATATTAAGTTTGAGTGATTTTTCACCACAAAGGGTCACGAAGGTACACAAAGGTTGTAAAATCTTTTCCTTCGTGCTCCTTTGTGACACTTCGTGGTAAAGAGGTTTTTCATGACTCAAACAATAGACTCCAAAACCGTCAAGCACGTCGCCTACCTCGTCCGCCTCGGCATCTCCGAAGAGGAAGCCCAAAAATTCAGCGGACAATTCTCGTCCATCATTGACTACTTCAATATGCTCAACGAAGTGGACACAGAGAAAATCCCGCCCGCATCGGACATTGCCAACGCCGAGAATGTTCTGCGCGAAGATGTGGTGAAACCGTCCATGAGCCGCGAAGAGTTTTTGAGGAACACGCCGCAGTCTGAGCGCGGATATGTCAAAGTGCCGACCGTTTTGAGTGAAGAATAATTCACCACAGATGAAGACGGATAAAAAGGATTTATTTATCCAAAATCTATTTTCATCTGTGTTTATCTGTGGTTAAAAACTATGCAACTACACAACCTCACTATCCGAGAAGCCCACGAACTTCTCACTTCGAAGAAGATCTCCTCCGTCGAACTGACTCAGGCGATGCTCGACCGCATCCACGACGTAGACAAAAAAATCAAATCCTACGTCACCGTCACGGACGATCTTGCACTCGAACAGGCTCGCAAAGCCGATGAGCGCATCGCCAAAGGCGAGAACATCACCCCGCTGACAGGCATTCCCTTCTCGATGAAGGATTGCATCTCTACGCGCGGAGTCCGTACTACCTGCTCATCGAAGATCCTCGAGAACTACATCCCGCAGTATAACGCCACCGTCACAAACAAACTCGCGGGCGCGGTGCTCGTCGGCAAGACCAACATGGATGAGTTCGGCATGGGCTCCTCTTGCGAGAATTCCGCATTTTTCAACACCCACAACCCGTGGAATCTTGATCACGTTCCCGGCGGCTCGAGTGGAGGTTCCGCTGCGGCAATGTCGGCAAGTCTCGCCACGTTCACCATCGGTGAAGATACAGGCGGATCGGTTCGCATGCCAGCGGGTTTCTGCAACGTCACCGGCATCAAGCCCACCTATGGACGCGTCTCCCGCTACGGTCTCATTGCCCTCGTTTCCTCCTTTGACTCCATCGGACCGATGACTCGTGATGCTTATGACTGCGCTATCGTTCTTGAAGCCATCGCGGGGCACGATTCCCATGACAGTACCACTTACCAATTACCAGTCCCCAATTACACACAGCACATTAACAAGCCCGTCAAAGGTATGAAGCTTGGCATTCCGAAAGAATATTTCGTGGCAGGCATGGAAGCGGGTGTTGAGTCTGCGCTACAAGAATCCATTCGCCAGTTTGAAAAGCTCGGCATGGACATTCACGAAGTCTCGCTCCCCCACACCAAATATGGTCTGCCCGTTTATTATCTTTTGCTCTTCGCCGAAGCCAGCGCTAACCTCGCCCGTATGGACGGCACGCGCTTCGGTCTCTCCGTTTCAGATGGCGCGAAAGATGTCATCGACATCTACCTCAAAACCCGCCACGAAGGCTTTGGCGATGAAGTCAAGCGCAGGATCATGCTTGGCGCATACGCCCTCTCAGCGGGATATTACGACGCGTATTACTTGAAAGCACAAAAAGTACGCACGCTTCTCCGCCGGGACTTTGAGTCTGCCTTCGCCTCCGTGGACATTCTACTCGCCCCGACCTGTCCCACCACAGCATTCAAGCTCGGCGAGAAGACCAGCGACCCGCTCGAAATGTATTTATCAGATATTTACGTCGTTGCCACCAACCCCGCTGGTGTTCCCGCCTTGGCACTTCCCGCAGGCTTCTCCAACAACATGCCGGTCGGTATGCAGCTCATTGGCAAACACTTGGATGAACAAACGTTATTCCAAGTTGCGCATGCCTACCAACAAGTGACCGATTGGCACAAACAACTGCCAAACTTATGAGCTCAACTATCGTAAGCATTCTGTGCGGAATATCGGGCATGTTCGGCTGGGGAATCTATGACTTCCTCGGCGGCGTCTTCGCCAAACAGATCGGACCTTACAAATCGTTCTTTTGGTCGCAGTTGGCTGGGTTGGCATCCATTCTTTTGCTCGGTTTCCTAGCCGCCCCAAGCATGGACGTCCCCTCGGGCATGATGCTCTTATTCCCCATTGCATCGCTGCTTTACTCGGCTGGCTATTTGTTCTTCTTCAAAGGCTTTGAGATCGGCAATCTGTCCATTGTAGCCGCCACCATGAACTTGTGGGCGGTGTTCACCATGCTGTTCGCCTTCACTTTCATGGGACAGCGCCTTTCCACCATCCAAACCGTCGGCGTCCTGATGATCCTTACTGGCGTGACGCTTGCCTCCCTGAACTGGAGCGAGATCCGGCAGAGAAAATTTCAATTTTCTGCAGGGGTCAGGGAAGCCATTGCGGGAGCCTTTTTCTTCGGCATTTACTGGAATGTCAGCGAGATCATCGTGGAAGAGGTCGGATGGCTGGTCAGCACGGCATTGATCAAGTTGGGCATCATCGTTTTCACGCTCCTCTTTTCCACCCTTTCCAAACGTGAGATGGGTCTGACTGGTGTCACCACAAAAACGATAACCGCGATCTTCATCATGGGCATGGTGGAGGCAGGAGCGGTTGCGATTGTGAATTACGGCTTGACCATTGGCGATGCGATACTGATCACTCCCATCGCGTCCGCTTTATCGATCGTGACCATACTACTGGCTATCGTTTTTCTTAAAGACAAGATCACCAAGCCACAAGGGCTTGGGATTGCAACAGCAGTTATTGGCATCGTTGTTACAGGAATCTAAAATGCCAGACTACATTGGGTTCTCGTACACGTAAAAAATGTAATCCTGATACTTCGTGTCCACGCCCAGATCATGCAGAGCGCGCAGAAGTTGCGCACGATGATCCGTGGCATGATTAACAACATGAAGCAAGACCTGCCAGACGATCAAGTTCTTATCCTCTTCGGGATCTGCGATCGGCTTGGTAAACAAGAAATCGTCTTCTAAGTTGGCAAGGTACGCGCGGATATTTCCCTCCACCTTGTCCCAGTGCGCGCGGATGGCGTCGCGATCATCAGTTTCAACAATTTCAGGTAACGGGTCGGAAGGCTGGGCTCCGCGCAGTTCGCAAAACCAAATGTCTTCCGCGTCGATAAGGTGAAGGATCTGCTCACGAACCGAGCCGCGCGAGTAATCCACTTTCTGGGTGAACTGCTCAAAGGTCAACGAAGCGACGTGCTCCCAAACTTTACAGTTCTCGGCGAAGTGATAGTTATAAAAATGACGAAAGGCATCTGCATTCATAAGTAACTCCTTTATAGAAGACATAATACCACTGGAGAAACCATGAGCGTGAATCGAATTCTCAATTGGGAAGGCTGTAACAACGTCCGTGACTTGGGCGGAATGAACGCATCGAACGGATACAAAACCCGTTGGGGAGCTGTCGTGCGCGGCGATCAGCCTAGCCGACTCACGGCAGATGGTTGGTCTGCGTTATACAAACATGGCATCCGCACCATCATCTCACTTCGCACTTATGGATTTGATGAAAAAGATTACCCCATTGTCGTCCCGCCTCACTCTGATATTCAAGTGGTCTCGGTGGAGATCGAAGATGTGGCGAACAAAGAGTTCGTTGAAAAATGGGCAACTTCTGATCTGTGGGGTACGCCGCTTTACTACACCGACGCGTTGAATCTCTGGGCGCATCGTCACGCCGCCGCCCTCAAAGCCATTGCCCAAGCCGAGCCGGGTGGAGTCTTCTTCCACTGCAAACGCGGATACGACCGCACAGGCATCATCGCCTTTTTATTGCTTGCACTTGCAGGTGTATGTGTAAAAGATATCACCGCAGATTATGAATTAAGTGTAGACCCCGTGCGCGACCAACTTCTGGCAGAACGAAACACCAACGTTTATGAAGTCCTGCAAAAAACGCTGGAAGGCATCCACGTTGAAAATTACCTCCTTGAAGGTGGCATAACTCAGAACGACATCTCCGCCCTACGCGTAAGGTTTCTTGAATTGCCAAACAATGGTTAAAACGATGTACAACCATGCTCCCGAAAACTACGCCTGTCCATTTTGCCTTCTCATCGCAGGCATAGAGAATGAACAAGTTCACTCTGTTCAAAGCGATATTGTTTATCACGATGATGACGTAACCGCCTTCATCGGTTCTCATCAATGGAAGAACAACCATGGCAACACGATCATTGTTCCGAATGAACACTTTGAGAATATCTATGATTTACCAGTACATTACGCGCAGGACATTCATCGAGTTGCCAAAATGCTGGCTTTGACAATGAAAGCAGTGTGCGCTTGCGACGGCGTTTCCACCCGTCAACATAACGAGCCAGGCGGCAGTCAGGATGTTTGGCATTATCATTTACATGTGACACCGCGCTACAAAGACGATAATTATTACGCCACGCAACGCGAACCCATGTCAATCAGCGAGCGAGCCATGCACGCAGAAAAAATCAGAAAACACCTTGAGACTATTCAACTACGAGACTAACCAACTATGCAACTAAAATACGAACCCGTCATCGGACTTGAAATTCACGGCGAGTTACTCACGAACTCTAAAATGTTCTGCAGTTGCTCAGCGGATTATGGCTCTGCGCCTGAGCCGAACACCAACATCTGCCCAACTTGCACAGGACTACCTGGTGCCATGCCCGTTGTCAACAAAAAAGCGACGGAATTTGCCGCGCTCGTCGGACTCGCGTTGAATTGCTCCATCAACAAGCACAACACCTTTGCGCGCAAGAATTATTACTACCCCGACCTGCCCAAGGGATATCAAATTTCGCAATACGAATTGCCAATCGCAGAAAAAGGCTGGCTCGAAGTGGATGATACTTCCGCGCTGAGCGGAGCGGTAGCGCAGTCGAAGCGCATTCGCGTGAGGCGGGTTCACATCGAAGAGGACACTGCCAAACTATCCCACGAAAAAAATTACGCGCTCGTCGATTTTAATCGTGCAGGCGTCCCGCTGCTTGAGATCGTCTCCGAGCCAGATATCCGCACCGTGGAAGCCGCGCTCGATTTTGCCACGAAGATCCGCGCCATTTTGCGTTACCTCGGCGTCAACTCGGGCGACATGGAAAAAGGCGTGCTGCGTTTCGAAGCAAACATCTCCGTGCGCCCCGTCGGCAGTGACGAGTTCCGCACGCGCACCGAGATCAAGAACCTCAACAGCTTCCGCGCGTTGGTACGTGCGTCGCAATATGAGATCGAGCGCCAGATCAGAATTTATGAGTCGGGCGGAACGGTGGTGCAGGAAACTCTCGGCTGGGACGATGTGCGCGGCGTGACCGTCTCACAGCGCAGCAAGGAGGAGGCGCACGATTATCGCTACTTCCCCGAACCCGACCTGCCTCCGCTACAATTTTCGGATGCGTGGATCGAGTCGATTCGGATTCAACTGCCCGAACTGCCTGAAGCCAAGACCGCACGCTTCATTTCGGACTTTGGCTTGACTCCGTCCGATGCGCGTTTTCTCGCCTCCGAGCTTTCGCTTGCGAACTACTTCGAGAGCGTTGTTGCGAAATCGAAGAGTTCAGCGAAAGCTGTCCATTCATGGATCGCTGGCGAATTCATGCGCAACATCAACGACCTGAGCATTGACATCACGGACATTCTCATCCCCGCCGAGGACCTCGCCAAGTTGATTGACATGACCACAGACAAGTCCATCAACAACAACGCGGGCAAGACTGTGCTGGCAGAGATGTTCAAGAATGGCAGAAAACCTGATCAGATCGTCAAAGAGAAAAATCTGGCGCAGATCTCCGACGAAGGCTTTATTCAAGAGACAATTGACAAAATCCTTGCCGACAACCCCGCCGAAGTGGAAAAATACCTCGCAGGCAAGGAAACCCTCCTGCAATGGTTCGTTGGGCAAGTCGCCCGTGCCACCAAAGGCAAAGCCGACCCGAACGTGACGAAGGAGTTACTGACGAAGGCACTGGAGGAGAGGAAGAAGTAATATCCTGGCTTTTGTCATGCTGAGCCGCTTTACGACAAAGCATCTCTACGAATGTCTCAGAGACTCTTCATTGCCACTCACATCGTCCCATGCACATGACCACCCAGGAATTCTTTCAGGTCACCGATTCTCCATCAACTGACGACGGGGTGCTGACCATTAACTCTGCATCTGTCCTCGGCGACCGCCTCATCATCAATGGGCTTACGACCACGATGGGTGCCGTTTTCACCGACGACCACATCCCCATCGAACGGATCGTCCACGACATGGTGGTCCGCTTCGTGCTTTAGGGTGGGATGAAATATATAGAGTAGGTTCCTGTCATTGGAACCTAACCAAAGATTTGTCTTACAATAGGAAAAAATGAAGAATAAAATGTCATCCTTTCTTACCTGGCTTGTTGCCATCCTTGTCCCATTCGCCCTGATCGGATTGGGAATTCGCATGTTGCTGACCCCATTATTCCTTCAAATCGAATACAACATGCCGTACTTCCCGCCTGATGAGTATGGCTTCACCAAAGCGGACCGTTTAAAGTGGGCGCCTTACGCGCTGGAGTATCTTGTCAACGACGCGGATGTTTCCTACCTCGGGGACTTGAAATTTGATGATGGCACTCCGCTCTATAACGAGCGCGAATTGAGTCACATGGACGATGTCAAGCGCGTAACGAAGGGCGCGTTGACTGCCTGGTATGCATCGCTTGCCTTGCTGGGGGTGCTCGGGGCGTGGGCATGGTTCGGGAAATGGGAGCAGGCTTATCGTCA
>JBFYRY010000028.1:0-28864 GCA_041302025.1 Chloroflexota bacterium | reverse complement strand
TGGATCAAAAAACAGGGTCGCGGCAGGTTGCCTAATCGTTTTCTTTTTCGGATGTCCCGTTATGCTATTTGACCACTCTTTACTGCGGTCTTACCCCTTCACAGGCGGCTGTCAGTTTTCGGTTTGACCGGACTAATATGACGAATTGGAGTGCGAGATCTCCAGGTCATTCACGCGGATGAAACTGGGAACGACCAGTGCGGTGGGGTTGCGTGCGCCATAACTCATGGAGGCGTTGTTGACGGTCTGCTCTTTCGACATCCACGCGATCTTGTCGCCGAAGATGTCAAGCAGGCTTTGTGTGACGCGTACGTTGAACGGCACGACGATCGAGCCATCCTTCTTGAGCAGGAGCGCGCCAAAACGCGAACTGGCGGTGACGAGCGCCTTCGAAGGGTTGACGATGTTCATGTAATGCAGGAAGGGAATGTACAGGATGTCGTTGTCGCGCGGCATGTTGACGAGGTCTTCCAGCGTGTTCACATCGATGCCGCCGCCGCTGAGGACCAGACTCTTGTGCATGACGGTGTGCCCGGTCGGCTGAGCGCCGAACTCGTCGGCGTCATCCTGGAACCAGGTGAAGGCTTTGAAGACGCCCTTCTCGAAGACCGGGAACGGCTTGCGTTCCATGCCCATCATATCGCGCGGATATGGGAATGTCTCGCGCCGCGTCGGGTCATCGGTGAGATTGAACTTGTCCGAGAACACCTTCTGACCGACCTGCTCCTCCGTGAGGAAGGAGAAGCCGCGTTTCATCGAGCCACCGCTGAAGCCGATCCAGTTCATGATGCCGACCAGGTCGCCGATGGCGGCAGAGCCGAAAACGATGTCATACCTGCCGACGGGGATCTGCTGTGCGGGTTCCTTTTGATACCGTTCGAGCAGGAAGGACAGGTCACGGTGCGGGGCGGATGGGTCGAGGTCGGATTTCCTCTGCGCGGACTGCTCGGCGATCACTTCCCATTTGAGCGCGGCGTGGGAAAGCACCATGCTGATCTGCGCGTCGGATGTCTTGAAGTATTGCGTATGTTCCGAGCGCGTATTGATCTGCGCGATGACGTTCGTGCCGTTGGAAAAGATGCCGCCGAGCTTGATATCGTCCGTCTCCAAACCTTTCGCCGCTTCGTTGAAATAAGCCAGCCGTTCTTCGTTGCTGATGGTTGCCAACGTCGCGTCGAAACTGCTCTCGTCCGCGAAGGATTCAGCGTAGGTCGGGACCGTGGGCTGGTAGTTCAACGGCATGGCGTGCTTCACCATCTCGGCGGCGATATCCACGCCCTGTTTCATTTCATCCAATTTGCCGAGGTCGGTGATCATTTCGTAACTGGCGCGCTTCCTGCCCTCGTACGCGGCGATCTCCAGACGGATGAGGTGCTCATTGGTGTTGAGCGAGATCGCCGAATTGGCAAAGCGCATGAGGTAACTATCCTCCTCGTGATAGAAGAACGCGGCTTCAACGCCCTTGCCCACGGCGTACGCGCGCAGGTCGCGCAGGGTTTGTAAAATTTTCTCCTTCACGGCTACTCTCCTATTCTCACATTGTCGAAACGGCAGACCGGCACGCCGTGCCCGAGTTGCATGATCTGATTGGGCTGACCCTTGCCGCAGTTGGCTACGTAGCGCATTTCCCAGGTGGATTTGTCCCCGACCGCGGAAAGCGAGTTGTAGAACTTGAGCGTGTCGCCTTTGTAGGTGGAATTCTTGACGACCTTCGTCACCTGACCATCCTCCACCAGCCAGCCGATCTCGGTGGCGAAGTGGAACTGTTCGCGGTTCGAACCGATCGACCAGCTTTTCTCACCGTCGAGGATGATTCCTTTTTCCGTGTTCCTGACGATATCATCGAGCGTGCCATCCTCACCCGGATCGATGTTGATGTTAGTCATGCGTTCGATCGGGACGCGGTAGAACGCGGTGGCGCGGTTCGCACCGCTGCTACCCTTGAAGATCTGCCTGCGGGCGCGGGCATTGGCTTCCTCCACCATTTGGCGGCCCGTGATCGCGCCAACGAGAATGCCCTTGTCGATCAGCAGGTTATCCTGCGCGGGGATGCCGTCATCGTCGAAACCGAAACTGCCGGGGCTGTTGGGTTCGGTGGCGTTCGCGCGCGCCGTCAGTTTGGGAGAACCGTAGCGCAGGGTGCCAA
This sequence comes from Chloroflexota bacterium, assembly GCA_041302025.1. Classification (GTDB taxonomy): domain Bacteria; phylum Chloroflexota; class Anaerolineae; order Anaerolineales; family Villigracilaceae; genus Defluviilinea. Next base: position 26,718 of record JBFYRY010000028.1, on the reverse strand, counting down.
AGTCGTTGAGCGTGACGAACGAGCCGCCCGCGTACGCCAGTTCATACCCGAGGATGCGGTCCAGTTCCAGCGCGTGACCGATCGTCTCGTGCGTTTGCAGGAACATCATACCGGGGAGCAGGATCACGGATCGATCCTCCTTTGGGCAGACATCTGCCGCGAGGATCTCGTTCAACTCCTTGACGATGCGTTCGGCGTTCTCGCTGAACAGTTGCGCGTCAAGCGTTTCCCAGCCGCGTGTATCGCCCAGCCGCCCAGGGCTGTATTGGCGCTGATGGGTCTCACCGTTCGCATCCACACCCATGACCATGATGCCGGGGAAGACCTCGATGATGTTCTTCTCGATCTCACTGCCCTCCGAATCGATGAAGACGATCTGCTTGCGGACGAAGGTCATTTCAGCCGCGCGCTGGACAACGCCGGGCTGGTTGAGTTTTTCATCCAGCGCCTGCAGGAGAGCAACCTTGTCGTTGAGCGGAACGCTGAACGGGTCGATGCGGCTCGGGCTTGTGAACGATGCTTGCAGGGCGTCCTTCTCCGCCAGGCGGATGGGGAACGTGACGCGCTCTGCGGCGATGCGGGCATTGTCGAAGGCTTTGTCGAAGATGCCGTCAAGGTCGCTCATATCGGACGAAGCCGAGAAGCCCCACGCGCCTTTATACAGCACACGGACACCCAGCCCGCTCTCGCGCGAAGCGGAGGTGTTCTTCAGGTTGCCGTTCCACATCAGCAGGTTGTTGGTCTCCTCCACGGGATACCAACGCGCGTCCACGTAGGTCGCGCCTTTACTTTTGAGTTGTTCGATCTGTTGCTTGAGATTTTGGAGCATGTCTCTCTCCTTGTATGGGGGAAGGGGTTTTCAAGTGCGATTAATTATTGCACGGTTGCACAAAATAAAACAGTGCAAAATGTCAGTTCTTTGAATAGACCTCTTGCGAAAGTCGTCTTTGCCACAGAGTATCCATGAAAGGGTTCCACCCCAAACTATGAAAATTGAACCACTGAGACACGGAGACACAGAGTTTTTAAATTCTCCGTATCTCAGTGACTCCGTGGTTTGGCTTTGTTTTTTCATATCAGATCACAGAGAAGATGAGTTTTAAGGGCTTTTTCTCAAAAGTCTCTGTGTTCTCTGTGGCTAATGTTTTTCACATATGCAAGAGGTCTATTATATAATTCGTGCCATAGGAGACCTGCCTCATGACATACCAACCCACCATCGAATCGGTCAGAACCCATCCCCTGCCAGACTGGTACAACGATGCCAAGTTTGGCATTTTCATTCACTGGGGCATTTACAGCGTTCCGGCATTCGCTCCGCATGGCGCGATGACCGCCGAAAAAATGTTGAAAGGCGAGATCGGTTTTGGAGAAACACCGTACGCGGAGTGGTACCAGAACAGCCTTCGGATCCGGGGCAGTTCCGTACATCAGTATCATGCAAAGACCCATGGCGCGGATTTCCGTTACGAGCAATTCGCGCCGATGTTCAACGAACAGATCAAACAGTGGAATCCCGATTCATGGGCGGAACTGTTCTCGAATGCCGGGGCGCGGTATGTGGTGCTGGTCAGCAAACATCACGACGGCTTTCTGATATGGAACAGCCGCCATGCCAATCCGCGCAATGCGGACTGGCAGGCAACGCGCGATATCGCGGGCGAACTTACGCAGGCGGTGAATCGCAAAGGCATGAAGATGGGCTTCTACTACTCCAGCCTGCTCGACTGGAGCTTCACAAAGAGACCCATCACGTCACTGGCTGATCTGCTTGCCGGGAGCGATACGAGCCGCGAGTATCTCGCCTACATCGAATCCCACTGGCGCGAACTGATCGAGCGTTACGATCCCTGGGTTTTGTGGAGCGATATCGGGTACCCGCCCGGGTACGATCTCCCCCAACTCTGGGCAGAGTACTACAATCACAAACCTGAAGGCGTGGTCAACAACCGTTGGATGCAATTGCCGAAATTCTTCTTCAACCGGGTCGGCAGGCTCGTCCTCGGCAGGATGATCGAGAAAATGAAGGATGAACCGCCCAAGCCCGCGCACAGCGACTTCGTCACCCCGGAGTATGCCACGCTCGATCACATCACCGCACATAAATGGGAGACCTGCCGCGGCATCGGCAACTCGTTCGGATACAACCAGTTCGAAGGCGCGGAGGATTACCACACAGCGGACGACCTGGTCCGTTTGCTGGCGGATATTGTCAGCAAGAACGGCAACCTTCTGCTCAACGTTGGACCGAAAGCAGACGGCTCTCTCCACCCGTTGCAGGTGGACGCGTTAAATGGGCTGGGCGCCTGGCTGACGGCGAACGGCGAGTCTATATACGGCACGCGCCCGTGGATTCGATTCACGGAGTCAGATACGGGCGGCGCGGAGGTGCGGTATACATCCAAAGGCGCGGCGCATTATGTCATCGTCACGAAACTCCCTGCAAACGGGACGCTCTCGTTACCGGCGGATGCGGCTGAGGGCAAAGTCACGTTACTCGAAACGGGAGCAAGCCTGAGCGTGGAACGAGGCGGGGAATGGGCGCAGGTTACGCTTCCGGCTGAGTCGAAAATCCCGGTCATCAAGATCCAAAAGTAGATGCAGAATATCCGGAGGAAAAATGGCTGTTTATTCATCAGCGATCGACCAAGGCACCACCAGCACCCGCTTCATGATCTTCGATCACGCGGGCAGGGTGGTCGGCAGAGATCAAAAAGAACATGGACAGGTCTACCCGAAACCGGGCTGGGTCGAACATGACCCGGTCGAGATCTGGCAACGCACACAGGAAGTGATCGACGGGGCGCTCAAAAAGAGCGGAGTGGATCCCAGGGATATTGCCGCGGTCGGCATTACCAATCAGCGTGAGACCGCTGTGATATGGGAACGCACCACCGGCAAACCGGTCTACAACGCCATCGTCTGGCAGGATACCCGCACCGATACCATCTGCAACGAACTCGCCAAAGAGGGCGGACAGGACCGCTTCCGCGCCAAGGTGGGTCTGCCTCTGGCAACCTATTTCTCCGGTCCCAAGATCAAATGGATCCTGGATAATGTCCCCGGTGTGCGCGAAAAGGCTGAAAAGGGCGAGGTGCTCTTCGGCAATATCGATACATGGGTGATCTGGAACCTGACCGGCGGAATCAACGGCGGCGTGCATGTCACCGATGTTTCCAACGCCTCCCGCACCATGTTGATGAACCTCGAGACATTGGATTGGGACCTCGACATGCTCAAGGCGATGGGCATCCCCAGGAAAATGCTTCCTCAAATACGCGCCTCCTCTGAAGTGTACGGCAGGGCTGTCGGCTCGCTCGCGGGCATCCCAGTGGCGGGTGACCTGGGCGATCAGCAAGCCGCGCTCTTCGGACAAACCTGTTTCAGTCCCGGTGAAGCCAAGAATACCTATGGCACGGGCTGTTTCATGCTTCTCAACACCGGCGCCAGGCCTGTGCACTCCAAAAATGGACTCCTCACCACCCTCGGCTACAAGATCGGCAATGAACCGGCAGTCTACTGTCTCGAAGGCTCCATCGCCATCACCGGCGCGCTGGTCCAGTGGTTGAGAGATAATCTCGGACTGATCCAATCGTCGGCGGAGGTGGAAGCGCTGGCAAGATCCGTGGAGGATAGCGGCGGCATTTATTTCGTCCCCGCGTTCTCGGGATTGTACGCGCCGTATTGGAAATCCTCCGCGAGGGGCGCAATCGTCGGGATGACCCGCTATGTCAACAAGGGACACATCGCGCGCGCCGCACTCGAAGCCACCGCCTACCAGACGCGTGAAGTGCTGGATGCCATGAACGCCGATTCAGGCGTGCCGCTGACCGCTCTCAAAGTGGATGGCGGCATGGTCTTCAACGACCTGCTCATGCAATTCCAGGCTGATGTTTTGGGTGTGCCGGTCATCCGCCCGACCGTTGCCGAGACCACCGCCCTCGGCGCGGCGTATGCCGCCGGTCTGGCAGTCGGATTCTGGTCCAAAGTGGAAGACCTGCGCGCCAATTGGGGCAAGGATCACGAGTGGATGCCCAACATGGATGAGACCGAGCGCGGGAAGATTTACAAAGGTTGGAAGAAAGCCGTCACACGCACATTCGACTGGGTGGAATGACTCTCATAGCACGTACGGGGAATCGGGCTGGGATGAACGTGTGGGTTCCGGATCAAATGCCCGCTTCGTCCGACCCGTTGCCTGGTCCCCCGTCCCCGATCAGCGCGAACGTCCGGGCATTTGACCTTCCATCCGGCATTGCCATCCCCCTGCCAGATCCGTGATGGTGTGCGCCGATTTTCAGGACGATATCATCTGCTCGACTGCGAACGAAACAAGATCCTGGATCGCATGATGATCCAGAACCGAGTGCGAGATCTGTCCCTCGAGTGCGAGCGAAACGATGCCATGCACCTGTCCCCACACGGCGACCGCCATCATCTCTGATGACGTGGAACGCAAAAACCCCGCATCCTGACATGCCTTTACAACATCCACCACCCGCCGAAACGTTTTGTGTGAAATTTCCACGAAGGCTGGATATTCTTTTTCCTTTTCCAACACACCTGAGAACATGATTTTGAACGTATCGATGTTATTCAACGCAAATTGAAGATATGCCAATGCGCCCTGCTGCAATTGCTTTTTGGGATTCTTCGGATACGCCAAAACAGCCGCATCCAACTCAGCATACAATTGATTGAACCCCTCTGTCGAGATCGCCGCGATCAATGATTGTTTATCGGGGAAATGCGAATACGGCGCGGAATGACTCACCCCTGCGCGTTGCGCCACCTTCCGCAGGCTGAGTCCATCAATCCCCTCTTTGGACAAGATCTCAACGCCCGCTTTGATCAGGGCATTTTTCAAATCACCGTGATGATATTTTTTGGATGGCATACAAAGATATTAAGCGAAAATCTTGACACTGTCAAGATAATGCCCTAGAATCTTGTCGCTGTCTAGTTTATACACTTCGGAGGGCACGTGAACACTTTTGAACTACAGAAAAAACAGATCGTGGAGACCGCACACGAACTGGTACGCAAAGGATATTTGATAGCAACAGGCGGCAACCTGTCCCTGCGCATTCCCGGGCAGGAGGCATTCGCCATCACCCCATCCAATTACGATTACATGAAAATGACGGCAGAGGACATCTGCATTTTGGATTTTTCCCTGACGATACTCGACGGTCGTCTCAAGCCGTCAGTTGAATCCGCTATGCATGGAGCCGTGTACCAGGCTCGGGCGGATGTGAACGCCATCGTCCATACGCATCAGGTGTATACGAGTGCGTTGACTTTGATCAAGGCGCCGATCCCAGCCTTGTTCGACGAGCAGGCGCGCTTCCTCGGCCGCAGTGTGGACATCATCCCCTACGCCCCATCGGGAACGGGCATGTTGAAGAACACAGTCTCCAAGAATGTGAAGAATCACAACAATGCCTTCATGATGCAAAACCACGGCGCGCTGGTCTTCGGGCACGACATGGAACGCGCCATCCACAACGTGGAGATCCTGGAGAAGTGCGCGATGGCCTATCTGCTGGCGATCTGCACAGAACGCAAGATCAGCAAAATTCCTCTGGCAGTGCGCGAGGTTGCCTTTGCCAAACTACGCAAGGATCAAAAGAAAATCGAAAAGGGTGAGGAAGTAAAAAGCGGAGAATAAAATGAGTGAACAGAAATACGCGATCAGTGAATATCACGATACCAAAGAAGTTTATAAGAAACTGGATAATCTCGTTAGCCAGCCACTGCGCCATATCAAGCGCGAGAAGATGCAGGAATTTCTCAGCTACTTCGACAGTCAATGCAAACGCTCGAAAGAATTAACCGACGAAGCCAAGAAATTCATTCCCGGTGGCGTACAGCATAACCTGGCATTCAACTATCCCTTCCCAATCGCCATCGAAAAAACGGATGGTGCCTATCTCTGGGATTCGGACGGCAATCAATATATCGACTTCCTGCAGGCTGGCGGTCCCACCGTGCTTGGAAGCAACTATGCTCCCGTACGCGAAAAAGTTTTTGAGATGCTGCGGACGTGCGGTCCTGTCACCGGTTTGTTCCACGAATATGAATTGAAGCTGGCGCAACTGGTCAATCGCTTCATGCCCAACGTGGAAATGTTCCGCATGTTAGGGTCGGGCACGGAAGGCGTCATGGCGGCGATCCGCGCGGCGCGCGCCTTCACCAGGAAGAAATATGTCATCAAAGTCGGCGGCGCGTATCACGGCTGGAGCGACCCGATGGTCTATGGCTTGCATGTACCGGGCACGGGTCGGCTCGAGGCGACGGGCATTCCGCGTGGGGCAAGCTCGTCAACAAAGGAATTTTTTCCGAACGGCCTCGGGGCGTTGAAGCGTCAGTTACTGCTCAACAGGCTGAGGGGCGGAACTGCGGCGGTCATCGTCGAACCGCTGGGACCGGAGTCAGGCACGCGTCCCGTCCCATTTGACTTCAACCAAAAAGTGCGGGATCTGTGCGACGAGTTCGGAGCGCTTCTGATCTTCGACGAAGTTGTGACCGGCTTTCGAGTGGGCTTGGGTGGTGCCCAGAGCTACTTCGGCGTCAAACCCGATCTGACGGTGTTCGGCAAATGCATCACGGGCGGATACCCCATGGCGGGCGGCGTGGGTGGGCGTGCGGATGTGATCATGCGTTTCGCGGCAGGCATCGGCGGCGTTGGTGAACGAGCTTACATCGGCGGGACACTTTCAGCGAACCCACTTTCATGTGTTGCGGGTTATTACTCATTGATTGAAATGGAAAAGACCAATGCACCCGTTATAGCAGGACGCGCAGGCGATCGACTCACCAAAGGGCTACAAGCCATCATCGCCAAGTATGACCTGCCCTTCGTCGCATACAATCAAGGTTCCATCGTGCATCTTGAAACATCAGGTGTGATGCTGCTCGACCTGCGCAATCCGCTTCGACTAGCGCGCGAACTCAAGCCGCGTAAACATATGATCGAAGAGATGGGTGCGGCATACATGTCACAAGGATTGATCACGCTGGCAGGCTCGCGCATGTACACGTCTATGGCGGATACGGATGAAGTCATTGACGATGCATTGAATAAATTCGAGACCGTACTGGCGGCTTGTGTGTAAAGCGCATGTCATTCTTCGTGGCGCTTGAGCGCCACGAAGAATCTGTGATTTGCCGAAAAGACTCCAAGACGGAAGAGAGATGCTTCGCTCCGCTCAGCATGACATAACAAATTATGTAAAGGAACATCATGACGAACGATTACAAACTCTACGGCTATCGTTGGGTGGTACTGGGTGCCTTCATGTTCATCAACCTGACCATCCAGATGCTGTGGATCACATACGCGCCCATCACTGGACCTGCGGCAGCTTTCTATGGCGTGACCGACCTGCAGATCGGTTTGCTGGCGATGTCGTTCATGATCGCCTTCATCCCGCTCTCGATCCCTGTTTCATGGGTCATTGACACGTATGGCTTCAAACTCGCGGTCAGCATCGGCGCGGTGTTGATGGGTGTCTTCGGTCTCCTGCGCGGATTTGCCGGCGCGAATTACTCTCTCGTTTTGTGGAGCACAATTGGCATTGCCGCAGCGCAACCCTTCCTGCTCAACGCGTGGACGAAAGTCCCTGCCAATTGGTTTGCCATCGAAGAACGCGCCACTGCCGTTGGCATTGTTACCCTCGGCAATCTCATCGGCACAGCGCTTGGGCTGGTGCTCACTCCCATTCTGATTGAAACCATTTCCATACCAACGGTTCAATTGATCTATGGCGGTATAGCAGCGTTATCATCTGTCTTGTTCATCTTACTTGCACGAGAGGCTCCCCCCACCCCGCCTGGACCAGAAGGAAGCGAAGTCCGTGCGTTGATGCTGGATGGATTGAAACATGCCATCAAGATACGTCCATTCTGGTTTAGTCTTGCCGTTTCATTCATCGGATTGGGAATATTCAACGGCGCCACCACCTGGATCGAAGCCATGATCCGTCCGCGCGGATTTACGCCCAACGATGCGGGGACTCTCGGCGCGCTGATGATCGTCGGCGGCGTGATCGGGGCAGTGGTCATCCCTGCCTTATCCGATAAACAGCGGATGCGACAGCGTTATTTATATGTAGCTTTTATCGGCGCCATCCCTGGCATGATCGGGTTGACCTTTGCAACTACGGGTTGGTTATTGTTTGCATCCACTTTTGCGATGGGATTTTTTCTGGTCAGCGCCATGCCGATCGCCATGCAGTATGCGGCTGAGATCACACATCCCACGCCCGAAGGCACATCCAATGGCTTGATGCAGTTAACAGGTCAAGGCGCTGTTGTGTTTGTGTACATCATGGAAGCGTTGAAGACAGCGGACGGTTCATTCACACCTGCGTTGCTATTGGCGATAGGATTACTGGTCGTCAGCGCGTTGCTCGTTACGCAGATGAAAGATCCACAAAATTAATGTAAACCCGAAAGAAAGCCAATAACCATGCCCGAGATTTTCTCATCAGATATTCAATCAGCTCGTCCACTGTTCCATGAATTGGAGCGCTCCCATGCGCTGGTGACAGCCTTCTTCGAAGGCTGCGCCACTTCCCGATTGTTCGTTGACGATGTTGTCAGGCCCCAGGCAGGTGTGCTCGTCTGTAACAGCCGCGTGCTGTGCGCTGGTGATGCAACCCAATATGATTTTCTCGAAGAAATGACGAACACCTTTTCAGGAGAGCTGATCCCTGCCCAGCGTTCAGGCGGAAACGACGCTTTTCTGGTGTGCACTTCTGGTGAAGGGTGGAATATTGCATTACAAGGATTGTTCCATACCTGCCAGCTTTATTATGGCAATCGGCAATATTACGAGATCACGGACTTCGGCTCCAAACCTGACCTGCGACTGCCCGAGGGTTTCTCGATGCATTTGATCACACCTGAATTTTTATCCAGCGATGTGGCGGGAATGGATGATGTGCGGGAGGAGATGTGTTCAGAACGCGCTTCTGTGGAGGACTTCCTCGCGCGCAGTTTTGGGCTTTGTCCCGTTCATTCCAATGAGGTCGCAGGCTGGTGTATGTCTGAATACAATGTCGGTGACCGCTGTGAGATCGGGATCGCCACGGCTGAAAAGCATCAACGCAAGGGGATCGCGACCCTTGCCACCTGGTATTTCCTTGCAGAAGCGCACAAGCGCGGTTATACACGCGTGGGCTGGGACTGCTGGACGCGAAACGAGGCCTCTGGAGCTACAGCACGCAAGGCAGGCTTCACATTAGTGGAAGAGTACCCGGCAACCGTGGTCGAATTTTCATAGATGCGGAATTACATGTCAGAACCCATCATCCTCGCTGTTGACCTTGGAACATCTGGAATGAAAGTCGCGCTGATCACGGTCAGCGGGAAAGTTCTCGGTTGGGAAAGCGAGCCCTTGCGGCTCATCATCACACCCGATGGCGGCGCGGAACAGTCGCCGGAGGAGTGGTGGCAGGCATTCCTGTCAACGGCGGGTAGGCTGATGAAACGGAATCAGGACGCAGGTCCAAATGTGATCGCTGTTTGTTGTTCCACCCAAGGCGAAGGGACGGTGGCGGTCGATAAAGCAGAAAACGCTCTTGGCAACGCGATCCTATGGATGGACATGCGCGGCGCGGCGCATCTGCACAGGCAACTGCGTGGTTTGATCAACATCGATGGCGCAGATGTCTTCAAGGTTTTGCGTTTCGTACGGCTGACGGGCGGCATGCCATCGATGACGGGTAAGGACCCCGCTGCGCACATGCTGTTTATCCGCGAGACGATGCCGGATGTGTATGCGCGCACGCATAAGTTTTTGAACGTACTCGATTATATGAACCTGCGGTTGACTGGCGAGTTCGTTGCGAGTTTTGATTCGATCGTGACATCGTGGGTGACCGACAATCGCAACCCCGATGATATTCACTATGACGATTCGCTAATCCGCACGCTTGGTATCGACCGCGATAAATTGCCTGATGTGGTGGCTTGCACAAAAGTGATCGGCAATGTACGCAGTGATGTTGCGACTGTGCTTGGGTTGTCATCGAATGTGAAGGTTGTGGCGGGCGCCATTGACAACACTGCCGCGGCGGTCGGGGCGGGCGCGGTGGAGGATTATGATCTTCATCTTTATATCGGTACATCATCGTGGATGACGGCGCATGTGCCGTTCAAGAAAACGGACATCGCTTCGAGCATGGCGTCCATCCCGTGTGCTGTGCCGGGTCGTTATTTGCTCACTGCGCTTCAGGCGACCGCGGGTGGCAATCTCACGTTCCTGCGTGACAACATCATCTATCACAAGGATGAGCTATTGCAGGAAGCGGATGTCCCCGATATTTTCAAAGTGCTCGATCAAATTGCGGATCGCGTGCCCGCGGGCGCGAACGGTGTGATGTACACGCCCTGGATCTGGGGCGAACGCGCACCGGTCGAAGACCGCACGCTTCGCGCTGGACTTTATAACCTGTCTCTGAACAATACGCGTGAGGATATCATCCGAGCCTTTTTGGAAGGCATTGCGTTTAACACCCGTTGGTTGTTATCGCCTGTTGAAAAATTCCTTGGGCACAAAGTGAACAGCATCAACATCGTCGGCGGCGGGGCGCAATCGGATGTGTGGTGCCAGATCTTTGCAGATGTCATGAACGTGGAGATCAAGCAGGTGGCAGACCCCATCTATGCCAATGCGCGCGGCGCGGCATGGATCGCGGCAGTTGGAATGGGGGAGATCAAGTTCAGTGATATTCCGCAACTGGTACAGTTCAAACAGACCTATAAGCCACGATCACAACACCGCGCGTTGTATGATGAGAAGTTCGATATATTCAAATTGATCTATAAACAAACGAAAGACATCCATCACCGGCTGAATGGATGATGGATGTTGTGAACACATTGTCATGCTGAGCGCAGCGAAGCATCTCTACTTCGCTAAACATAACTGGAACCGGGGTGGATTCTTCGTCGCTTCGCTCCTCAGAATGACATCGAATTAAGTTTTTGCGAACGGATCAACTCCCGCACCCAATAACCACTATCTTTGATCGTCCGTTTCTGGGTGATGTGGTCAACATTCACCAGGCCAAAACGCTTTGAAAAGCCGCTGTTCCATTCGAAGTTATCCACCAGTGACCAGATGAAATAGCCGTGCAGGTTCACCCCGTCGCGGATGGCTTGCGCGGTGGCTTCCATGTAGCCTTCGAGGAAGGAAACGCGCAACGGGTCGTGGACTCGTCCGTTCTCGACCACGTCCGTAAAGGAGGCGCCGTTCTCAGTGATATACATGCGCGGATTGCCGTATTCGTTCTTCAGGCCCATGAGCGTATCGTAAAACGCAGGTGGATAGACTTCGCGTCCGGCGTTGGTGTATTGGATTCCGTTGATGAGGGTTTCTTTATCTTTGACATCCACCTCATCCACCCAGGCGCGCAGGAACGGGACATACCATGCGGCGCGCGCAAACTCGCGGCTGTAGTAGTTAACACCGAGGAAGTCCATAGGCTGTGAGATGAGTCTCATATCGTCCGCGCCAATCTTTGGACGGGCGATGCCAATTTGCTTCCAGAGCGGATTCGGGTAGGCGCCTTTGAAGACTCCGTCGAGGTAGAAATCGTTGAAGAATTGATTCGCCACTTTTGCGGCGGCGATATCTTTCGGCTTGGATGAGGCTGGATAAATGGGAGTCAGGCTGAGGGTGAGTCCGACGCGGGCATCCGTCGAGATGGAGCGAATCCGTTCGAGGGCGAGTCCATGTCCTAGAAGTTCATGATGGGCAACGCGGAAATAGGTGAATGGGTTGTGATGTCCAGGCGCGTGAGTCCCAAGCAGGTGACCATAGGCGGCGTGTTCCCACGGTTCGTTGAGGGTGATCCAGTGTTTGGCGCGGTCGCCCAATGCCTTGACCACGACCTCGGCGTAATCGGCAAAATAGCCCACCATGTCGCGCCCGGCGAATCCACCGCACAAGTCTTGCAGGGCTTGAGGCGTGTCCCAGTGAAAGAGTGTGATGAAGGGCGTGATGTTGCGCTGGAGGAGAGAATCGATCAGGCGGCTGTAGTAATCCAATCCCTTTTGATTGACCTGTCCGCGACCTTGCGGTAATACGCGCGACCATGCAATTGAAAAACGATAGGCGTTCAGATCCAGTTCGGTCATCAGCTCGATATCGCGTTCGGGATGATGATAGGAGTCGCAGGCGACGTCCGCGTTTTCGCCAGTGAGAATCTTTTTCGGCGTGTGCGTGAACGTGTCCCAAATGGATTTTCCCTTGCCATCCGCGGTCGGACTACCTTCGATCTGAAAGGCGGCGGTGGCTGTGCCGAATAGAAAGTCTTTAGGGAATTGAGGAAATGTCATGTTATCCAAGGTCGGGTTTGTCACGGAATTCGACAGTCAGATTCTTTGCGCCGTGTAATTCAAACACAACAAACTCGTTTGCTCCGCGCTTCAGCAACGGCGCAGGGATGTAGAGTGTCTTCTGCGCTCCGCGCTCCCAGTAACGACCGAGATTGAAGCCATTCAGCCAGACGACACCTTTTGTCCAACCAGGGAGGGCGAGAAAGGTATCGGCGGATTCATCTACGTGGAACGTAGATTTATAGAAAGTGGGCTGGGCTTGTGATGTGGTTTTCAGCGCGGCAAAATTTAGTTTGCTCAAGTCGCTCAACGGCAATGGGAAAACCTCCCAACCGAATTGATATTGATCGTTGATCGTCACACCATCCGTGATGCCTTTGCGATCCATCAGTGCCGGTCCGAAGTTGACGCGTCCCATGTTCTCGACCAGAATATCCAACTGCGCATCGTTGGCGATATCCACTGCGGAGTATTCGTTGCCCGATTCGCGCTCAAGTACATCAGTCAACTCGCCATTGATGAAAACCTGGGCACGGTCATGCAAGCCACGCACACGCAGGATGCCCATACGCGGACCGGTGACTTTCGTACGATACAGGATGAAGCCGTAATCCTGATCGTACATCTCCATCGGATGTGCGTTCACACTTGTTTTCGGCTGGCTCAACACCCCAAGCGACTCGAACAATCCAGCCGATTCGGTCATTGAAATTAAGCCATAAGAGCGTTTTGGTAAAGATGGAAAGTGGAAAGTGGCGGGAATGTCAACGTATTTTTTCAAGACATCACGATAGCCTTCATAACGCGGATTGAGGTCGCCGCTCTCGCTGATCGGACAGGCATAATCGTAACTGGTCACATCGGCTTGATACGGTGTCGGGTCAGCGTTGGCGCCGTTCATGAAGCCAAAGTTCGTGCCGCCGTGGAACATGTAAAAGTTGACAGACGCCCCCATCGCAAGAATCTCATCCAATGTTTCAACTGAACGCTGAATGGAATCACTGCCATCTTCGCTGATGTGATGCGGCTCACCCCAATGATCGAACCAACCCGACCAGAACTCCATAACCATCAGTGGACCTTCGGGTTGGTATTCGCGCAGTTTGGTAAATGCTTCCTTCGCTTCGAAGGCAAAGTTGACGGTTTTGAATACGTCGGGTAGCGTTCCGCCCTGCAAACAAATATCGCGCGGACCATCCGACGTGAACAGGAATGAGTCAATGCCGCGGGTTTTCATTCCATCGGCAAGATGGCGCAGATAGACCTTGTCGTCCCCGTAACTGCCATATTCATTCTCGACTTGCATGGCAATGACGGGTCCACCTTTTGTAGATTGAAGTGGAGCAAGTTTTGGCAACAACTCATCGAAGAAGCGATCCACTGCGGCGAGATATGGCGGGTACGCACAACGTACCTGCATCGCTGGATCTTTGAGCAGCCACGAGGGCAGGCCGCCAAAATCCCATTCGGAGCAAATATACGGTCCCGGGCGGACGATGACTTTCAAGCCGACATCGTTTGCCATTTCGATAAACTTCACGATATCGAGCATGCCTTCAAAATGGAATTCGCCGGGGCGCGGCTCATGCAAATTCCAGGGGACATACGTCTCAACAGTATTTAACCCAAAGGCGCGCATCTTTTCGAGACGGTCACGCCAGTATTCGGGCACCACGCGGAAATAATGCATCGCACCGGAAAGAATGCGGAAAGGTTGGCCGTCGAGCAGGAATTGATCCGCGGATGTAGTTAAAGTCATAGATACTCCTTGTTAGGAAAATTAGATAAGCGTCTAAGAATGGATAATTGTTCTGTAAATACCAACAAGACGCATACAAATATTACTATTTTATCCCCGCGCTGCCGCCTGATAGACTCAACTGATCCATAAAGCGTTGCCCAAAGAAATAGACCAGGATCATCGGCAGGGTCAACACCAGAGCGCCCACCATGACCAGGTTCCAGGGCGGGATTTGTCCGGCGCTGTTGGTGGCGCTTAAGATCTGCACGCCCAACGCCAGCGGCATTTTGCTGACATCGTTGACGTAGATCAGCGGACCGAAGAATGCGCCCCAATTCCAGACGAAGGTGAAGATAGCCACCGCCACCAGTGCGGGGCGGATCAAAGGCAGGATGATGTAAACGTAAATACCGAAGAAATTCAAACCGTCAATTTGCGCGGCTTCATCCAACTCCACAGGGATGCGGGTGATGAACTGACGCAATAGGAAGATATTATATGCGCCGCCAAAAAAATTCGGCACGATTAGGGGAAGCAGGGTATTGATCCAGCTTAGTTTGGTAAATAATACAAACTGCGGGATGAGTGTTACTTCTGTGGGGATCATCATCGTCGAGAGCAGGATGATGAAAATGATCTCTTTTCCTGGCGCACGCAAACGCGCAAATGCATACGCCACCAGACTGCTTACCAGTACTTGCCCCGCCATCGAGAAGAAGACCAGTATCAAGCTATTGATTAGAAACCGACCGAAATTCAGGTTGGAAGTGAACACCCGTACAAAATTCTCGAAATGAAATTCGCCCGGGAGGAAGGTGAAGGTCAGTTTGGCTGAGGTGGCGTCGCTTGCCAACGACATGGAAATCATATACATGAAGGGTGCCGCCAGCAACACTCCCAATCCGGTAAGGATGAGGTATGTAAAAAACTTTTCGATCCTGCCCATTCTGTTCATGATTTACGCACCTCTGATTCATAATAGACCCAGGCGCTTGAGGAGCGAAACACCAGCAGGGTCAGGATCATCACCAGCACAAACAGGACCCAGGCAATGGCGGAGGCATAACCCATCTTATAGAACCGGAAGCCATTGTTGAAGAGATACGGCACGATCATCATACTGGCGTTGTTCGGTCCGCCCATGTTGGCGCCGCCGGTACCGGTCATGATATAGATCTGGGTGAAGACTTGCAGTGCGCCGATCAAGCCATTGATCAAGTTGAAAAAAATGACCGGCGTCAGCAATGGCAGGGTAATTCGATAATACTGGGCGATGGGAGAGGCGCCATCCAGTTCAGCCGCTTCGTAAAATTCCGCCGGGATGCTTTTCATTCCAGCCATGAGCAAAGTGATATTAGCGCCAACTGTCCACAAGGACATCAGGATCAGCGCAGGCTTGACCCAGTCAGGCTCCAACAACCAGGCGGGTCCGTCCATGCCAAAGATCGCGAGAAAGCGATTGATCATCCCGGCATCAGGCGCGAGTAGCCATTTGAACAGCAATGCTGAAGCCACACCGGGCACGGTCGCTGGGATGTAATACAGCGTGCGGTAAATTGCCGAGCCTTTGATCGGTCTATTCAGGAAATAAGTAATAAAGAGCGAGAAAAGCATGCCCAACGGCACGGAGATAAATGCGTAATATAAAGTGTTGAAAACAGTTTTCCAGAATATCTTGTCTTTGGTGAATAGCCGGATGTAATTGTCCCAGCCAAGGAATTTCGGTGAGGTGAACAGATCCCAATTGGTCAGGCTGAGAAAAAATGAATAGAGCATCGGTCCCAGAGTGAGGACGATAAAACCAAACACCCAGGGAAACACCAGCAGATAAAACCACAACGTCTCTTTCTTCCTCATATGGTTACCTATCCATGACGAGTGTAGTCACACTCAGTGGAGCCAGAGTCCATGCGCCTGACTCAGTTCGCGACTCGATCAACGCCAGATCGAATTGCTCTGATGTTTCGACTTGCTGGACGGCATCAGGCAATTGACCCTGCAACGCTTCCAACTTAAGGACAACTGGTACGTTTGCCAAATTGACCACTACCACCACCCAGCGCTGATCGTCTGCGGAACGATACGCCGACACAAGCAGGGTATCATCGCCGCCCTGCGTTTCCAGACGCACAAAACCGGGGCGAATGAAGCGGGAGTAATTTCCCAGCACCCATAGGCGTTTGGTTTGCAGAACATCCTGACCGAGCGGGTTGACGTAGATCAAACCGTCGCGATACTGATATTTGGAGACGGCGATCCAATATTGCCACGAAGTGACATTGGCAATCGTCAGGTCATCGTGGATGACATTCGCCATGATCAACGCGGATTCCATGCCCGCGTCCCGCCCCTCCTGCATCTCCGTCCACTCCGACATCCACAACGGCTTGTCGGGATGATTCTTCTGCATATATTTCATGAAGCGTTCTTTATCGGCGCGCGTGGACCAATACGAATGGATCGAGAGATGGGGCAAAGCCTCCCAGACCAGTGGATCGCTGGCAAGTTTTTCAATGTACACATCCGCGGTTTTCCACTCGCCTGACTCGAACAGGGATAGCTGGACATCCAGCTGGTTTTTCCGCATAGTATCCAGCAAGACACGGGTCAGTTCAAGCGCTTCAGTCGGACCGTAATGGCAACCTTCCTGCCCGTTTTTATAACTCCAATTCCATTGAGGTTCATTGATCGGGCTGAGCCAATCCACCGGAATATCTTCCTCATCTTGAAGGTGACGGACTACATCCACCATGTATTGTGAAAACTCTACATACATTTCCGGAGACAGATTCGACTTGCCATCCTTTTCGCCGGTTGTTAATCCAGATACGGTCATACGCGCCGGAGGGCTGTTGACAAAAACTACGAAATGTTCAACACCCCGATTACGCGCCGCCCGCAACATCCACATGGCATTGGCATCGCGGGTCCAGTCATATTGACCGGGAGCAACTTCAAACGTTTCTGCCCGCCGCCATACATCTTGAATGTTCTCGCCATTACCGCCGCCGATATTGTGACGGTAAAAGGTCAGACCAATTCCTTTTGCAGGATCAAATAAAAGGTCGGCAACGAGGCGTCGTTTTTCATCCTCCCAGCCGCCGACATCCTGCGCCCACCAGGCTCCCGCCGCGCCGAATCCTTCCATCGTTTGCGCTGCGGATTTAGCATTGATGGTCACTACAACTTTTTTTGAGTCTTGTGAGATAGATGTCATGGGAGTCATATCCACGCTGGGGGGAGGAGTTTCTGTATCAGGTTTGATTGTGGCACAGGCGCTTAATAAAATCAAAAAGAATAATAACAAAATGCCTGCTGAACGGTTGAACGAACTTTTCACGATTTGGCAATCCATGTGAAAAGTTGTGGGAGGCTTGCACCTCCCACAACTTTCTTCAAAATTTATTGAGCGAACAGATCAACCAATTGTTCCTGAATGGCATCCATCGTCGGTTTGACTTCGGCGCGGTTAGCAAATACTTCACCGAGGTTGGTGTCAAAGACAGACATCATTTCATTCCACTTCGGGGAGAGGGGCAGAGCAAAGGCGGCATTGGCAGAATCACCCAACGCAGACATATTGATCGGCTTGTTGCTCCAACTCTGGTTGAGGAATGCATCACTGCTCAAGTTGGCAATGTTGGCAGGCGCATCTTGCTTGAACTCGATTATCGGTGCCTGTCCTTCTTCGCTCGTCAGGAATTCGATCAACTTCCAGGCAGCTTCGGGGTTCTTGCAGTCCTTGGAAATGGCAAGACCAGAGCCAAACACCACTGTGGCGTTGTTCTTGTTCTTGAAGAGCGGTGCGATGTCCCAATTAAAGGTGGCATCTTTCAATCCGCCAATGCCCCAGGGCGAGTTCACCACAGGTTGTCCACTGGCATCCAGAACTGCGCCGCCGTTCATATAAATGAAACTCATCCACCAGGGCCACCAGCCGCCAGCGGCAAAACCGTATTGCGTCACCGTATCGCCCTCGCGGACGGTCAGTTTTTGAGTGGCATCCAGGAATTCGACCCAGGTCCAATCCTTGGTCGGGTATGAAACGCCAGCAGCATCGAACATATCCTTATTGTAATAAAGAATGAGCGCGCCACCACGGTCGGGCATGGCGTATAAATTGCCATCCATGGAATACGCGGTGGTCAAGCCGCCGGTTTCGCCATAGCGGACCTTGAGATCAAGACCATCGTTGGTGACAAAATCGTTCAGGGAGATGACCTGTCCCTTGGATGAATAGGAGTGCACATCTTCTGACAGTTGGATCACATCGGGAGCAGTGCCACCGGCGATCATGGTCTGGACTTTCTGGCTATAGTCGCTGGGGATGTACAGTAGTTCAACTTTGATATCCGGGTTCTTCTCCATGAACATGTTCACACGTTCCTGGTAGACCTGAGTATCCAGATCACTGCCCCAGAAGCTCAATGTCAGGTTGACCGGTTCGGTCTTGGGAGCTTCAGTAGCGGCGGGGACTTCCGCGGCAGGCGCATCGGTCGCTGCAGGTTCTTCTGCTACAGTGGTAGGTGCGGCTTGACCGCAGGCAGTCAACAGCATACTTAACACAACGAGCACAGCAAATAACTTGGATAGTTTCATGTTCTTTTTCTCCTTCTTGATATATGTGAAGATCGACTTGATTGTGAAATAGACGCATTGAATAAACCGGAATACGTTTAAATTCCGTTCACCTCCTGTACACTAAATTTTTGGGATTATTTTCTTAGTTCCACAAGCACGGCTTACGTCTTGACTGCCGGAAAGCCTTCGGAACGAACTGCAACAGCTTGTCGTCCGGCACTCGCAAGAAATTCCTCAAGCACCAAGGTTGCTGCACCCAAACTGACCGGGTTTCTATTCATCTTGCTGAGAGTAAATTGAACTGATTTATAGGATTGGGCGAGGGATTGCTTTGCAACCAATTCGAGCAATTCCGGCAGCATTACGGACCCCAATAACCCTGCCACCCAGGAACCAAGAATCACTTGTTCAGGGTTGAGAATATTGATCAAGCTGGATAACCCGGCGCTCAAATAAACAGTGGTTTGATGCACAACTGCCTTAGCCGTGGTGTCGCCCTCTTCGGCGGCAGTCGCAATGGCTGCAATCGTGCGGGTTTGGTCTTCAGGAAAAAGTAAGGGACTTTTCGGATCGATCTCAGCCAGGGTTTGTATGATTCCAGGGGCACCAATGTACGCTTCAAGACATCCCTGATTTCCACATCGGCAAGAACGCCCACCCGCAACGATCACGGAATGTCCCCATTCGCCTGCTGTATTACTGGCGCCTCGGAAAAGCTGACCGTTGATCACCAACCCAGCCCCAACACCGGTTCCCAGCACAACTGCCGCCATGGTATCCACCCCTCGTCCTGCTCCAAACCAGGCTTCGGCAAGCGCGTTAAACTTAAGCGGGTTATCCATGTATAAAGGAAGGTGTAACTCCTTTTCCAGCATGGACTGCAAAGGCACATCCCGCCAGCCCCATGATGGCGCAAAAACGGAGACGCCTGTGGAATGTTCAAATGGACCGGGAATGCTGATACCAACACCGACTACCTGATCGTGCGTCAAGCTGGATAAGTCGAGCAACGTGTTAAAGCCAGACACAATCAAGTTAACAATTTCTTGTGGCTCTATCTTCGTGGAAGGGAGCTCTATTTCATATTCAGCAAGATCCTGCAAAGTCAGATCATATAGTTCGAAACGAATATACGTTTCAGCCACATCCACCCCCACACAGGCTCCAGCAGAAGCATTAACAGCCAAAATTGCTGTTGGGCGCCCGCCTTGGGAGGCGGCGGTACCGGCTTCCACAACCAATCCTTCTTCTATCATGTCAGCAATGAGATTGGCGACCGTGGCATTACTCAACCCCGTTAATTGGGTGAGTTCCTGACGGGTGCTGGTTTTGCGCAAGAGCAATTGATGCAAGATTTGCAGGCGATTCGCCTCGCGAATATTGCGCGTGGTTGGCTGAGATTTGTCGATGGGGAAGTTTGAAAGCATAGAAAAGCCTATTAATCTTTGACTTATTCTAATATCTAGAATAAGTTTTGTCAATAGCTTGCCCCCCACAAAATACCCTCACATGGAAATGATTATGAAAAATTTAGGAGTGCTCAAGTTCCACTTTACGGGATTGAGCAGGATTCAGGGTAAACGTCGCAACACAATTAGATTTGTTCACACCGAGAAGATGGATACGATAGGTACGTTTGGATGGAATAACTGAAAGATCACCTTGCGCGGAATGAATAGTAAAGATCTCGTCCTGCAACTCGAAACGCGTGATGGCATATTTGCCGCGTTGATAATCGGTTGTCTCACCATCATCTTCATAAAGATCAAAAGTATTATCAGCGCCAGGGAAGATGTAAATATCCAACTCGGTGGGATTCTCGCTGCCGCCCCAGCCGACTTTGGGCGCAAACGGGACGATGGCTCCCGCTTTGGCGTAGACGGGGATATCTTCGAGGGACACTTTGACATCCCGCATCTTTCCACCCGCAACCTGCTCGCCAGTAAAGAAGTTGGTCCACGTCCCGGCTGGGAACCAGACTCGTTTCGTGGCGATTCCAGTTTTGGGGTCGGAGGGAGCCGTGATCGGGGCAACGATCAATTCGGAGCCAAAGTAATATTGGTCTTGAGCCTCAAAGGCTAAGGCGTTGGAATTATCCCCGCTGTGCGCGTAATACATGGGCGTGACAAGACTAATGCCCGTCTGATGTGCGCGCCACGCCATGCTGTAAATGTATGGGATGAGGGCGTGACGCAGTTGCATGGCATCGCGCGCGGCGTGGAAGATGCGCTCAGGCTTGCCCCACGGACGACGATCAAGCGCGGCTTTGTTGGTGCTGTGCAAACGGAAGATGGGACTGAAGACACCGAACTGCACCCAGCGCAGATAAAGTTCGGGCGTGCCATCTTTGAACATGTGCCCGCCGATATCATGACTCCACCAGCCATACGCGACGTTCGCGGCAGTGGAGGTGAAGCGCGGCTGGAAAGCGAGCGCGCTCCAGCGCACAAATGTATCGCCGCTGAAGCCGATGGGATAACGATGATTGCCGAGCCCGCCCCAGCGCGAAAATACAAAGGGACGTTTGCGACCATCGCGCCCGAGATCGTAGTAATGAAGATGGTTGATGAACCAGAGCGGGTCAAGACCCACGACCTTGCTCTTCGTGCCCTGTTGCCAGTCCATCCACCAGAAGTCCACTCCCTCACCCCTATCCCCTCTCCCTGAGGGAGAGGGTGATTCATACGGATGATGAAGGATATCGAAGTAGCCTTCCATGAAGTGCGGGTCGGCGATATCGAAGGGGATGGGCTTTTTCGCGGCAGGGTCCTTGCCCATCCATTTTGCCATTTGCTCGTACTGCTGTTCGTGCGAGTAGACGCCCTTGGCAGGATGCAGGTTGAGCGCGGTGCGCAATCCCTTTTCATGCAGCCAGCGGATGAAACCTTCAGGATCGGGAAAGAGATCACGGTTCCAGGTGTAGCCTGTCCAGCCGTTGGAGGCGTTTCCTGTTTTGGTGATGTGCCAGTCCATGTCGATGATGCAGACAGAGAGAGGTATATCGCGCGAACGGAAATCTTCCATCAGGGTCCTGAGCTCATCCTGTGTGTACGCCCAATAACGGCTCCACCAGTTGCCGAGGATATAGCGCTGGCAAGACCCTAAAGGTCTTTGAGACCTTTAGGGTCTGGTGAACACGCGGTTCAAGCCAACCCGATTCATTGAAGACGAGCGATTCGGAATCATCCACCACTGCCCAGCCAGAGCGAGAAAGCAATCCGTTTTCCAGCTTTACCCTTCCACCTGCCATGTCAAGCGTGCGATAGGTACCTTTCAGGTTATCGGTTTGTTTTGCACCATACGTCCATGTGACGCCCGTCCCCTTGAGTTTGATGGAAAGGGTTTTAGCGGTGAATCCCTTCGCCGTGACCTGATATTTCAAATGCAGAAAATCGGTTTCGATCTCAATGGATGAGTCGGTCACGGTCTTCTTGAATACTGGCACAGGTTGCTCACGATGCCAGAAGGCTTGCGAGGGACGGTCTTCGAAGCGCTCGTCCTTGCTGTATTCAAGTCGGATCAGGCGGTCGGTCAGCACCGTGAAGCGGACATTCTTCGCCGTGACAACGGCATCTGCATTGGGGACAGGATGAAATGTGGGAACAGGTGGAAGGGGCATATTAATTATCCTTGAATTAGTTTTACCTTCGCTTCGGTCAACGCCTGCGCCTCTGCCATCGCGGACGCGCGCATCGTGATCGGGAAGCGGTTATGCAACGGACTGATCCGCGCGCCCCAACGGCTCGGCACGACAAATACAACATGGATGACCGGGCGCAGGAAACCTGTCATCCCTGCGGCTTCGGCAACTTCGTCGAGTCCCGCATCGTCCCATCCGCCGACGAACGCATAGAAGAAAAAGAAAACTGGCATGGCAGGGAGTAGCCCGATGAAGAACAGGATGATGCTCGAGATCTCATCCTTCTGCCAGACAAATTGAGCAATCAGACTCAGGAACAGGTAATGCAGTCCCGCCGCCAGCACGGGCGCGGCAAGCGATTGCCAGAAATAGAATTTCTGCGGGAAACAAAACTTGTGCGCCACGAAATAAGACACCACACCGCGTACCAGGATACCCACAAAATAAGCGATGACCAGTGCCACGATCTGGAAGCGCGCCAACAGGAACACCATCAAACCGATGCGCAGAGACTGTTCGATCAACACCATCACCGCCCGCAAAAACGGACGGTTCGCGCCCAAAAAGATCGCGTCGCCGAGCCAGCCCAAAAACTGGATCGAGCCGAAGATGGTCAACGGGACGGCAAGCACTGCCGCGCGCTGGAACTCTTCGCCCGACGAACCAATGATAAAGCGCGGCGCAACCACCAGCAGGATCGCCGCCAACGATGCGCTGATGACCCCTCCCCACTTGTACGATTGCACACTGTAATACTGACTCAATATTTTTTTGCCGTTCGACAAAGCCTCCGAAACCGCGGGCATCACGCCATCGAACAGGTTCGTCGACACGGTGAACGCCAGCAGGAAGTTACTTGCCAGCGCCCAGTTGCCCCACGTTTCAGAATAGTTGACCAATCCGTTTTGTGTGACCCAGATCTCCAGCGCCTGACCGCCCGCGAACAGGATCCCGCCGAGCATCTCCATCACACCGAAGCTGAACGTCTCCTTGACGATCGCCCAATCAAAATGCGCCATGAACACCACACTGGCGCGATAACCGATCCGCTTATAGAGCCACATGCCCATGATGAACAGCGACAACTCCAATGCATAAGCCGCCGCGCCCATGCCAAGCACGCCTCCCATTGCCCCACCCATCGATGGATTCGCTTTGCCCCATGCGTAAAAGACCGGCACGATCGCAAGCTGGGTCAAGATCGGAAACAGGATTGCCCACGCCGCGTCGATGTAGCGCGCGTAATCGGCGCGCTGTAAGCCGTTCAACGTTGTGCGGAAAACGCCATAAAAGCCTGGGATCTGAATGAACGAATGAATGACAATGCTCCACGCGAACAACGCATACGGTGTATGCACGATTCCCAGACTCGTCAGCGCCACCACGATCGCCACCTGGATCGCGCCCGAAAGCGCCTGCCACCACACATATACCTGCACATATTTGTAACCGCGCCGCGGGTCAGATACGCGATACTGGCTCAGATACTTCATCGCCGCCACAGACGTACCCACATCGAACACCGCCCACGCCAGCCCGAACAACTGCGTGATACGGCTCCACATTCCCAATGCCTGGGCGGAGGGCAAAATAAATTGTGGCAGGATCAGGTTCTGATAAATGATGAGCGGGATGAACATGATGATGCCGATCCCCATCCCGACCAATAGACCGGACAGCGGACGATGGAATCCCACCTTCTCCCAATCCGTCGCCTCTTCCTGGACCTCGAACCTGCTTCGGCTTGCTACAAGCGAATCCAACGCCTCGGGGTGTTTCAAACTCCAACGCCGCACCAGCACGAACGCGCCGAAGAATAGGATCAACTCCACGCCTAAAAAGACGAACAGCCCATTGCGGTCTTCCGCATGAGGCACAGGCGAAGCAGGATACTCCGCAAACGACATCGGGCTCGCGCCCGCCGCGCGTTCTACAAGATGATAGATGAGATAGTTGAAGTAACCCCACTCTTGAATTTGCGGATTCGCCTCCCCCGAAAGCGACGGCGTGAACACAAACACATTCCCCGAAACGAGATACAGAATCCCCTCATCGTTTTCGTAGCCTGAGACAACCGCCCATGCCTCAGGACTTAATCCCGTCACTGCGACTCTCTCCCGCACCTGCGGCGCACCATTCCAGACGATCTCCGTCACAAGTTGGTCACTGCCGCCCGTGGTATCCACAAGACTGACAGCATCCTCTGCATACACGAGCGTCACATCCTGCCCCAGCAACGCGGATACTTGTTCGCTCGTCATATCTTTGCTTAGGATCAACACCAGCCCTGCACCATCATTCACCCGCTCCATGACCACTGCATCATCAGGGATTTTCCCATTTAGCACGAACACATCCGCCAGCACAGGGTTGGTTACAAGTCTATATCCTGCCAGCGAGAGCGCGGTCTTCACGCCGCCATCGCCGCCAGCATAAAAGACATTGCGCTGAGTCAACTCCACGGTCTGCTCTGGCGCACAGGCGGAAATAAATAAAAAGATAACAAGCAACGGTAATAATTTTTTCATGAAGTCTCCGAAACGGACTATGATCTGCTATCCAGTCTATCGTCCATTGTTATTTCAAACACCAAGGCATGATTTCCGATTTTATCCTTGGGAATCTGGACTCTCAAACCCGCTTCATCCTGCGACCAGGAAACTGGTTCCTCGAACCCAAGCATTTTCACCGCTGTGACCTTTTCACCAGCACGTTCCCTGAGCCTGTCGAAGGGCAGCGACTTAATCTCCATCACGTCATGCGGCTCGCCGAGTGTGATGGCAAACAATTTGTCATCTTTTGCTGTGAAGCGAATATCCTGCCCCGTGAATGTGACCTCGTTATCGGTAAATTGTCCCTGTGTTAACTGAGTTGGTCCTTCGCCGTACACTTTCCACGGACGCGTGCCGTAGATCGCTTTGCCATTGACCTTGAGCCAGCGCCCGATCTCACGCAGGATTTCCTGTTCTTCATCGGGGATCGTACCGTCGGCTTTGGGACCGACGTTCAGCAACATACATCCATTCTTGCTGACAATGTCCACGAGATGATGGATGATCGCGGCAGGTTCCTTGTAGACGTGATGGTTGATATAACCCCAGGAATTCTTCGAGACGGACGTACACGTCTGCCACGGCTCGGGTTGGATTTGAGTCTCGTAGCCGCGTTCGATGTCAAAGACGGCGGTCCCTTTCTCGAAAGCACCCACTTTGTAATTGATTACGCCGTCAGGGACATGGTCGTAATAGTAGGCGGCGAACTTCAACAAGTAGGGCTTGAACGCCAGTTGGTGAATCCACCAGTCAAAGTAGACCAGCTTCGGGGCGAAGCGATCAACCAATTCGAAACAGCGACCCAGCCAATCGTCAAGGAATGAGGCGTCGGGTTGGGGAGTCCAGTCGTTCGAATCCCAGGCAGGCGTCCCCGCTTCAGGCGAAGGCATGGCGGGACCGTAGAAGTCCGCATAGTCCGCATCCTGAACATCAGATGGGAACTCGCGTCCGCCGTTCATGAACCACCAATGTTCCGCGCGATGACTGGACACACCGAAGGTCAAACCAGCCGCGCGGACTGCCTCGCCCAATTCACGGATGATGTCGCGTTGCGGTCCCATCGCGCCTGCGTTCCAGCGCGTGAGTGGCGTCGCATACATTGGAAAGCCATCATGATGTTCGGCAACGGGGACGATATATCGCGCACCCGAGTCACGGAACAGTGTCGCCCATTCAGTGGGATTGAAATTCTCCGCCTTGAATTGCGGAATGAAATCCTTGTAGCCGAAGTTATCGCCGTATGTTTCGCGGTGATGCTCGTAGATGACCGTGTCCTTTTGATACATGCGGCGCGGATACCATTCATCGAACATGGCAGGGACGGAGTAAATGCCCCAGTGGATGAAGATGCCGAACTTCGCGTCGCGGAACCAGTCGGGGACGCGGTATTGGTACAGGGATTCCCAATTGGGTTCGTAGGTGGTCATTGGTTACAGTTGAAAGGTCAACGCCGCCAGTGAAAGCGGAGGGAGTTCGAACGTTGCTGTGCCATTTACAAACTTGACCGCATCGAACGATTTTGGCTGGATCACATTGGGTTGTTCGAATGTGTTGGCAGTGTCAGGAGCGGGACCAGTCAGCAGTTCCCCACTCTCGAGCGATTTGAGTTGACCATCGGTGAGATGAATTTCAATAGGTGCGGTTTCGGTCAAACTGCGATTGGTCGCGAATACATGGAGCTTGTCGCCGTTCAGGATCGCACTGCTGTCGACCACGTGGGTCGTCCCATAGGTCGGAGCGAAATACTCGGGACCGTTGACAACGACTTGTAACGATACGCCTTCACGGCGGCATGCATACATCTCGAACGGATAAAAGATCGTCTGCACCAACAGGTCGTCGCCGCGTGTTTG
>JBFYRY010000027.1:0-20338 GCA_041302025.1 Chloroflexota bacterium | reverse complement strand
TAATACAAACACCCCGTCCCACTTTGTGGGTGAAACGGGGTGTTTTTCTTTGCTATCTTCCCACTTTCAATTGTCTGACATCACTTTTTGGACAGCCCCAGTGTTTTTTGTCGCATTGTTTTATTTACTGCGCTGGCTGTTGCTGATGAAAACAGCTGCGATACCTGCTAGCAGGAACATGACCCCAAACATCGCCATCATCAAAACATAGCCGGCATGGTCTGCGACGGTTCCGCCGATATATGCGCCGATCGCACCGGCTCCGGCGCCCGCCAGGTTTTGAATGCCGAGAAATTCCCCAGCGCGCTCTTCAGGGACGATGTCAGTACTGAGCGCCCAAGATGCCACGTTGAATAGCGCATACGCCAAACCAACGATAGCCGCCGCCACATACATCATGGCGATGTTTGTCCCCAGGACGATCACGCCAACGCCCAGAGCTCCGATCAAGCCGCTGATAATGGTCAGGACCTTGCGGTCGTACCGATCTGAAAGCCAGCCAGCGATCAGCCCGAAAAGGATCACAAAGCCGCCGAGCACCATCGGGAGTAATCCTGCCAGTTCGATAGCTTCACTGGTAGGCATATCGAACTTTTCCTGGAAGAAGTAGAGTAGGAATGCCGCAATGTTATTGATCGCCACAAAAGCTGCCAGCCGCGAGATAATCAGCCAAGTGAAGGGTTTGTTGTTTCTGATCGTTTTGTCGATATGGACAGACAGGCTTGCGAAAACACCCACGACAACCGCCAGTAACATAGCAATGACGCCGATCGTGCCGTAGACTAGATTGGAAGCATCATCAAATGTGGCGATGGAAAATTTCACAACTTGCCCAAGGCCAAGTATGATAATCGTGAAGACCACGGTCATCATCAGCAGACTGGTAAAAGGTTTCCAATTCAGTTCTTCAGGGGTGGATTGAAGTTCTTCTTCCTTTGCGAACATCGTCAGCCCCATGCAGATCAGCATCACAGCAACGGTCGCAAAAATAGCTTCAGGGATATTCCCCTTGCTGACCATCGGGGCGACCGCCAGTCCAATCACCACGAGCGGCAGCGGCACCTCGAGCAATGTTTTGACACCAGATGATATACCTCGCCCCTCCTGTGGCACGAGGTCCGGTATCAAGCCTTGCGTTCCCGCTTGTGACATGTTGGAGAGCAGCATCGAGAAGATATAGGCAATCAGCAGCACAGCAAAGCCGGTGGTTCCCTGCAAGCCCGATATCCAGATCATGCTAATGATGATGAGAACTTCGAGTACGGTTCCAATAAAGATAAATGGTCGCCTGCGCCCCCACTTTAAGCGGGATCGGTCGCTAAGCAGCCCGAAGAGTCCCTGCGCCAATACGGCCACCATCAGCGCCCACAAACGGATGGCGCCGTAGTAAGAGCCTTTTTGCGCCTCACCGACAAACCCGAGCACAAAGACCGGGATCAGCAACCCTGCCAAAACCTGGGTGCGTAACGTCAACGAAAACCAGTTAATGTTGATGAAAATATGGTCGAACCACTTTATCTTGCGGGGGGATGACTCTGTTGTCATTTTGATATCCTTTTCAAAAAGATCAATACCGCCCATAGAGCGGTCCATAAGACTTACAGGCGCGGAAGTCGGCATCTTCTAGATTGGTTGTGCCAAAACTATCCCAGCCGCTTGGTCGGAATATTTGCTTGATATTGTGCATACCCACAGGGATGCGCAGCATTGACGCCAGCGTGATCAAGTCGGCACCGATATGCCCGTATGACAGTGTGCAGTGATTAGCGCCCCAGCGCTTCATTACCGTATATGTATCGGGCAGCGTACCGCGCAGTTCGGGAACGAAGAAGGTTTTAGGCCAGGTGGGGTCGGTGCGCTCGACGACTTTGGGGAAGACATCGTCCGGCAGGTCGATGGAATACCCTTCAATGATCTGGAGTACGGGTCCGATGCCTTTGACCAGATTCAGTCTCAGCATGGTGAATGGCATCCCGCCGCGCGAAATCCAGGAAGATGAAAAACCACCGCCGCGGAATGTGCTCAACTTGGCAGGTCCCCAACGAGTGGATGCCAGACAAGATTCGACATCTTCTCCCGACAACTCCCAAAAGGCTTTCATCACCGGTTCATCATTCTGGGTGCATGCTCCTGACCCGTCTAGTGTGGCTGCGCCAGAATTGGTCAGGTAGAGGAACCCGTTCTCGCCGATCCCGTCGAGAACTTTGCCGGATACCCGCTCGATGGCTTCCGGGCTCCAGTATGACCGCACGTCGGCGAATATCTGAGATTGCCCCGTTAGCAGATTTCCAAAGAGCATCCCAATAGCATTCAGGCTGTCGTTTTCGGTTGCCAGGATAAAAGGCTGGCGGATACCGTTCCAGTCGAACGGGGAGTTGAGCATGGCTTCCATGAAGTCTCCTGTGGGGAAGTGGTCGGTCCACTGGCGCTGACCCTGGAAGCCTGCGGCGATGGCATTGCGCCCATCCGCTTCTTCGCGGTAGCCGATCTCGGTCAATTTTGGATTGCCGATCATCAGGTCGCGAGCGATCAGCGCCATTTTGATCGAGGTTTCCCAGTCGGCATCCTTTTGCTCTCGTGAGCGCCGCCGCTCCGGAAGATTGGGATCATCCATTTCATCGCAGTTCGCTTTGACCCAGCCCAGGGCGCGCTGATATTCTTTCGCATCATAAATATCTTTTTCGATCCGGCGGACGAATTCGCTCATATCCACCGTTTCGCAGCGCATACCCAGATAAGCCCGAAAAAAATCTGGGTCAACGATGGAAGACGCGATTCCCATCGAGACGCCTCCCATTGAGAGATAGCTTTTCCCGCGCATATTTGCCAGTGCCAAGGCTGCCAGTGCAAAGCGCGAAATTTCGACACGGACATCTGCCGGGATCGAATCGTCCGTGCGGTCTTGGATATCTCGCCCATAGATCTTGAAAATCGGCAATCCCCTTTGGTCGTGCGCTGAGCATAATGCAGCGAGATGTACCGCGCCGGGGCGCTCTGTGCCGTTAAAGCCCCAGATCGCTTTCGGGATGAGCGGATCCATATCCATTGTTTCGGTGGGATAACACCATGAGGGGGTTACGCTGATGACAGCGCCCACTCCGGCCAGGCGGAAATATTCGTCACAGCGGGCGGCTTCGGCTACCCCGCCAATGGTCGTTTCCGCGATAATTCCTTCCACGGGCAGACCACAATGATGTCGCAGGTCGGTCTCGAGCAAATCCTTGACCGCTCGTGCCATATTCATCGTTTTCTCTTCAAGCGCCTCGCGCACACCGTTCCGTCGTCCGTCGATCACTGGGCGGATGCCGATCTTTGGCAGTGAACCGATCAAGCGGTTTTGGGGCGCATTTATGGTTTCAGTTGTCATACACCTACCTTGATCAATTCTTCCTGGAGATAGGTCAGGCTTTTTCGTACTGCCACATCAGGATCAACGGTGTACTGGAAACCAAGCTCAACCGCCAGCGAACCGTTATATCCGGATGTAACCAGTTTTTCAAAGAAAATCTCGTATTGCATCCTGCCATCGCCGGGAACCATGTGATCGTCCGTAACACCCAGATTATCATCGATATGCCAGTGACAGGTCACGCCTGACATCTTCACAACCGCGTCGGTCAGTGACTCGTGGCTGATGAATAAATGTCCCGTGTCAGGCAGCAGCCCCAAACCGCCACCCAACTCAGTCAGCACGCGGAACCCGTCATTGACCGTGATGACCAGGTCAGATTCCATGCGGTGGGCGGGCTCGAGCAACAAGGTCAAAGGCATTCCTTTTGCGTGCTCGACCAGCTCGCGGAGGCTTTCCAGCATGGAGTTCCATGCTGTTGCAGGAGTTTGCGGAGCGACGCTGAAGCCTGGACACAGGCTGACATAGGGAGCGCCGAGTTCTGCCGCGACGTCAATATTTTTCTTGAGATATGCTACGCTGCCGTGTCGGATCTGCTCATCGTCTATGGCAATGTTGACGGGGTAGCGGAACTGCGCCGGAATGAAATTCGAGATTTCCAAACCGCAACCATCTATGACCGTGCGAACTTCCGCAATTCGTTTGGCATCCATATCATCACAATATGCGTGTGGACGCCCGCCCCAGACCTCGACCGCATCATAGCCATGTGCGGCAGTGCGCTGGATGGCTTCGATCAGGGAGTATCGAAAATAGACAAAGGTGGACAAACTGAGTTTCATGCCAAAGCTTCTCTTTCTTTTTGTTGTGCGAGCTTCTCTCCCATCCCCGAACCATCCCAGGCACGAAGCGGCGACGGGGCGATGAAATCTGCATCGGGAATGACGAGATATGGATAAGCAAATGCCTCAGCATCATATTGGATAGATTCCGGGGGCGAATCGCCAGCGTAGGGCGCGATTAAAATGTCGAATTCCTGCACGCGCCCGTTATACGATGGCGCATAGGGATTGATGTGGTCGGACGCCGAGAAGGTGGTCGCCGCCATGTTGCCCAAGCCAGTGTCGGCAATCCCATAGCGGTATTGCCGCCCGGAGTAACTCCCGAAGGGATTTAGGGAGACACGCGAGTTTTCTCCCAGTTTCCGAGTGCGCAGGGGGCAAAATGCCATATTGCTTAGTGCATCTGCATTTTGGGCAACCAGCAAACCACGTTTTCCATCGGAGACCGCCAACCAAGCGTGCGTGATCTGGTTGTTGACGCTGTCCAATTCAACGTTCTTGGAAAACCGCCCGTAATCGAGATCGAATGTGCTGATGTGATTACAGTAATTATGCTTCCATACCCGCAGCGGGCTGTCGGCTGTGCCGTTCAGGGACGGGCTGATCTCGCAGGGGAGCACCTCCTGCCAGCGGTTATCCCAATCCTGTTGCAGGCGTTGGGCTTTGCCCTTGTCATATCCCCAGCTCGGGGTTAGCGGATAGGAGACACGCATGCGGATGTAGATATACGGCAGTCCGGCAGCCAGCATGATCTCACGCTCGAACTGCACGGGATAGACACCTTTCAGCGAAATCTGACCGCGCGTGCGTTTTAGACCGATGACTCCCGCTGAATGGGAACCCGCGTCGCTCCAGACCTTTACCTGATACCGTTTCCCGGCATAAGTCACGCCACTGTCGATGAATTTCTCGAAAGAGAACTCCATGCCATCTGCCTGTGATCCGTCCACTTGTCCTGTGGAGGAGAAGCTCAGTTTAATGGATTCATTTTCCAGTGTGGAATCGGTCACTTTAACAGAAGCAGGCGCGGGGCCAGAGCTTGATGCGCTGACCTGGATGCTGAAATCCTTCCGTTCAGCGGGCTGGAATTCGTCCACGAAAAGCAAATCGCGGTGATTTCCATTTAAAAGGATTGTGCTTAAAATGGGTTGTCCAGATGTGTTTTTTACACTTAATTTGTCAGGCGCGTTCTTTGTCAGAGAGAGTCTTACTAGGGCGCGGGATGGACGAGCTGCGTACTCAATTTGGCCGGTCGAGATGCCACGTGTGTAATCGAGCAGGCTGAAAATTTTCGGCGCGGATGGCGGCATAGACTGCTCGAGGGCCGCATTGGCCGTCGTGACTGCCTGATCGACGAGGTTGCTGGCAGCTTTTTCGCGGGTCAGGTTCATGACCGGGGCTGCCATGCCAAAATGGGTTGTGGAAAGGATTTTCAGGCGGGCATCAAAACTTTCGTTGAGCAGATCTTTCACAGCTTCTGGTTCTTTGCCACCCAATAATCGCTTGACCTGTAATTCCATGATGCGGGCACGTTCCAGCCCTGTCCACAGGCGTTGGTTGGACCATTTCTCCGCCCAACTGGAGAGGCCATCGAAACTTCCATCGGCAGTATCCTGCCCAAAGGTAAGAGTGCCAACGGGTGGATGGGTTTCGAGATACTCTCCGGGGGTGGTGAAGCGGACGTAATCGAGATCGGCTATGTTCTCCACCAATCCGCGCAAGCCGCGCGCGGTCGAAAGGGTTTTGCCCAGAATCGGGATATCGAATCCCACCCAGAACTCATCGTCGGCATCCATGTCTATCAGCAAAAGCAGGTCTTGGGGATTTTCGAGTTTGAGCTGTTCGCGGCGCATTTGTTTGACCCATCGGCGCAGCGTGAGATGATCTGCCAGGTCGCCGATGTTGTAGCAGGGCATGAGGATCATCGTTTCATCGATGTCTGGATAAGTGATCGTGAGGGGATTGTAGCGCTCGACCAGCGATAGCGGCGGCACAAAGTTACTGAACCCGTTGAAGGGCAGGGCAGAGTAGAAGAGGCTGATAGCTTTGATGCCGTAAGCGAGGTAAAGCTTGAGATGGATAGGCGTGTACATCATCTCTTGGGGGCGCACCATGCCGTAGTAGCCATCTCCAAATAGATCCTGCAGGCCGGAGCCTTGCGGATTGCTGATCCCCTGACGTATAGCGGCTTCAAACTCGCGGGCGGTGTGGGCGTTGATCAGGCCGTTGTTGTAAGACATCATTTCTGCTTCATCGTCCCCGTCACGGATGCGACGCTGCATGTCGGCGATGATATCGGGGCAGTGCTCGGGCATGATCTTTTCGAGCGAGAAGTAATTCTCGAAATCCCACGTGCCTCGCACAGGGATGCCGCGCTGGTTGAGGTCGTCCAGTGTGTTGATCAGATGGCGGATGATGCGGATGTCTTTACCAAAGCCCGACTCGTCTGGCGTATCTCCCCGATATGAGTGGTAGAAATTTCCATGAAAACGAAATGCGATATGAATGGCAGGTTTTTCCATATTATTCTCATTTAGGATCGTCTTTTTTATCATCCCAGCCATCGAAGGTTCTTCTTAGCGTGTTTTTTAGGTGGTTTTGCATGGCAGATTTTGCATCTTTTGAATTGCGTTGCTTGAGAGCATCTAGGATTGCCAGATGCTCTGGCAAGGCGTGTGTGAGGGCATCCGGATTGGATGCTGCCGCAATACGATGTCCCCAGTCGATCAGATGCTGGATTCCATGCATGGTTTCGATCAATTCAGGATTCGCGCAGTATTTGAATATCAATTGGTGGACGAGATTATCATGGGCATGTAGCGCGGTGGCGTCGCCAATGTTCTCCAACCTCATGCCTGCCTCCTGATAAAGAGTGATCGCTTCGGCAATCTCCGCGTCAGGAATTGACTTGATGGACAATTCAATGGCAAGGCATTCCAGGGCTGTGCGAATATCCAGAATGTTTTTGAAACGTTCCTTGTCAAACTTCGCAACAAATATGCCGCTGCGAGGGGCAACAACCAGGAATCCCGATGATTCAAGCCGGCGCACCGCATCACGAACCGGCATGTTGCTCACATCCCATTTTTGCGCCAGTTCGTTGAGGGATAATCGTTGACCTGGGCGCAGCTTTCCATTAAGAATATCCTCCCGGAGTGCTATTTCGATCTGTTCGCCGAGAGAAAGTGGGTTGATTTCCATATAAGAATGCCTTTCTAATATCTGATATATCAGACGGTATAATAATAACACTCATGATTTCTCATCGTCAATATTTTTCTGGGTGCGCTTTTACATCAATCGCGCCTGAATAGCTTTTATTCAGTGATTGCTTGAAATGCTTTGCCCCATTCAAATTGATATTCGAAACGGGTGTTGGACTGCACAGGTCTGAAACTCTACGGCGAAGGCGAGTGGAAGGTTCGCAAACATGGCTATTCCAAGCACCGTACCTGGCGCAAACTGCATATGGGAGCCAATCCCGACAACGGCGAGATATAGGTGGTCGTGCTGACAGAAAATGGGATTAGCGACGATGCCGTCGTGAAGCAAAGCCTGGAACAAATCGAACAGTCTCTTCTTTCATGTGCGGCAGACGGAGCCTACGATAAACGCCGAGTCTAAGCTGCCCTCAACGAACACTCTCCCAAAGTGGAGATTTCTTTCCCACCCCGCAAGAACGCTTGCATCTGGCTACATGGGAACTCGAAGGAGGATCGTCTCAAGCGCGATGAAAGCTTGTGTTACATTCGCAAACACGGAAGACAACATGGGCTTTGTTTGGCAAAATAAATGGATAAGAAGGGTCTGATTGCCCTTGACTTAAACTTTATAATATTATAATATTATAAAAATTGACGTGGTATAACACATGGAAAGTAACGATTTTTTGAAAACTTGATCAAGCCACGGAGTACCTGTCATGTCAGTAAATTTTCATAAGCCCAAAAAACATTTAGATAAGGGCATCAAAATCCCTCTTTATCTTCAGTTATATGATATTGTGCATGATGAAATCATGAAGGGGATATGGAAACCAGGCGATTTGCTCCCCTCGGAATCAGAGTTTGCTGAACACTATGATGTCAGCAAAATTACTGTACGACAGGTCTTTGACATGTTGGCACACGAAGGTTTGCTTAGGCGACAACGTGGGAAGGGCACATTTGTTACGCAGCCCGATTTAGCTGGAAACATTGGATATGTTTACGATTTTTCCTTGGAAATGCAATCCCTTGGGTTAAAACCAGCAACACGGGTACTTTCCACGCATTTTGCATTTGGTTCTCATGATTCGGCATTAATGCTTCAAATCCAAGATGGATCGGAAATCGCCTGTATCGAGCGACTCCGCCTTGCAGATAACTCTCCTATTAGTATAGAGGAAACTTACCTGGTGCATAGTCTATGTCCGGGCATATTTGATGGGCATGATTATTCCAAGGAATCAATCACCAAGGTGTTGGCAGATCAATATGGGATTCGATTGGTCAAGGCAAAACAGATTGTGCGTGCTATTGCCGCCACGCCTCAAATTGCACACCTACTCGAAACGTATGCTAACGCTCCCATTCTATATGTTGAGCGAGTTGCCTTATCGAATAAAAATGTTCCAATTGCTTATGTCCGCATTTATTATCGGCCCGACCGCTATGAACTACAAAGTGAATTACCGATATATCAAGGACCCTAACGCCTGAGTAAACAACTAAAAGAATAAGTCCTAGCTACTCAAAACTGAAAAGCAATACCTGATTGATCGAGAAAATATCGATTTTCTCGAGGGAATTTCATGTTGCTTGTTGCCGGAAAAGCCAGATCGCAGATATCAAAGGATGCCCAGTATGCTAACGAAAAAGAATGTGGTCAAAGTCGGTGTTGTCGGTTGTGGAGTTGTTGCGTCTGCATATTATTTGCCTTATTTGAAAGGGATGGTTGCCGTTGAATTGGTCGCGGTGTGCGACATCGATGAGGAAAGAGGAATTTCAACTCAACGATTGTTTGGTGCAAAAGAAAGATATCTTGACTATTATGAGATGATACGCAAAGCCGATATTGAGGCGGTGCTGATCCTGACGGGACCGGGGACTCATTATGATTTCACGCTCGCCGCGATCCAGGCAAACAAACATGTGCTCCTTCAGAAACCCATGTCGTTGAGTTTTGAAGAGGCAAAAGCAATTGCACAGGCAACACGAAAAACAAACCTGAAGGTTCTCATTGAGCCAAGTGAGAACTCTTTACTAAATCCGTCCCTAATCCCGGTTCGACAACTAATTGACCAAGGGGTACTGGGTGCGCCATACTGGTTTCAGTATTTCGATCCTCGCCCTGAAGCAGATCATCCCTCGTTGGGGGGAAATCCATACGGCAGTGATGCGTTTTATACAAAGGACAGCGGAGGAGAACTTTTCGATTACCCATATGCTCCGACATTGATTGTTTCGCTTTTGGGTCCATGCAAAAGCGTGATGGGGCTGGCTCGGCTCTCAGTACCTGATCGATACATTGTGCCGGAAGATGGATACAACCAGTTTCTTGCGGAGGTAAAAGATCCTTTCAACGCAAATTATTGGGAAAAAGTTGTCGATCTGCCTCGCTCGGAGCACATTCAAATGGCGGCGCCAGATAATGTTTTCTGTTTGTATGAAATGGAAAATGGTTTTACTGGCGTATTTCATGTTGGAAGGCTGTTTATGCCGACTCTACCTGGAACGGGTAGTGGCGGACTGCATATCTTCGGTTCCGAAGGCAACGTAATTGTCGGAAATGACGGGCATCTGGCATCCATCATTTCCAAAAGAAAGCACTTACTCCCACACACGGATCAGAATGGGTGGTACCACATTCCCTCGGTTGGGGACTTCAGTCAGGCAAAATGGCCCATTCCAGTGCCGGGTGGTTTCAACTATTACCATGAATCGAGCAAACATTTTATCGAGTGCATTTTGGAAGACCGGGATCCGCTGCTAAATGTTGAGTGGGGACTTCACATCACTGAAATGATGACCGGGGCGATGAAATCATCGCAGACCGGTAATCGCTATGAGATGACTACCACGGTTCCCACCAAGATTTTGCAGGAGATTTGAGATGAGTGCAATACGAATCGGTGTGATTGGACTCGGGTTTGGTCAATATCATGTAAAAACACTTGTCAATTTAGAGGGCGTCCGACTGGTGTCGGTAGCGGATCAACTGCATCCGGACCCTGATGGCTATTCACAGAAATATGGCGTTCGCACCTATCAAGATGGGCTGGAAATGCTGGATAAAGAGAAACTGGATGCCGTGAGTTTATGTGTTTCGCCACGTTGGCGATTGCCATTGGTTCAAAAGGCTGTCCAATTAGGTATCCCAATGTATATTGAAAAGCCCTGGGCAAGTAGTTTGGCGCAAGGCCGCGAACTGGCTCTTCTCTGCGAAAAGCATCAAGCTCTGGTTATGACCGGATTTAGTTTTCGATATCTGCCCGCGATTGTCAAGCTTCGTGAGTTGATCGAAGGCGAGTTGGGAGCCACGTGGGCGCTTAATGGGGAGTATGTTTTCGATTGGTTACCCCCAACTGAGCACTGGTTATGGGATCCGGAAAACGGGAACGGATACTTCAATGAAAATTCCTGCCATCTGTTTGATGCTGTGTGCTACTTAATGGGAACGCCCGTGTCCGTCTTCGCAGACGGGGCGATTTTCCAAAACAGCCCTTCTGCTGAAATGGGAAGCGTCATCTTGTCTTTTCCTAATGGCGCCATTGCTTCACTAACCATTGGAGGGTTGGGAGCATCAGCATTTCGTAATTTTCCACGAATTAATCTGATCACTGCCAATGGGCAAGCTCACTTATCTGGACGGGAACACATGTGGGAAACGCTCAGCTGGGCCACCCGGAACAGAGGCACCTCACAAATATTTCATACAGCTCCTGAGGCACTTGAAAACACGCGTTACACCTATGCTTTAAGGCATTTTATTGAGTGCGTTCAAGCAGGAAGATTGCCAACAACGAGCATCACCGAGGGCATGCTTGCGGTGATGATCGCTGAGGCGGTTTATGAATCTGCACGTTCAGGCAGAAAAGTTCAATTGTCAGAATATGGTGTCAAAGGAGCATCCCTATGAGACTAGGCATTGAAGCTGGCAAGGACACGTTGGATGTTGCTGTTCGAGAAGGCATCCGTGGCGTTCCAATATTTGCGGATGAGATCGATTCTAAAGGGGTCAAGGCAACGCTCTCTCCGATTCGAGATCGAGGATTGAAAGTGTGTCAGATTGGGGCGTTTGGCTTTAATCCTTTGTCTACAGACCTGGATCGTCAGGTAGCACAGAGGAGCCTGGTTGAAAAAGTAATTCCGTTGGCTGTGGAGGAGATCGGATGTCCGTATGTGGTGATCTGCGGCGGGAACTATCACCCATCCGGGTTTCTGCACGGGGATTCCCGGAACTTTTCAGATGAAGCTCTCGATGTGTTTGCCAGTGAGCTCGCTCCAATGGTGAAGCTTGCTGAAAAATATGGTGCGAAGTTGTGTATTGAGCCTTATATCAAGACAGCCATTTGCACTCCTGAGCGTTTCATTGCGCTGCATAAAAAAATCGGTTCGGATGCCCTGAGAATCAATATCGATGTCACAAGCTTCTACGGATACTGGGAGATGTGGGATTCAGCCCAGTTGGTCCATCGTGTTTGTACCTCCTTGAAAGACCACTATGGGTTGGGACATATCAAGGATATTTGTCTTGCAGAAGGTTTTCATATTCAGATTGGTCTGGCGCCGTTGGGATCGAGTTCCACGGATTGGTCACAGGTCTTGCGACTAATGGATCCTCATATCCCGAATGATGCCTGGGTGATCCTGGAGCATGTATCAGATGCCAAAGAGGCAGCCGCCAGTTTACAGTTCTTACGAAAAGCAGCCAGTGAAGCTGGAATAACACTGGAATGAGGAGTTTGTATGCTATTCCCAAAGCTATCTGATGAGAAACGTCTCGCGCGTTTGGAACTCCCCGTCGGAAGGTTGGACGTGGTGATAGATACCGATATGTACAATGAAATCGATGATCAGTTTGCCGTGACCTATGCGCTTCTATCCCCTGAACGACTGAATGTGGAAGCCATTTACGCGGCACCATTTCACAACGAACGCTCCAACGGTCCTGAAGATGGCATGGAAAGAAGTTATGCAGAGATCATCAGACTGCTTGCTAAGTTGGGCAGACCCTTCAATGAAGGGTTTGTTCTCAAAGGTTCCACCAATTACCTGCCGCCAAATCTAACGCCTTATCGGACTGATGCTTCGCTGGACTTGGTGAGACGTGTGATGGCGCGGCCGGATGACAACCCACTTTATGTGGTCAGCATTGGAGCAATCACGAATGTCGCTTCTGCCATTTTGATGGAGCCATCTATCTTGGAGAAAATGGTTGTGATTTGGTTGGGTGGACATGCTTTGCACTGGACAGACACGGCGGAGTTTAATCTACGACAGGATGTTCGTGCAACGGCTGTGGTTCTGGATAGCGGCGTTCCACTGGTGCTTATTCCCTGCATGGGTGTTACCTCTCATCTTTTGACAACCGTAGCTGAAATGGAACAATATGTACGTGGAAAAGGGGCGTGCGGGGATTACTTGTTCGAGATCTTTTCGGCGTATGAAAAGGAACATATGGGGTGGTCCAAGGTCATCTGGGATATTGCCACCATCGCATACCTGTTGGATCAGACCTGGATCCCAACATATCTAATCCCAAGCCCTATCCTGACCGAACAACTAACATGGAAAACCGACTCGTCCCGCCACCTGATTCGATATGCGCGTCATATTTATCGCGACCCGATCTTCCGCGATCTATTTATGAAACTAGAAAAATACTAGCCAACCGCGAAATACTTCGTCTTGGAAGGAGGTCCATATTTATGTAGCAATTTGTCAACACAAAATATCTCTTCACAAGAACTCTAGATTTACACAATACAAAAGGAGAAAATCTGATGATACGTAAATTGTTTGGAATTTGTTTGCTTGTTGCTATCCTGATCTCGGCATGTACACCTCAGGTGACTGCTGAACCTGTTCAGGAACCTGTTGTAGAGCCCGCCACTGAGCCGGCAGCAACCGCTGAACCCACTGATGTTGCAGCTCCGGCCGCGGAAAAGGTGGAGCTTTCCTTCTCTCACTTCTGGACCGAAGCAGATGGTGATGCGGGGAAGATCGTCCAGTCACGGCTTGATGCATGGCTGGCAGAGAACCCCAATGTCGAAGTCAAGATGGAAGTCATCTCGCATGATGAATACTATAATAAATTCCGCGTACTGGCATCTTCGAATGAACTGCCGGATGTGTTCATCATGAATGCGGATATGACCACCCCGATCAGCAGCTCGGGACAGGCAATCGACCTGACCGAAGCCCTCAAGGCAGACTCCGAATGGAGCGGCATGCTCAATCCCGGTCTGATGGCCGAGTGGACGCGTGATGGCAAGGTATATGCCCTGCCTTCGCAGGTGATCATGACGCACCAGATCTTCTATAACAAGGAGATCTTCCAGGAAGTGGGTATCGAAAAGTTCCCCGAAACCTGGGAAGAGATGACGGCGGCGATTGTGAAACTCAAGGAAGCTGGTTACACTCCCATCGCGCTGGGCGCAAAAGCTGGCTGGCCTCTCTATGACTGCCTGTTTGGAACACTGTCCTTCCGCGCTACTGGTGTGGATTGGTACAACCAGCTGCTGGCCCGCGAAGCAGAATTTACGGACCCCGAATTTGTCAATGCCCTGACCCGCTTTGAAGAATTGGTAAAACTGGGCGCTTTCAATCCGGATGCCACCAGCCTTGACAACATGCAGGCTCGAACACTGTACTACGAACGCAAGGCGGCAATGTTTATCGAAGGTGGTTGGGCGATCGCTGGCGCTCTCGATCTTGAAGAAGTGGAAAGCGTTACCAACATTGGTATTTGGCCCGCTGTACCAGATGGCAAGGGTCAACCCAACGAAGTGACCTGGGCTTCCGGTTGGGGTTGGGCTGCCAATTCCAAGTTGGAAGGTGCAGAACGTGATGCGGCTATATCCCTGCTTAAGGCACTTAGTGATGAACAATATGGCAAGATGCGTCTGGAAGTAGGACTGAGTGCGCCACAACTGATCACCGAGTTTGATGGCTCCAAACTGCCCCGTCTGTTCACACTCGAAAACGAGTACTCGGCAAACTGGACAGCAGTTCCGATCCTTACCCTTGGTTTCCCATCCTCGGTAACTGACGTGCTTTCGAACGGCTTGCAGGAAATTCTGACC
Organism: Chloroflexota bacterium; assembly: GCA_041302025.1. Taxonomy (GTDB): domain Bacteria; phylum Chloroflexota; class Anaerolineae; order Anaerolineales; family Villigracilaceae; genus Defluviilinea. The sequence continues at coordinate 5,859 of JBFYRY010000027.1, read as the reverse complement.
GGACAGAAAACTCCGGCAGAAGTAGCGCAGGCTGTACAGGATGAATATCTTTTGACCAAGTAGTCTCCTCAACTAGGTTCTCCGGGGAGCGATTTCCTGGGGAACCCAGTTTCCATATTCAACATCATTTTCAACATGAAGGTACCAAGGTGTAGAGTGAAAAATCAACCATCAACCCTATTCAAACCTTCATTTGCAAAACTAGCTCTCTACCTTGGGCCTGGAATTTTGCTATATGGTTTTATTGTATTTGTTCCCATCCTTAGCGCCTTTCGCCAGAGTCTTTACACCGATCTCAATTTCCAATTCAAATTCGTCGGTTTGCAAAATTATGTCAGGTTGATCCAGGACGAAAATTTCTGGCTGTCGGCTCGAAACAACATGATCATTCTCGGTCTCAGTTTGGTTCTGCAGATCAGCATCGCCTTTATTGCTGCAGTCATGATGAACAGCGGACAGGTGAAACTGGCGCGACTCTATCGAACAGTTATGTTCTTCCCGGTAGTGCTCTCCCCGGTGGTTGTCGCCTTCATCTGGATCCTCGTCTACAACGTAAATTGGGGATTGTTAAATACCACCCTGCGAGGTCTGGGGCTAGACTCTTGGGCTCAGCTGTGGCTGGATAACCCCAGGATCGTGATCTATTCGATTACCGTTCCACTGATGTGGCAGTATGTCGGACTCTTTCTGGTGATTTTCCTGGCGGGTTTATCCAGTATTCCAAAGGAATTATTGGAAGCAGCCGAGATCGATGGCGCCAATGGTTTTCAGAAAACTCTCTATATTACATTGCCCATGATGGCGAAGACCTGGCGTGTCGTTCTGATCCTGGCGATCTCGGGAGCTGTAAAGGTCTTTGAACAACCATTTATCATGACACGTGGTGGACCAGGAATGAGCTCAACGGTCCTGGCGCAATATGCCTATGATATGTCCTTCGGCCGCGTGAGGCTAACTTATGGGAGCACCATTGCTGTGGGGATGCTGGTCATCAGTTTTGTGCTGATTGTGCTCAGTTGGTTCATCATGGACCACGTGATCTTCAGAGGCAAGAGGAGTGATGATGCCGCTTAATAAGATCATCGAAAAATACATCGGTAAAATTCTCGTTTTTGGGATGAATGGTTTCCTATTTCTATTTGCCATTACTGCCATTTTCCCGCCGATCTGGATGTTCTACAACTCTCTCAAAGAGAATCAGGAATTTTCACATAATATTGTGGCTCTCCCCACCAGGGTGACCCTGGAGAATTATCAGACGATCTTTGGATCATCCCTGGTGTTCAGAGCGTTGTTCAACAGTCTCTTCAACTCTGTAATCTCGACTATCGCGATCATTGGGCTGAGCTTTGTCATTGCCTATTTTCTTGCACGGTACAAGTTCCCGGGCAGGAACCTGCTCTATGCCTTCTTCCTGTTTGGCTTGTTGGTCCCGCTGTATGGCTTGTTGGTCCCAGTGTTTATCCAGTTCAACGAGATGGGCATGATCAACAACCGTTTTACTTTGTTGCTACCCTACACTGCCTTTGGTCTATCCCAGGCAATCTTCCTCATCGAGGGCTATATTCACTCCATTCCCACAGAGTTGGAAGAAGCAGCTTATATCGACGGTGCCACCTTTCCCCAGATGTTGATCAATATCATCCTGCCCATCTGTACCCCGGTCATAGCCACCGCCGCGATCCTGAGTTTTCTGGCAATCTGGAATGAGTTTGGTTTTGCGCTTGTACTGCTAACAGGTGAAGAATATAAGACGATTCCCTTATGGTTGAATACCTTCCAAGGTGAGAGAACCGTGAGTTACACAACCCTGATGGCTGCGCTGACCATCGCTTCCATTCCCGTGGTCTCGGTATATCTTCTTTTCCGCGAGAAGATCATACAGGGATTCATTGATGGCGCGCTGAAGGGGTAGGTCGGCATCATTGCTGGAGAAATTATGGCAAATAAAGTTGTCGTGATCGGAAGCACGAATATGGATCTGGCTGCACGCCTGTCCCATCTGCCGGAGAAAGGGGAAACTGTGCTTGGCGGTGAACTCATGACATCGCTTGGTGGGAAGGGTGCAAACCAGGCTGTCGCAGCTGCCCGGCTCGGCGCGGATGTTACTTTTATTACATCGATTGGGGATGATGCCTACGGTCAACAGGCTTTGGTTGCGTTTCAAACCGACCACATTAATGTAGATCATGTCATCAAGTATAACAATGTGCCTACAGGTGTTGCGCTTATCATGGTTGGGCAGGATGGAGAAAACATGATCGCGGTGATCCCGGGAGCAAACGCGATGCTAGCTCCTGCACATATTCTGGCGGCAGAAGGCATCATAAAGGATGTTGATTGTGTCTTGATCCAGTTGGAAATCCCAATGGAAACGGTCGCCGCTACTGTGGAGATTGCCTGCCGACATCATGTGCACGTAATCTTGAATCCTGCTCCTGCAAAATCCATTCCGACCTCGATTTTGGAAAAAGTGACAACCTTCACACCCAATGAAAAAGAGGCAGCCCATATCCTGGGGCTGGACCTTGCGAGTAGCCACGATCTGCTACCAGCCATACCATCAAGTCCTGGTATTAAAAATATCATTATTACCTTGGGTAAACGTGGTGTTTTAATGAGCGGCTCTTCGTCACGGATCATTTCAGCTCCCACAGTAAATGCAGTGGACACGACAGCTGCTGGCGATGCCTTCAATGGGGCGCTGGCATTTGGACTGGCGCGCGGGGATGAACTGGAGGCGGCGGTCAAGTACGCCAATGCTGTAGCCGCTCTTTCCGTTACCCGGCGGGGCGCGCAAGAATCGTTGCCTACTAAAAGTCAGGTGGATGTTTTTCTTCAAACCATTCGGCACCAGCAGAATTGATCGGAAAAAACCATGGCTGATGATGCGGCTTCAAAAATTATCCTATGGTACGGGAATCACCAAGCCTTTGGCCATAACGGATTACCACAGAAGTGGGTTAATATCCTGGGACGTGTTCAGAGTACCCATACACTACAGAAGCTGCAGTATTCGCTGAACGAAACCGGCTACCAGGATCTGAGCATCGGTCCAGACCAACGGCGGTTGGTGGGAGTGGGCGATTTCAATATCGATATTGATAGCAGCCATATGAGATCGGGGGATAACACGATTATTATTGTCGCTGTGGATGAAAGGGGCCAAAGCACGACACAATCTGTACTCGTGGAGTATAGTAAAACTCCACGACCGCTACCCTATTGCATCGAATGGGATAAGCAACCAAATATTCATGATGCGGCTCAGCCCATTGACGGGTTATGGACAATGGGCAAAGGAAAAGTATCGCCGTTTGAAATTGGCTATGACCGTTTACTTGCTCTGGGTGATATGTCCTGGAAGGATTATGAAGTTGTGGTCCCGATCACAATACATGGCATCAACGCTACCTGCTATCAATATCCCAGTATCCATGCGGGAGTTGGGGTGGTCCTGCGATGGAAGGGACATTCAGATTGGGGGAGTGACCCCTACGCGAGCGATCAACCCGCTTTTGGACCGGGTCCTTATGGGGCGATCAGCTGGTATTGCATATTTCATGATAAGGGCGGACTGCTGAATTTTTTTGACCCTGACTTTAATATGATGACACAAAAACCTTATACGCTTGAATTGCACACGGAATATATATTCAAAACACAGGTAAAAACAAGCGAAACCGGTGAAAGCCAATATTGTCTGAAGGTCTGGAAAGCCGGGGAAACAGAGCCACTTGCCTGGGATATAACAGCCATTGGACATCCAGCAGCACTAAAGGAAGGCTCCTGCATGCTGGTTGCACATCACGTTGCTGCCAGCTTTGGCAAAGTGACCATAAACTCGTTGGAAGGCGGTGTCGATTGAGAACCATACTTTGCTATGGTGACTCCAACACATGGGGCTGGATCTCTGGATCTGGAGATCGCTTCCCACGGCATGTACGCTGGACTGGCCGGCTGCAGACTATTCTTGGCAGTTCATATTACGTGATCGAGGAGGGACTGAGCGGTCGTACCACTGTCTGGGATGATCCGATTGAGGAACACAAAAATGGCAAAACGTATTTGTCTCCCTGCTTGGAAAGTCACAAGCCGCTGGATCTTGTTGTCCTTATGCTGGGAACCAATAATCTAAAGAAGCGCTTTTCTCTGGCTCCATTTGATATTGCTGCAGGAGTGGGCAGACTGATCGACATCATACAAATAAGCCATGCGGGCACAGGCAATCAGGCTCCGCAAATTCTTTTATTGACTCCTCCTCCTATTGGAACGCTGGATGCTGTTGGTCGCGAAGTCTTTGAAAATGCATATCCCAAATCCAGATCATTAAGTGTTTATCTTTACCAGGTCAGTCAAACAAAAGGTTGTTCGTTTCTTGATACGGCAGAATATTTGCAGCCAAGCCTTGATGAAGGACTGCATCTTGACCAGAACGGGCATGCTACATTGGCAAAAGAAGTCGTCGCCGCAATCAGGACTATTTTTAGAGATTAATCATGCTATACGATGACAACTCTTTACTTTGATGCAAACCAGCTTGTTTAATCAGTTGATCGGACTTACCTGCAAAAAATGAAAGCTCAAAAAACAAGGAGCATTCCATGTCAGACTACACCCCAAAACCTGAAAACAAATTCACTTTCGGCCTATGGACAGTCGGCAATCGCGGCGCAGACCCGTTCGGTTCCGCCGTTCGTGGGCACAAGACCCCTGCCGAATTGGTCTACCTGCTCGGCGAAGTCGACGCGTACGGTGTCAACTTCCACGATAACGACCTGATCCCGATCGATGCCACACCCGCCGAAGCCGACGTCATCAAAAAGGATTTCCGCAAGGCGCTGGCTGACACCGGTTTGGTCGTGCCGATGGCAACCACCAACCTGTTTGGTGATCCCATTTTCAAAGATGGCGCTTTCACATCCAACGACCCGAAGGTACGCGCCTACGCCATCCAGAAGACCATGAATGCCATTGATCTGGGTGTCGAATTTGGCGCCAAGATTTACGTCTTCTGGGGCGGACGCGAAGGCACCGAGACTGATTCATCCAAGAGTGCTGTCGACGCCATCAAACGCAATCGCGAAGCCATGAACTTCTTCTGCGAATATGCACTCGATAAAAAGTATGATCTGAAATTCGCCCTCGAAGCCAAACCCAACGAACCGCGCGGCGACATCTACAACCCCACCACCGGTCATATGCTGGCTTTCATCTCAACCCTCGACCATCCTGAGATGGTCGGCGTCAACCCTGAAGTTGCGCACGAACACATGGCAGGCATCAACTTTATGCACGGCGTCGCCCAGGCTTGGGAAGCGGGCAAACTCTTCCACATTGACCTGAACGACCAGTATCCCGGCCGCTATGACCAGGACCTGCGCTTTGGCTCACGTGACATCAAAGCCGCCTTCTATCTGGTCAAATTCCTAGAAGACGTCAAATATGATGGCTCCCGCCATTTTGATGCACATGCCTATCGCACTGAAGACTTCGAAGGCGTCAAAGACTTCGCCCGCGGCTGCATGCGGACCTACCTCATGTTGAAAGAAAAAGCCGCCCAATTCAACGCGGACAAGGAAATTCAGGAGCTTCTCGCAGAAGTCAACGCTGACGACGGTTCAATGACCCAGTATTTCGGAAAATACTCTGCTAAAAAAGCCAGTGCGCTCAAAGCCCAACCCTTTGACCGCAAAGCCATTAGCGCACGCGGCTTGCGATACGAGCGACTCGATCAACTCACCATTGACTTGCTGTTAGGAGGGTTGGACAAGTCCTGACTTGTTACGTTCAGGTGCCAAAAAAGCGTAACAAGTGAAATGACTTGTTACGCCTGATAGCCAAACAGGATCAGGAATC
>JBFYRY010000414.1:0-2599 GCA_041302025.1 Chloroflexota bacterium | reverse complement strand
TCGCAGTAAGGTGGTCCGCCCGCTAAAGGGACTCAAAGTGGCGCCGTACATGGGTTGCATGTTGCCGCGTCCCGATTACAAACATCGCTGGACCGATCATGAACATCCCACCGAATTGGATGATGTGTTACGAGCGCTGGGCGCTGATGTGATCGATTACCCGCTCACATCGGAATGTTGTGGCGGACACATGACCCAGATCGGACCTGAAACCGCCTTTGAGCTGATCCGACGGCTCGTGTCTGACGCAGATGAACGCGGCGCGCACTTGATGGCGACCGTCTGCCCGATGTGCCAGATGAACGTGGATGCCTACCAGAACGAGATGAACCATTTCTTCGGCTCAGACTATCACATGCCGATCCTGTTCTTCACACAGTTAATGGGGCTGGCGTTTGGCAGGGAACCCGGCGAATTGGGCATCGGTGTGGAACTGGTCAGTTCACGGAATGCGCTGGCAAATATCGGCGTGGAAGTACCTGTCACACAGGAACCGTCTGCGCCGCGCAAGAAGGATGAGGGACTGCCCAAAGAAACTGGAAAAAATCGGCGTCTATGTCTGTCACTGCGGCTCGAATATTGCCGGTGTGGTGGATGTGGTGGATGTCGCCAATTGGGCGGCGGACAAACTTGGGCACCAGGGTGTGGTCATTGCGCGCGATTACAAGTTCATGTGCTCCAGCCTCGGGCAGGAGTTGATCGAGAAGGACATCAAGGAACTTGGTCTGACTCGCGTTGTCGTTGCGGCTTGTTCGCCCCACCTGCACGAGAAGACCTTCCGCACGGCGGCAAAGAACGCGGGATTAAACCCGTATCTGGTGGAAATGGCCTCGATCCGCGAACAGGTCTCATGGGTGCATACAGATAAAGTTGTCGCTACGGCAAAAGCCAAGGCGGTGATATCAGGCACGGTGTCGCGTGTGATCGAGAATGCTGCGCTCGAGGATCTGAAAGTCCCGATCAATCCGAACACGTTGGTGGTGGGCGGCGGCATTGCGGGAATCCAATCCGCGCTTGAAATTGCAAATGCGGGTTTCCATGTCTATCTCGTTGAGCGCGAACCATCCATTGGCGGGCACATGGCGCAGTTCGACAAGACCTTCCCCACGCTGGATTGTTCGGCGTGTATCCTCACGCCGCGCATGGTAGAGGCGGGGACGCACCCGAACATCACACTGTTGACGTGGAGTGAGGTGATGAGTGTTACGGGTTTTGTCGGTAGTTTTAACGTGACGATCAAGAAGAAGGCGCGTTTCATCAATGAACCGTTATGCACGGGTTGCGGTATCTGCCAGGAGAAATGCCCCAAGAAAGTGATCGATGACGTGTACGAGGCAGGACTCGGGTATCGCAAGGCGGTGTATACGCCGTTTGCGCAAGCCGTACCGAAATATCCTGTGATGGACAAGGAGAACTGCACGTACTTCCTCAAAGGTACGTGCAAGGCATGTGAAAAATTCTGCCCGACGGGTGCGATAGATTTCAATCAAAAGGATGAATATATCAACATCGAAGTGGGCAACATCATCCTTGCAACTGGTTATGACCTGTTCGACGCGCGGCGCGTGAGCAACTACGGCTACGGACGTTTGCCGAATGTGTTCACAAGTTTGGAGTTCGAGCGTCTGAGCAATGCGGCAGGACCGACCAACGGCGATATCGTCCTGCGCGATGGAAAGACCACGCCAAAATCGGTGGGTATCATCCATTGCGTGGGTTCGCGCGACAAGAACTTCAACAACTATTGCTCGGTCATCTGCTGTATGCAGGGATTGAAGTTCGCACATCTCGTCCACGAACGGACGGGCGCAACGGTCTATAATTTCTACATTGACATGCGCACGGCTTACAAAGCCTATGATGAGTTCTACCAGCGCGTGCTCGAAGAAGGAACCTTGTTCGTGCGCGGCAAAGTGGCGGAGGTCACAGACGCGGCGCGCAATGAACACGAAAAGGGCAAACTCATCATCCAGACGGAAGATACACTGATAGGCAAGCAAAGACGAATTCCTGTGGATATGGTGATCCTCTCCAGCGGATTACAACCGCGCTACGATGCAAAGGATGTAGGCAAGTTGTTTGGTATCTCCTGCTCAATGGATGGCTGGTTCACGGAAAAGCATCCGAAACTCGATCCCGTTGCGACAATGACCGAGGGCATTTACATCGCGGGTTGTGCCCAGGGACCGAAGGATATTCCATCCAGTGTGGCGCAAGGTGCCGCGGCTTCGGCACGCGTGCTCGATAAGATCCTGCAGAAGGAAGTGGTACTCGAACCGATCAAAGCCAGTATCAACCAGGAACAGTGCTCTGGTTGCCGCATATGTAACAATCTTTGCCCGTTCAATGCCATCCTGTTCCATGAAGACCGTATGGTCAGTGAGATCAACCCGGCGCTTTGCCAGGGATGTGGTACCTGCGTGGCGGCCTGCCCTGCGGGCGCCATCAGCGGCACGGGCTTCAGCAACGAACAGATTCTTGCACAGATCGATGGCCTGCTGATGGACGTCAATCTCGTGGGCGCATAACAGGAGACAGACATGAGTGAACAATTTGAACCTACAATCATTGGCTTTACCTGTAACTGGTGCTCCTACCG
>JBFYRY010000217.1:0-6898 GCA_041302025.1 Chloroflexota bacterium | reverse complement strand
GGTTTGATGCGTTCCGCGGCTTGCTGGATGTCGGCGAGTGTGGGTGACATGGCTTAGGCTCCTGCGATGATCGTTGAGATCCAATAGGCTGTGCCGGCGATGGCGAGAGGGAAGATGATGCGTCCCGCCCAGTCGAGGCGCTTGATGTGTGCGATCCGTTCGTGTTTGATGGCGATGTGTGTGATCAGTGAAACGACGATGACAAAGATCGCCAGGCTGTAGGTCATGAAGAAAATGTATTCAAGCGAAACGAGATAGCCGATCGGCGGCAGGTCGCTTGAGACTTTCAGGCTGAAGAAGGCGGTGGTCATGATGGCATTGATACCCAGCGAAACGCGCATCCCGAACTCGCTGGCAGGGATGAAGAATGCCAGGTAGGCAAGCACCAGGACGGCGACGATCGGGAAGAGATTCTTGATACTGAAGTTGACCGCATCGCGTTTGATGGTCGTATCCACGTTGTATACCGAATATTCGACCCCCGCATTGCTCAGGCGCGGATTGCCCAGCGTCGAGTCGCTCCGTAGTACATCGCTGTAGATTTTGACGTCGATCACTTCCCAGCCGCCGACGATGACCTTGTTCAACTGCTCCTTGAGCGCCTGGTTGTTGAGCAGGCGCAGGTCATCGCGCACAAAGGTCATTTGTTCGCGGGTGAGGTCGCGGTTGCGGATGGTGATGTTCAGCGTCTGTTTGTCGAACGGATATGCCCTGAAATTGAAGTTGCTTTTGAAGTCCGCTTTGACGCGGTAGGCGTGATAGGTCTGTCCGTTGTATGTATCCTGTGCAATGGGATTCCCCAGCGTGACGGGACTGACCGCATTCACAAACTCGACCTTCGATTCGTCGAAGGCGCCTTCATAACGGAACCAGATATAAAAGTCGGCGGTGAACGTCGAGTTCTTTACGTCCAGATTGCTGACCTCGTTGAGGTCTATCCCCGTATATACCACCTGTGTTTTATAGAAATAATTCCCGTCGATCCGGAAGATATTCCCCTTGCTTAACTCTCCCGGCAGGTCGCGCACCAGTTCGATGTTCGGGATGGCTTGCAATTGTATCGGCGCGGAGATCAGTTTTCCGCTGTCGTAGATGCCGATGGGGACGGGTTTGACGGCACTGCGGGTTTCCGCGTTGAAATAGAGATAACCGGTTGCGCCGCGCAGGTCAGGGTTTAACCTGGTGATCCCGCTCAGGTACTCGCGTATCTTTTGACGGTCCTGTTCCGGGGTTTTGCCGTCCACCTGTGTGTCGCGGATGGCTTTAACCGCGATCAGGGCGGCATCGTAATAGGCGGCGGCGGTGGCGTCGGGCTCGACGCCGAATTTGTTTATATACTTTTCCTGAAATCCCTGTGCGATCTTGTTGCCGGTATCGTAAATGAGATGCTGTGTCGTCCAGACGTTTTGAAGGAACGCCGCACGGTTTCCTCCGGTCAGGGTATTGATGGTGTCATTAAAGGTCTGTGTGATGAGCGCTTCCATGATCGGAAGTTCCAGTCTCTCATCGCGGAATCCCTTCACGAACTGGGCGCCATCCTCATCTCCCAGGGCAAGGACAACGATCCCCGGGTCTTCGAGCGCGAGCACATCGCTGATGATTTGCGGGAATTGCGCCCAGCGTTGTTCCTTGTCCGATATGTTTTCGTAGCCGATTTCGTAAACGACGTTCGTGCCCAGTTTGCGCGCCTGCTCCAGGACAGCCCTGCCCAATGTCCCGCCGTAGTCGTTATCCTGATAGATCACAGTGATATTTTCGTACCCCAGAACATCTTTTGCATAATGGGCGATGAAATGTCCCTGGCTGGTGTTTTCGATGATGGCGCTGAAATACCATTCGTTGCCCAGGGTTACAGAAGGTGATGGGGCAGAGGCGGTGATCGCCGGGATCTGATATTGTTTGTAGACTGCGCCGCCGCGCAGTGATTGGTCACTGCCGCGATGTCCCAGCACGATCAGGGGTTTTCTGGGATCCTGCGCGATTTCGAGCGCCTTCTGTTCTGCGATATCGACGTTGTTCTCGTCGTCATATCCCAGGATCTCGATCCGCTTCCCGCCGACCGTGGAGTTGATCTCGTCCAGATACATTTGTACGCCGTTCAGCATGACCTCCCCGCGCACCGTGGACAACGGTCCCACCACCGCGAGGTAGATCACCTCCTGGCTTTTCTGCTGTGCGGATCGGTAGTACCCAATCCCAAGGACTGCGGCAATGACGACCAGCCCCGCTGTGACGAAAATGTATGTGCGTTTCATATCATCTCCCTTCGTATACATCGCCTTGAGTCATTCGACTGCGCTCAGGATAAACTTGGTAAAGTGTCTTGTTCGTCGATGTCGAGATGTTTCACTTCGTTCCGCATTATATGCCTTTAGTACCCTCTCTCGAAATCAACCCCATGCTTCAACGGCCTGCCTTTGATATAAAGACGATAATTCCCGGTGAACAACGTCACCATATCTTCCGGATAACTCATCGCGGATGTATGGAAGGTCAACAGCAGATTCGGTGTCGTCCAGAAGGGATGTCCCTCCGGGAGCGGCTCCTGTACAGTGACGTCCAGCACCGCACCCGCGATCCTGTTTTGGGTTAACGCCTCCGCCAAAGCGGGTTCATCCACTGCATTCCCGCGTCCCACATTGACGATCAATGCGTGAGGGGGCAGGGCATTGAGCAGGTTTGCATCCACGATCTTGTTTGTGTCATCTGTTTTCGGGAGGATAACCACGAGATAATCCAAGCCCTGGGCGAATTTCAGCAGATCATTCCCGTGGAAATATTTGTCTACGTGTGTGCTTGCTTCCGACTCTTTTGTATATCCCCAAACCTTCATCCCGAAGTGCTTCGCTGTCCCTGCCAGGTGCGCTCCGATCGAACCCACGCCCAGCAGACCGAGAGTTTTGCCGCGCAACACACCCGATTCAAAACGGTCGTATTTCAGCGCTTGTTGCGCCTGAAAGCGCTCGAATATCTTCTTTTCATGTGCGAGCATGTACCCGAACACATACTCAGACATCAACTCGCCGAACACGCCGCGTGCGTTGGTAAGGAGGTAGTCGCGGCGTTGGGAGGGATCCACCAAAGGTTCGACTCCAGCATAAATGGACTGGACCCACTTCATGTGAGAAAGAAGCGGAAGCGCATCCCGGATCAGGCGCGGCTCGCCGAGGACGATGTCGCATTCAGCGGGGTCGGTGACGATCTCCAGATCCGGCAGACCAGCCTGCTGGAGGAGGTCGAGATATTGATTCGGGTCATGTGTAAGGATGATGAGTTTAGGCATGGATGGAATTACCTGCGGACCAATCCCATCGCGATGATCAAAACCACGGCGCCGCCCACAGCAATGACAAAGCCCATGAAGCTGATGGGATCTGGTACCTGAATGCCTGATACGCTCATGATCCCCGCGCCGATAAAGGCGCCGAAAATGCCGATGACAACATTGGCAATCCCATTCATTTTACGGTTCTTGCCTGTGAGAATGCTGGCGACCCAGCCCGCCAGTGCGCCGAAAATGATCCAGATGATGAAGTTAATCATTTATACCTCCATAAGGGATTGATTGACGGTTTCATTATAATGCAGGCTTTTGTCAGACTTGCTGACACAATCCTGCCACAAATTTGTGATATGCTCCCGTATATGCCGCATCGTATTCTGGTTGTGGATGACGAACCATCCGTCACAGACCTGATCGCCTACAACCTCCGCAAAGCCCTGTATGATGTACAGGTTGCGGCGGATGGGCGTGAAGCGTTGAGGCTTGCCCGTGAATATCAGCCCGATTTGATCCTGCTGGATCTCATGATTCCCGAGGTGGATGGTCTCGATGTCTGCCGCGAACTTCGCAAATCCAGCAGTGTGCCGGTCATCATGATCACGGCACGCGGGGAGGAGGTTGACCGCGTGCTCGGTCTTGAGATCGGTGCAGATGATTACGTTACCAAGCCGTTCAGCGTCCGTGAGTTGATGTCGCGCATTAAAGCCGTGCTTCGCCGCGCTCAAAAGGACGGCAAATCCGAACTTTCCTCATTGTTGCGCGGTCCCGGAAATCTGTTGATGGATGTCGAACAGCGCACCGTCCTGGTCGGCGATTCGTCCATCGAGTTGACCCGTCTCGAGTTTGACCTGCTCCATCGCCTGCTGGTCAACCCCGGACGGGTCCTGACGCGTGAGCGGTTGTTGGAACAAGCCTGGGGCTATGAATATGTCGGCGATACGCGCGCCGTGGATAGCGCAGTCAAACGCCTGCGCGCAAAACTCCGTGCTGTTTCATCTGAGGCGGATTGCATCGAATCCGTACGCGGTCTTGGATATCGGATCAATTGATGCAAACCATTCGAACGCGCCTCTCTGTAAATTATCTGATCGTGCTGACCGTTGGCATGACAATTACCGCCGCGTTGATGTGGCTTGCGGTCGGCACTCTTTACATCAACACACAACGCGAAAACCTTCTCGCTCAGGCAAAACTCATCGCGGCAGGCTTGCTGGACTCAACCCTGCCCGCCCTGCCTGTTGAGCCATATTCGCAGACATCGAACGTTCTACCGGGCATTCACACGCGGCTGATCGGGGAAAGCGGCGCGGTCATCCTCGGATTGCCTCTATCGGACGAAATGATCCAACTGCCGACTGCGGAACAATCCGCTTCGATTCCGCCCCGCGAATTGATCCGGCGTCCTGAAATCGAATCGGCGCTGAATGGGACTCCCACCACGGCGATCCGCAGTGTGATCGGAAGCCAGCGCGTCCTGTATGCCGCCGCACCCATCCAGAATTCATCGGGGCAGGTCACGGGGATCGTTTACATCGCCACACCCTTGCCCAGGGCGGGTCTTCCCTTGCGTTTGATCCTGCAATTGCTCGGCGCGATTGCGACCGCATTCCTGCTTGCCGTTATTACAGGCGGACTGTTGGCGCGAAAAATTTCAACTCCGCTGGAGGGATTGGCGGATGCCGCGATTGCCGTTTCACAAGGCGATCTCTCTCGAACCGTTTCGACGGACACGAAGGTCTCAGAACTTCATCATGTCAGCCGGACATTCAATGAGATGATCGCAAACCTGCGCCGATCCGATGAAACGAAAAAGGCGTTCATAGCCGATGTCACTCACGAACTGCGGACTCCGCTCACCGTCATCAAAGGTACCATTGAGACACTCGAAGACGGGGCAATGGACGACGTCGAAGGTCGCAGTTCGCTGTTGTCATCGATGATGCGTGAAACGGACCGCCTGATCCGCATAGTCAACGACCTGCTGGTGTTGACCCGCGCAGATGCAGGCTCGCTCCCGTTGAATATCCAGGAAATGGATTTGATGGAACTGGCAGGGATGCGTTGCGAAACCATGCGTTTGATGGCATCGCGCCGGCATGTGGAACTTCAGGTGGTCGGGGCTTCACAGCCTGTGCCTGTCCATGCCGACCCGGATCGGATATCGCAAGTCCTTAATAACCTGCTCGATAACGCCATCCGCCATGCCCCTCCACATTCGGTTGTGACTGTCACCATCAAACCAAAGGAAGATGGCGTTGAATGTTCCGTCAGCGATTCGGGGATCGGTATCCCCGCAAAACATGTACCGTTCATCTTCGACCGCTTTTACCGCGTCGAAGTTTCGCGCGACCGGATCAGCGGCGGCACGGGGTTGGGACTTGCCATTGCGCGCGCGCTGGTCACGGCTCATGGCGGGAAGATCTCTGCGTCAAGCATCGAGGGGCAGGGAACAACGATAATCTTTTGCCTGCCGCAGAAATCAACGTCTCCAAATGCTGGGAACGATTGATCCATTTTGCCCCTTAACTGCCTGCAACCTGACACATCTCTGACACACTGCGGGAATATGATGTTGAGCAAGATACCTTTTTGCACAACAGGAGATTCCCATGAAACAGTTTCCAACCATCGTCAATACCATCCTCGCCTGCGTGTTGATCTTCGTTCTTTTCAGCCTCGGCGCTCCAAGTTTCACCGCCCATGCATCCACGCCATCCCCCACGGCAATACCAACCCAGCAGACTGCCCCAGCCGTCTGCGATCACAGCCGCTCAATTCTGGTGAACGGGACGGCGGTGGTCAATGTCACTCCCGACCGCGCGCTGATCAAATTGGGCGTGCAATCAAACGGCAGATCCGCGAAGGAGGCGCAGGCTCGGAATTCCGCCACGATCAACAGCGTCGTCAGGGCATTGAAATCGCTTGGCATCGAGCCGAAGGACATTGCCACCGACTGGTACATGGTCGAGCCGTTGTATGAGGATTACGACTCACTCCGTATCAAGGGCTATCGGATCTACAACATCATCGAGGTCACCATGCGTGACGTGAACAAGGCGAACGATGCGATTGTCGCCGCCTTTCAGGCGGGCGCCAACCAGGTTGTGGATGTTCAGTTCTATACGAGCGAATTACGGAAATACCGCGACCAGGCGCGTGAACTTGCCATGAAAGCCGCGGCGGAAAAAGCGGAGGCTCTCTCCGGCGCGGCGGGTTCCGGTATTGCCTGTGTTTTGACCATCAACGAAAGCACATCCTCCCATTTCCAATATGGAGGTTGGTGGTGGTATGGTTACTCCTCCAACCAAAACCAGTGGTCGCAAAACGTTGTTCAAAACGTGGCTCCCGCTGGCGGTGAAGCATCCACGCAAGAGGATGGACCTCTCAGCACAGGGCAGATCTCCATCCGCGCCGAGATCAACGCTTCGTTTGGGTTGAAGTAAGAATGTGATAATAAAAAATCGGCAGTCACTGTGAAGTGACTGCCGATGCTGTTCTCTACTCCCCATTCACTATTTAACCTAAGTTGCGACCTACCAAAGGAAATTGATGCTGCAAGCGAGTACAAAGAGAGCGACCTTGATTTCAAAACCTCTGGCAGTGACAGCATGAATG